>JANYKA010000225.1 GCA_025358315.1 Gemmatimonadota bacterium | reverse complement strand
CGACCGATGACTTGGTGCTGCAGTGGGATAAGGCTGGTTACGCAGTGAAAATCAAAGCCAAGTAACGATTTATCGGCAAGAACGGTCGCGTGCCCGGCGGATATTTTCGCATCCGCCGGTCGCGCGTTTTATGTTTAATGGTCAGCAGTAGCCTGTCCGCGCCCGAACCCCGTTGAGCGCCGCAGGTCTGTCCACCGGTTCGTCCGCCGCAAGAACTTTCTCCAGTCCCGACCATGGCTTCGCCGCTTCAAACCCTCCACGCCGCCGGACAGTCGCTCTGGCTCGACTACATCGACCGTTTGATTCTGCATAACGGCGAACTCACCCGACGCATTCGCGACGATGCGCTCACCGGAATGACGTCGAATCCAACGATTTTCGAAAAAGCGTTAGCGCAGGGTTCGGCATACGACGGACAAATCAGCGCATTGACCAGCGTTCCGTCTGCATGGGAACTCTTCGAACTCATCGAGACAACAGATGTTCGCGACGCCTGCGATCTGTTCGCGGGAGTGTTTGCTGCGACCAAGGGCGCAGACGGGTTTGTCTCAATTGAAGTGTCGCCCGGTGCCGCCAACGACGCGGAGGCAACCATTGCTGAGGCGCATCGCCTCTGGAACACCGTCGCTCGCGCCAATGTGATGATCAAGGTCCCGGGGACGGTGCAAGGCGCCATTGCGCTCCGACGACTGATCGCAGACGGGATCAACGTGAATGTCACGTTGCTCTTTGCCGTGGAAGCGCATGCGCACATCATCGATGCGTACCTTGGCGGCCTTGAAGACCGACTCCATGCCGGCGGTGCGCTGTCCGACGTCAGCAGCGTGGCCAGCTTCTTTGTCAGCCGCGTTGACAGTGAAGTAGATGCCCGGCTCGGAAAAATTGGCACGCCAGCCGCGACGGCTTTGCTCGGTACGGCTGCCGTCGCGAATGCGGTGCTCGCGTACGCACTCTTTGTCGAGCGGTTTTCCGGCCCGCGTTGGGAAAAGCTCGCCGCCGCTGGGGCGCGCGTGCAACGCCCGCTTTGGGCAAGTACCGGCACCAAGAACGCCGCCTATTCCGACGTGAAGTACGTGGAATCGCTGGTCGGTCCGGATACCGTCAACACGTTGCCGCCAGCAACAATCGAGGCATTCCGCGATCACGGAAAAGTGGTACGAACAATCGACGCAGATGTGTCGGGAGCCCGTCAGTCGATCGCGTCACTGTCTGCTGCCGGCGTCGACCTCACGGCGGTGACCGATAAGTTGCTTGCCGACGGACTGTCGAGTTTTCAAAAGTCGTTCGATACGCTCATCGCCGGACTCGAACAGAAGGCTGCGGCGCTCGGGCGCCCGGTCGCAACGGGGCGCTGAGTGCACCACACGCGCACAAAGATCGTCTGCACATTAGGCCCGGCATCGGCCTCGCCGGACGTGTTGCGTTCGCTCATGGAAGCCGGGCTCGACGTGGCCCGCATCAACTTTTCGCATGGCACCCACGAGCAGCACGCGGTCACGATTGCGACGATCCGTGCATTGTCAAAGGATCTCCGGCGCCCCGTGGCGATTCTTGGTGACCTGCAAGGCCCGCGAATTCGCATCGGCGACCTCACCGAGACCCTGCAGATCGCCGCTGGACAGGAACTGACCTTCGTCCACGAAACACACGCGAAGCCCGGGGAAGTACCGGTCACGTATGAGGACATGGCCCGCGACGTGATCGTTGGTGGCCGCATTCTTGTAAATGATGGATTGCTGGAGTTCGTTGTCCTCAAGGTTGAAGGCGAGCGGGTGTACGTGCGCACGGTGCACGGCGGGCCGATGAAATCGCATAAGGGAATGAATCTTCCCGGCATCGATGTTTCCGCGCCCTCACTCACCGAGAAAGATCACGCCGACATTGCCTTCGCCATCGCTCAGGATTTGGATTACCTCGCGTTGAGCTTTGTGCGCCGCGCCGACGATCTCGTAAAATTGCGCGCCCTGTTGCCCAAGGGGATGCTGATTGTGTCGAAGATCGAAAAAGATTCAGCGCTTGCGCGACTCGAAGAAATCCTTGAGGCGAGTGATGCGGTCATGGTGGCCCGCGGCGATCTGGGTGTTGAACTGCCGTTCGAAGATGTACCGCTGGCGCAGAAACGCATTATCGGCCTGGCCAATCGGTACGGCCGCCCGGTGATCACGGCGACGCAGATGCTCGAATCGATGATCGAAAATCCGCGACCGACCCGTGCCGAGGCGAATGATGTCGCGAACGCGGTGCTCGACGGCACCGACGCGGTAATGTTGAGCGCCGAAACAGCGGCTGGGGCGTATCCGCGATTGGCCGTCGAAGCGATGAGCCGGATCATCGGCGCCGCCGAAACGTCACCAGTCGCCCGCGGCTTGGGCATCGACCGCTTGCAGCCGGGCACGGCGTCAATCGAAGAAACGATCGCCTCGGCGTCCGTGACCGCCGTACGTCTGCTCAACGCTCCTTCCGTGATTGTCTTCACCAAGAGTGGGTTCAGCGCCCGCGTTGTTGCTGCTCGCCGTCCGGGCGTGCCGATCGTCGTGCTGACTGATCAGGCGAGGACATACCGACAGCTCGCATTGGTGTGGGGCGTAGTACCATTTCTGGTACCGCATTGCGACACCTACGAGCAGATGGCCGAGACCGCACGCAAAGTGCTGTTGTCCGAAGGGATCGCGAAAGCGGGCGACCGGGTCGTTGTCACCGCGGGCGTCCCGTTCGATGTGCCAGGCACTACGAACAATCTTAAAGTCGAAGTAGTGTGAAGCTCACGTTTCTCGGCACCGGCACCAGCTTCGGCGTTCCTCAAATCGGTTGTGCGTGCGCGGTATGCCGGTCTGCTGATCCGCGGGACAAGCGCACGCGCGTCGGAGCCGTTGTCGAAGCGCACGGAACGAATCTGCTGATCGATACCCCGCCCGAGTTGAGACTCCAGCTTATCGCCAGCGGTATCCAACATATAGACGCCGTGCTGTTCACCCACGACCACGCCGACCACACGCACGGGCTCGACGATATTCGTGCCATCTCGGTGAAACGCGAAGACGCTCTGCCGTTCTATGGCCCCGCCGAAACGATGGCCAGTCTGTCAAATAAATTCGCTTACGTATTTGATGACCGAATTCAGCCATTGCCGGGCACCTGGAAACCGGAGGGTTCGGTCCACGTGCTGGAACCGGGCAAGACCGAGCGCATCGGTACGCTCGATGTAATTGCGGTCGAAGTGCCGCACGGGCTCATTCGGGTTTTTGGCTACCGGATCGGCGCGCTGGGATACGTAACAGATGCCAAGTCTATTCCCCCTGAGGCATTACGGTTGCTGACGGGCGTCAAGGTGCTGGTGCTGAACGCGCTCTTTCACACCGAACATCCCACGCACCTCAGCTTTTCCCAGGCGATCGAAGTTTCGCGACAGGTCGGCGCCGAGCGTACATTCCTGACACATCTTACGCATCACAACTCCCACGCCGATCTGGAGGCAGAACTTCCGGATGGCATTTCACCGGCTTTTGATGGACTTACGGTGATGGTAGAATGAGCGATCGGCACTGATTGTGATAATTCGCACAAGCGCTAACTGAACTGCGCAGTGACACGGGTGTAGCAAAGTTCGTAGCTGTTGATTCGGTATATGGTTACCGGCAGATTGCCCGCCCGCTCGGCTCCACTACTTTCCTTTCCGCCAGACCCCCGAATGGCTCCTCTCGACACAATTCAGCGCATCCTCGGCTCCGCCGTCTTGTTTGATCACGACACGGTGTCCGTGCTTGATGCTTCCGTACTGGCCTCCAACAAAATGGATGAGTTGGTGCAGCTTGCCGTGTTCGGCGAGGCTGATGAAAAGCACTGGGCGCGATGGGCAATCTGGGAGCTGGGTCAGGTCGTCGGCGTCCGTTCGGGATCGATTCACGATCTGTATGCGGCCCGGGGGCGCGGGGAGATTCAAGGCTTCACGGTTCCGGCCATTAATGTGCGGGGCAGTTCGTACCTCACGGCGCGGTCGATTTTTCGAACGGCCGTGCGCCAGAAGGCGGGTGCATTCCTTCTTGAGATAGCTCGGTCTGAGATCGCTTATACCGAACAGCGACCGTCGGAATACATCGCGGTAATGCTTGCCGCGGCGTTGCGCGAAGGCTTTCGCGGTCCGGTCTTTATTCAAGGCGACCATTTTCAGGTTAACGCCAAGAAGTTTGCGGTGGATCCTGTGGCCGAGGTGGGTGCCGTGAAGCAACTCGCGCTCGAAGCTATTCATTCGGGATTCTTCAATATTGATATCGACACGTCAACGCTGGTGGAGCTGTCGCACCCGACGTTGGACGCCCAGCAGCGCCTTAATTATGAAACCGCAGTTGATATCACGCGTTACGTGCGGTTGCTCGAACCCGCAGGGGTGACGATTTCGCTGGGCGGTGAGATCGGGGAAGTAGGAACCGAAAATTCAACGGTCCCCGAGCTTGAAGCATTCATGGATGGCTACAATCGCACGCTGGCGAAAGCTGCGCCGGGAACGGCCGGCATTTCAAAGATCAGTGTGCAGAGTGGCACGTCGCATGGTGGCACGGTGCTCGCCGATGGCTCGATCAAAGACGTCACGCTCGATTTCCGAACGCTTGAGAAACTTGGCGAAGTGGCACGGCAAAAATACGGTCTCAGTGGGGCGGTGCAGCATGGCGCCTCAACACTTCCCGACAACGAGTTCGATCATTTCCCGCGCGTTGAGACCGCCGAGATTCATCTGGCCACCGGCTTTCAGAATATGCTGTACGATCATCTGCCAGAAGCATTGCGCACCGAGATTTATGCATGGCTGGGTACGCATGCCATTGAGGAGCGTAAGGCGACGGATTCCGACGAGCAGTTTTTCTATAAGACGCGCAAGAAGGCGTTGGGTCCGTTTAAGAAGCAGCTCTGGTCGCTGCCAGCGGCGACGATTGCCGCGCTCGAGGCTGCGTATGACAAAAAGTTTGGATTCCTGTTCACACAGCTTGGCGTTGGTGGTACGGCCACTTATGTCGCGCAGTACATAAAATTGGCTCCCATGCATCGCATGGCGCCGACCGATGGGGGCCCTAGTGTGGCTGCGGCTCCCGACGACCCGGATGCCGGCGAATAGCCGGTATCCATTCTCACGAGTGTTGATGCCATGTTTCATGCAACGCTCGCTCGCTTGAACGGAGGATGTACAATGAGAAAGTTTACCCTCGTCGCCGCATTGTTTGCGCTGGCGGCATGCGACAAGTCCAAGCCCGAGCTCGAAAAGACGCTCGTGCAAGTGCAACAGATCTCGGCCGAGAAGGACTCTCTGCTGAAGGACGTGATGCAGACGTCGCAGTTTATCGCGGACGTGAATACCCAGCTCGCAGCGGTCAAGAACCGCAACGTCGGCAAGCCAACGCAAGGCAAGCCGGGCGAAATGGAGAGCAACCTCACGCCCGCGCAACAGCGCGAAGCGATCAAGGTGAAGGTCAAGGAACTCACGGATCGACTGAACGAAAGTGAGTCGCGTCTCTCGGCGAGCCGCAAACGGGTGGCAGATCTGGCCGGCAACAATTCCGGAATGACGAAACAGCTCGCCGCATTCGATTCGACGATCACGGCGTTCAAGGCCATCATGGACAATCAGAAGACGGAAATCGCCACGCTGACCGAGCAGATCAACGGCCTGCAGGCGGAAAATCAGGGCCTCAAGGTCGAGAAGACGGCGCTGATTGCTGACAAGACGCAGCTGACCACTGACAAGAGCACCCTGACCGCCGAGCGCAATACGGTCTATTACATCATTGGCACGAAAGGCGATCTGCTGAAGCGGAACATCATCACACAGACCGGCGGCATGCTCGGCATAGGCAAAACACAGGTGGCGTCACGCGATCTGAACACGGCCGACTTCACGGCAATCGACAAGGCGTCGGTCTCGGAAATTGCTTTCCCGAATGCCGACAAGGCGTACCGCATCATCACCCGTCAGGATGTCAGCGCGCTCCAGACGGCGCCGGACAAAGGTGGGCGTATCAAGGGCGGACTCAAGATCACGGACAGCGAAAAGTTCTGGGCGGCGTCCAAGTTCCTGATTCTCATTGAGCAATAAGTCAGTAGCGATAGTTTCGCTATGACTTCGGCGCGCGCACCGCGGTCGGCAATCGCACTCAGCGGCGAGCGGGCTTTACGCCCGCTCGCCGTTGTTGCGGACTATGCCAAGCGGGTATGGAACAAGGCGGCGGAAGACGACCTGTTTTTCCTGGCCAGCGGCGTGGCATTCGATATTCTATTGTCTGCGGTACCATTTTTTCTGCTGCTGGCGTCGGGGCTGGGCTACGTGATCAATAAGTCCGACGATGTGTCGTCCACTGCAGTGGCCGGATTTCTGAGTCAACTGTTCCCGGCCACGTTCAACGGTGACGGTTCCCTCCTTGACCCATTATTGCAAGACGTGGTACTGACGCGTGGACGGGCGGGGCTCATCGGAGCGCTCGCCTTTGTGTGGTTTTCGACGCGACTGTTCGGTGCCATGCGTACGGTACTGCACAGGGTGTTTGAGGATCCGAAGACCCGCGGCGTGGTTTTTGGCAAGCTGTTCGACATTCAGGCGACGGTAGTGTCAACTATTTTTATTGTCGCGTGGATTGCGCTGTCTGCCTACCTCGCACTCGCGCATACACCCGACGTATTCCTGCTCAAGCAGTGGGGGTTGCACAACGAGGCGGTGATGTTGCCGCTGACCTACATCGTCGGCCGTATCATAGCATTTGCTCTGCTCGCCGGCGCATTTTGCGTGCTCTACAAGGTGCTGCCACATCGCAAAGTGCGCTGGAAGCAAGCGGCACTCGGCGGCATCTCGTGTGGCGTGCTGTTCGAAATCGCCCGGAGCGTGTACACGATTGCCGTCCATCGATTCAATCCGGGATCGCTGTACACCGGCACGTTGTCAGCAGTGATTGTTGTAGTGTTCTGGGTGTATTATGCCGCGCTCACATTTGTGTTGGGTGGTGAGATATCCCAGGTTTACGAGCACCGGCATCTGGAACGTCTGGACGCAGCGCCGAAATGATTGACATCCGCAGCGACACGGTGACGAAACCGTCAGCCGCCATGCGCCAAGCCATGGCGAAGGCCGAAGTCGGTGACGATGTGCTTGACGGCGATCCGACCGTCCGGCGGTTGGAAGAACGCACGGCCGAGCTGCTGGGCACGGAGCGCGCCTTGTTTTTTCCCACCGGCACCATGGCCAATCAGGCCGCCATCGCAGCGCTCGCGCGGCCTGGCACCGAAATATTCGTTCACGACGACGCGCACATTGTGAATTGGGAAATGGCCGGCGCAGCGGCGCTCTCAGGTGTGCAACCGCGCCTCGTGCGCGGCGCACCTCGAATGACGGAGCCCACTTTGCGGTTGGCGATTCGCCATCCGAGTACCGATGCGCCGCGGGCCAGCCTGTTATGCCTGGAAAACACTCATGCCGGCTCGGGCGGGATGGTCACGTCTCTCGACGAGCTAAGCATACTCGCGACGATTGGACGATCCGCTGATACGCGAGTTTTTCTTGATGGCGCGCGGTTATGGAACGCCAGCGTAGCCACGGGAACGCCACTGTCGCGTTTCGCCGCCGTAGCTGATCTGACCATGGTGTCGTACTCCAAAGGGCTCGGCGCTCCGGTCGGCGCAGCGATTGCCGGGCCAGCGACGCTAATGGACGCCGTGTGGGAAGCGCGCAAACGCTTCGGGGGCGGGATGCGGCAATCGGGAATCATTGCTGCCGGAGCACTGTACGGCATGGAACACAATCTGGTGCGGCTCGAAGAAGATCACGCACATGCGAGATTCTTCGCCGAAATTGTCAGTGCCGCGCCGGAGGCGAATGTGGTGACACCGGATACCAACATCGTAATGATCGACTTGCCGGAGCGGATGCCCGCCGAATCACTGGCCGCGCAGGCAGAACAGCGCGGCGTGAAAGTGTCGGTATGGCACGCGTCACGTGTGCGTGCGGTGATGCATCTTGACGTATCGCGCGCGCAGGTGGAGCACGCCGCCACGGTGCTGCGTGACTTGATGTCGTAGTATTCCCAACGGAGGTAATGATGGCTGCACATGCTCCAGGGTTTCTGAAAATCGTCGACGAGGCAAAAACGCGTGTCCGCGAAGTCAGTGTCGCCGAGACGCGGGCGCGGATGGCAAAAAATCCGTCGGCCAAACTGGTTGATGTGCGCGAGGATCTGGAATGGCAGGCGGGCCGTGCCGCGGCTGCAGTACATCTCGGCAAAGGCATTATTGAGCGCGACATCGAAGCGCAGATCCCTAATAAGGACACCGAGATCATTCTGTATTGTGGTGGCGGTTTTCGCTCGGCCATCGCCGGCGACGCGCTGCAGCAGATGGGCTATACGAACGTCACGTCGATGGCCGGCGGCTGGCGCGCCTGGAACGAGATCGGTGCGCCGGTGGAGAAGTGAGCGACGCTTCCGAGCGAGTGCGGAACAGTTTTGCCAAGCAGGCGTTTATGCAGCTGCTCGGCGCCGAGTTGACCTATATAGCGGCCGGGGAAGTTGATATCACGCTTCCATTTCGTGCCGATCTCGTGCAGCAGCACGGCTTTCTGCATGCCGGCGTTTCGGCGGCCATTGCCGACAGTGCGTGCGGGTATGCCGCGCTTTCATTGATGCCGGCCGATTCGGCCGTGTTGAGTGTGGAATTCAAAGTGAACATGCTGGCTCCAGCGAGCGGCGCGAAGTTTGTCGCGCGCGGGCGAATTGTGCGGGCCGGAAAGACGATCACTGTTGTGCGAGGAGAGGTGATCGCTATCGCTGGTGATGGTACGTCCAAGGTGGTGCTTGAGCTGTTGGGGACGATGATGACGGTGCGAGGAAACGGGTTAACGGATTAGGAATCGTTTAGGCCGATTGGGTCGTGGGGGATTACGGGGCGGACGGCGGACAGCAATGGTGGCCCCGCCCATCCCAAGATCGTACATTCGCCCTGAACTTTCTTCCAAGGAGCAACGAGTGCCCATCTCCCGTCGCGGATTTCTTACGTCACTTGGTGCCGGTGGCGCCGGCATTGCGGCATTGCCGCTGATTGGCGCCCGGGGCCGCGAGGCACTCGCTGCGCTCCCGCCGCTGCCGCAGAGCGTGCCAGTGCCGTCGGCGTCGCGGCGGCGCGACCGGATGTTGGCCGGCATGGCGGGAATGATCCGGCTCGACAGCAACGAGAATCCGGATGGCCCGGGGCCGCGCGTGTTCGAGGCTATTCACTCCACGTTCAGTGAGTCGAACCGGTATCCACTGGAGTTGGAGCAGGCGTTGGTCGATGCCATCGCGAAATCGCACGGCGTAAAGCCGGAAAATATTTTACTGGGATGTGGCTCCGGAGAGATTTTGCGCGTGGCCGTACAGGCGTTCACATCCGCCGACCGGGCGCTCGTCAACCCGGTCCCAACCTTTGAATCGGCCGCTAACTACGCAAGGTTCATTGGTTCGCCGGTGCGACCGGTGCCGGTCGACCGCAAACTCAATCTCGACCTCGGTGCGATGGCCGATGCCTCGCGCGGTGCCGGACTGGTGTATCTCTGCAATCCGAACAACCCGACGGCAACGGTTCATGGCGCTGGCGATGTCGCGTCGTTTATCGAGCAGGTGGGGAAGTCGTCACCAAATACCTACGTGCTGGTTGATGAGGCGTATCACGAGTTTGTCGTGAAGCCCGAATACAAAACCGCCGTGCCTATCGCACTGGCGAACCCGCAAGTGATTGTCTTGCGCACGTTCTCGAAAATCTTTGGTCTCGCCGGGATGCGAGTGGGATACGCCATTGGTCAGCCGGCGACGCTCAAGCGCATGTCCGGCTGGGTGCTCGATTCCAATGTCACGCAACTTTCACTCGCGGCCGCCATCACGGCGGTCAGCGACGGCGAGCGCATTGCCACAGAACAAAAGCGCAACCACGCCACACGTGATTTCACTACGAAGTTTTTCGAGAATGCCGGTTATACGGTTGCGAAGTGCGACGCGAATTTCCTGATGGTCGATATTCGGCGCGATGTTCGAGCCTTCAAGACAGCGTGCCTGGAGCAGAACGTCGCGGTAGGCCGCGCTTTTCCGCCATTGATGACACAGCTTCGCGTATCGTTTGGCACCATGGACGAAATGCAAACCGCTACCAAGGTGTTCAAAGCGGTTCTGGCCGAGGCGTGACGCTTGTTATGCCGTGGCGCGCGGCATAATTTACAGATGCTCCAGGTCCCGAAGGCCGTGGGCCCGCCAACTCCGCCAGGGCCGAAAGGTAGCAACGGTACGTGGTGTCTCACTTCGCTTCGTCAGGCCTGGAGCACTGTCGCGGGGGGTATGCCGATCACTCGGCTGCCCCCCGC
>JANYKA010000151.1 GCA_025358315.1 Gemmatimonadota bacterium | reverse complement strand
GGAGAGCTGCGCCGAATGGTAAGGCAGCGGTCTTGAAAACCGCCGCGGTGAAAGCCGCTTACAGGTTCGAGTCCTGTGCTCTCCGCTCCGCCGCCGCGCTCGCGTTACGCGTGTGACGGAGGCATGAAAAGCACCGCGTTGCACTTTGGGAGCGATGGCCGAGAGGCTGAAGGCACCGGTTTGCTAAACCGGCATACGGGTTTACGCCTGTATCGAGGGTTCGAATCCCTCTCGCTCCGTTTGTTTGTTGCTGTTACTTGCACTGCGGGTTCGTCGGACGTCATACTCCGCCGGACCCGCTCCGCATTTGAGATCCTCCGGCCCCGCCGCAAGAACATGACCGCTCCAAAGATTCGTGTGCGCTTCGCCCCGTCGCCTACCGGCTATCTGCACGTCGGTGGCGCTCGCACAGCGCTGTTCAATTGGCTGTACGCCCGCAAACTTGGCGGCGCTTTCCTCCTGCGCATCGAAGACACCGATAAAGCCCGCAGCACCGACGAATCGACCAAGGCCATTTTTGATGGCCTCAACTGGCTTGGTCTCCACTGGGACGAAACCGTCGTCTATCAAGGCTCTCCGGATCATCTGGCCCGCCATCAGGCCGACGCCCGGTCACTCCTC
Organism: Gemmatimonadota bacterium; assembly: GCA_025358315.1. Taxonomy (GTDB): domain Bacteria; phylum Gemmatimonadota; class Gemmatimonadetes; order Gemmatimonadales; family Gemmatimonadaceae; genus Fen-1231. The sequence goes on along the minus strand of JANYKA010000151.1, from coordinate 25,200 downwards.
GACCGCGGGCTCGCGTACCGCTGCTTCTGCACCGCTGCGGAACTCGACGAGCGCCGCAAAGAAGCCGACGCGCGCAAGACGGCATTCAAGTACGACCGGCGGTGCGACCGCCTCGCGCCGGACGAAATCAGCCGCCGCGTCACAGAAGGCATGCCCTTCACCGTCCGCTTCCGCGTCCCCGAAGGAACGATCTCCTGGGACGACCTCGTTCATGACACGATCAGCTTTCCCGATAAAGACATCGAGGATTTCGTCATCCTCCGTTCCGACGCAACCCCGATTTACAACCTGGCCGTTGTCTCGGACGACATCACGATGCGTATTTCACATGTGATGCGCGGTGACGACCACATCTCCAATACGCCTAAGCAGATTCTGTTGTATCAAGCACTCGGCGCCACCCTGCCGCGCTTTGCACATTTCCCGATGATCCACGGCATGGACGGCAAGAAGCTCTCGAAACGGCACGGCGCCACTGCCGTCGCCGACTATGAGCATCAGGGAATCCTCCCGCAGGCGATGAACAACTTCCTCGCCCTGATGGGCTGGAGTCCGGGTGGTGATCGCGAAGTGATGACGATGTCGGAAATGCTCGAACTTTTTTCCGAAAAGGGGTTGTTGCGCAAAGCTGCCGTGTTCGACACCAAGAAACTCGAGTGGATGAACGGCCAGCACCTGTCGCGCCTCACCGGTGACGATCTGATAGATGCGGTTGCGCCGGCGTTCGTGCGGGCCGGACTCTTTCCGTCACTCGACGCCGTGCAGGCGGTAAAACCGTGGTTTGTCGGCATCCTTGAAGATTGCAAGGAACGCGCCCGCACGACTGACCAACTTGTCGGCCTCACCGAACTCTTCTTTCCCGATCACGTCGTGAAGATCGACGCGGAGTCGGCAAATAAGAACTGGCCCGATCGCGCCCTTGCGGCCGATTTGATTCATGCATCGCGCGACAGGCTGGCGACACTCGATCCGTGGGAAGACAAAGCGATTGAAGCGACGCTCAAGGCGCTCGCCACTGAGCGCGCCGTCGGCACCTCACCGCTCTTTCAAATGATTCGTGTTGCCGTTACCGGGAAAAGCGTCGGCATCAGCGTCACACATACAATATTCCGACTGGGCAAGGTCGTCACCCTGAAGAACATCGACAGCGCACTGCAATGGCTCGCTCAGGCGCCGCCCGCGTGACCAGAGCGCCGCTCACGCCTATCGAGCAACAGGTATATCACTTCCTGCTCGATTTTCTCTCGGAGCATACGTTTCAGCCGAGTGTGCGTGACATTGCGGCGCAGTTCAAGATTCCTAGTACAAAGAGTGTTGCCGATGTGCTTGCCGCACTCGAACGGAAGGGCTATGTCGAACGCGAACCGGGCCGGTCGCGCGGCGTCACGTTGGTGGGCTTCGCCGGTGGAGCCGGGACCATCCCGGTGCCGGTACTGCATCTCGAGGCTGGCCGCGCGGATCTCGAGGCCGAAGATTTTGTCACACTCGACCGACGGCTAACACCAAGCGACGATACCGTCCTCGTCCGGGCCATGCACGAAGACGCACCCGCGCATGGTGTTCGGCTCGGTGATCTGGTGATCGTACACCCGTCTCAGCGCGCCAAAGACGGTGACGTGGTGGTTGTACGAGTCGCGAACGTTGCGATGGTGCGCACGATGCAGCGGCAGGGTTCCACGCTGATACTGACCGCCCCGGGAACAGGAAACGACGTCGAACTCGGCGCCGGCGATGACTATGTCGTATTGGGTGTTTTGGCGGGCGTCGTGCGGTCGACACCTCGCGAGACCAATAGCTAAAACTCGGCGGGCGGTACGATAGTCGGAATGTCCGCGGCCTTTTTGTCGCTCCGCTCTTTGTCCTTGCGTTCGCGCAAGGATTTCACCGCCGCCTTGAAATCGTCGTCGCGTCCCATCCTCGCGACTTGCTCCTGAATTTCGCGGCGCACCAACCCGAGTTGTTGATTTTTCTGGTAGGTCGTCGGATTGCTCGTCATGTTAATCGGGAGCAGCGCGAGGAGTGCGGTGGGAATAGAGATATTGCCGAGGTGGATGTATCTCGAGTCAATGCCGTAGGTTTTGCCACCCTTTTTCACCGTCCAATCGCCCGGAGCGCGCTCTTTGGGAATGGCGTCGATTGAATCCTGAATGGCGCCGAAATTCGTCGCGATCACGCTGTCCATGCGCTGCCTGGGTGTGAGCGGCGCTGAGACAACGGGACCAGGCAACACCCATAACCGCGGATCGGAGTAGTACGGACTGATCCCACGGGTTGGCCCGCCGCCGCCGATCAGCGGCCCCGCGCCCGACTCCACGCGCGGTGCAACGTTTTCCTTTGGCGGCGGTGCGATCGCGGTCGGCACGTTCGTCGGCGCAACGATTTGCGGTGGCGCCGGCGTTGGATTTGCACGATCCGGACGATTGTCGCTGCCCGATTTCGGCGGAAGCGGTTGCGGTTTGTCGCTCCGCGGAAGCGTAATCACTCCGATATGTTCGATTGGCGGCGACTTCTCAGCGAGTTGCGACAGCCAGCTGTTCGGCACCAGGAACAACCGCACCAGCGTCAGCACCAGCACAACGTGAACGACTACCGACGTCGCCAATCCGACGGACGAGCGCATCAAGGGATCGCGTTGCTCGCCCGGCGTGCTGATGACGTGTTGTCGCTTGCCGGTCACTTGGTCAACTCTCTCACGTCAGCGCGACAACAGGATTCTTCACTGCCGAGTATCCGACAATTTCCACCTCGACCACGTCGCCATGACTGAGCGCCGTGACACCGGCTGGCGTGCCGGTGAGCACGAGATCGCCGGCCTCCAGGGTAATAAATCGGGTGATGTATTCGAGCAATATCGGAATCGGAAACACCATTTCGGATGTGCTGGCCCGCTGTTTCTCTACACCGTTCAGGCGTGTCACGACGGTCAGCGCGCTCAGGTCGCGCGGCGCGTCGGATTCGGCGCCTAGCGGCAGAAACGTATCAGAGCCTTTGGCTCGGGCCCATTGACCGTCGTTCTTCTGCCACTCGCGGGCAGACACATCATTCGCCGCAACAATGCCGCGCACGGCGGCAGCACACGCCGCCGCGGTCGCCTTCCGCAGCTGCGACCCAATGACGACGCCAACCTCACCCTCAAAATCGACGCGACCGGCGCCAATCGGGAGCTCTATCGCCGTGCCCGCGCCGACCACGCAAGACCGCGGCTTAAGAAAGAGAAGAGGTTCTGTGGGCACCTCGTTTCCCATTTCCTTGGCGTGCTCGCGATAATTGCGGCCGACGCAGACGATCTGACCTGGACGTTCCATAGTGACAAATTACCCCGAATTACGAGAATTGTTGTCGGACGCGTAGAACCGTTGGAGTTCTTCGCGCACCATCGCCCACGGACCTTCAATTCGTCGCGCCGGCGGCAACGACTCCAATAACGCGCGGCCATATGACTTTCGGACTACTCGCGGATCACAGAGTACCACAGCGCCACGATCCGTCGCCGTACGAATAAGACGGCCAAACCCCTGTTTTAGTCGCAACGCCGCATGTGGCACCATGTAGTCGCGAAATGAGTCACCACCGCGCGCTTCAATGGCCTCGCATTGCGCGGCCGTGACCGGCTCCGATGGCACCCGGAATGGCACCCGCGCCAGTACGAGTCCGCGCAGCGCACGGCCAGGCACATCTACTCCTTCCCAGAACGATGCCGTCCCGATGAGCACGGCATTCCCCAGTTGCCGAAAGCGGCGCAACAATGTGTCACGCGACTCTTCACCGTGGACGAGCAGCGGCCATCGGCTGTCGACGCCAAGTGCGCGGAGCGCTTGCGCTGCTTCGCGCACATCACGGTGACTGGTGAACAGCAGAAATACGCCGCCATCGGCCGCTTCGATGAGATCAGCACCGGCTTGGACGGTCCGGCGAAAATGCAGTGGGCCATCTTCGTTCGGAGCCGGAAAGTCCGTCGGCAGTGCCAGGACCGCCTGACTTGGATAATCGAACGGGCTTGGCAGGCTCGCGGTCACCGGCTCGACATCGTTCTGATCGAGCCCGAGCCGTCCGGAGATAAATTCAAATCCGCCGCCAACCGCCAGAGTCGCGCTCGTGATCACACACGTATCGACGCGACGGAAAAGATCATCACGAAGGATTGGCGCCAAATCGAGCGGTACCGCCGCGACGGCAACGTTGCGCTGCGCATCCTCACGTGCCTCGTAGCTGTCCGTTGCCTGATGCCGACGCTGCGAATGTTGCCGTACTTCGATCCATCGCACCTGCCGGCCGACATTCGCCGCCGGACGCAGCGCGCTGCGCAGTCCGTCGCCAGCAGTGCCGAGGCGTCGAATGACGCCGCGCAATTCGTTGAGCAACGGCGCCATTTCCTCTTCGCGCCGCGTGTCCGTCTCGAATCGCTCGCGCACCATTTCGAGACCGCTGGCCAGCAGTTCGATTTCGCGCAGGAGATCGTCGAGTGCCGGCGTCAGTCCAGCCCGCCAGACGGGGTCGGCATCAAACGTTTCGGTCAGGCGCACCTGCGTGTCGGTCTGTGCGCCCAGCCATTCATCGAGCAGATCGAACAGCCGACCACTGAGGTCGCGCGCCGCAAAGAGCGACGCCACAAGCCGCACCCGCACGAGGTCGAGACTGGCCACGCTGAGCAAGTCGTTCGCTTGGCTGAGCTTTTTCTCCAGCGAAGGCAATAGTCCCTTGCCACGACGCTCGAGCCGCGAAAATAGGCGCTGCAGTCCGCGACGCGTGACCGTCTGCCCGAGATGGCTCGACGCGGCATCTTCGAGATGATGGCCTTCATCGATCACAATGCGCGAATACGCCGGCAGTACCGCGGCCTCGCTCCAGTTCTGCGATGCCCGGCGCACGGCGATATCGGCCATCAACAGATGATGATTCACCACGACAATATCGGCTTGGGCTGCTTCGCGCCGCGCCGCAAAAACAAAACAGCGCTCGAAGTGTGGACAGCGGAGTCGTGTGCACAGATCACCCTCGGCGGCAACTTCGTCCCATACATCGTGCCGCGGCGGCGTGGCCAGATCGGCGGTCGAGCCATCTGTGGTGGTCGACGCCCACTCAGCGAGCCCGTCGAGTTCGGCGACGGCGCTGTCATCAAAAAGTGTCCGCGAAGCGGCGCGGGCCTGATCCAACCGCTGCAGGCAGAGATAATTGCGCCAGCCTTTAAGCAGCGCAAAACGCACCTTTTGAAAACCCATCGCCTTGGCGAGAAACGGAAGGTCCTTCCCCACCAACTGCTCCTGCAACGTGATCGTGTTGGTCGAGACCACCGTACGCTCGCCATTGAGCGCTGCCCAGCGGAGCGCAGGCACTAAATACCCCAATGACTTTCCCACTCCCGTGCCGGCCTCGATGAGCGCAATACCGTTGAGCGAATACAAACGGGCGATGCGCGCGGCCATGTCGCGTTGGGCGGGCCGGTCTTCATAGCGGCCGAGGTGATCAGCGATCGGTCCGGAAGGGCCAAGCAATGCACTCACATCGGCAGGATCAAGCGGCGCCCGCTTCGCCTCCCGCGGAACTTCGACCACCACGTAGAGCCGCGACACCAGGTTGTCGATGATGCCGAATCCGATGCCATCGCCGTGAATGCGTGCGGCAATCTCGACGTCTGCTTCGGAGGGCTCCAGCAGCCCCGACGGATGATTGTGCACGAGCATTTCGCCACGCTGGGCAAATCCCGGCAGTGCGAGCACGCTGCGGATGTCACCGCGCGCCACGGGACGCGCCCCCGTGATAATTCCTTCGTCATTCACCTGACAGGCGAAACACACTTCATTTCCGCCAGCGAGTGCGATCGCCGTGCGCATCGCTTTGGCCGGGACTTTGCCAAGGCGTTCAACTTTCTCCGCGGCGGCCGTCACGTCTTCAGCGGCTTTTTCTTGGCGGCCGGGAAGAGCACGTTGTTAAGAATCAGCCGGTACCCCGGCGAATTGGAATGCAACGCGAGATCGGTTGGAGGCGCGCCAATGTTGTGCTGGGGATCTTCGGGGTCGTGCCCGCCCAGATACGTCCACGAGCCCTTTCCGTAGTCGCCATGAATGTATTTCGCCCACGGCGTTCCCTCTTCGTTCGCCAGTACGGTGACGCCGGGCTTGAGCACGGAGCGCGTAAACGAAGTCGTGACCCCATAGAAATCGGGAATAACATTGCGATGATTCTGCACCAGCATGCTTGCGACCGGATCGAATTTCGCCGAGAAGTTAAACAGCGTGAACTGCCCGAGCGGTTGACGCCGAGCCGGAACGTTCACCTGATGCCCGTCGATGTCGCTGAGCGCATTCACCCCGGATGACATCTCAAGGTGCGCATTCTGGAAGGCAAAGGTTTGCGTCCAGTCCATTTTGCTGTCGGCATCCGGGTCCATTGGTGTGCCGTCAGAGAATGGTCCGGAGATGTCGACGTTTTGCGAGGCCATAGCGAGTTCGAGACTCTCCGTGGCATTGCACATCGCGAACAGAAACCCGCCGTGCTGCACGAAATTATGCAGGCGCTCAGCGACGGCCTTTTTGAGCGCCGGAATATTGGAGTAGCCGTTGCGTTGTGCGGTGCCAAGATCACGATCGCGCTCCTCAATGAACCAAGGAGCGTCGCGGAATCCCAAGTACAATTTGTTGAGCTGGCCGGTGAAATCTTCGTGGAACAGATGAATCCAGTCGAACTTTGCGATGTCGGTCTTCAGGACTTCGTCGTCCCAGATTTGCGTGTACTCAATTCCGGCATATTTCAGCGCGAGCGTGACGGCGTCGTCCCAGGGCGGTGATTTTGGCGGCGAGTAAATCGCAATCTTCGGTGCCTTTTCGAGCGTCACGGCATCCATGTTGCCAGCGGCGATTTCGCGGCGGACTTGTGCGACGGCTCCATCGTCGATGGGCTCAACGGTCACGCCGTCGAGTGCCGCTTTGCGACGGAGCGCCGGTTCGTCGATCAGGAGAAAGCTGCCGCCGCGATAATTCAGGAACCATTCGGCTTTGCTTCCGGTTTTCAGAGCGGCGAACGTCAAGCCGTAGGCTTTGAGGTGGTTTTGTTGGGCGTCATCCATCGGGATGAGTAAATGTTGGGCAACGGCCGGCGCACTGATGGCCAAAAGCGCTACGAACAGCCACGCAAACGCGTACAGGGCGGGCGGCGTGCAGCGTGAGGGGCGAGTCGTCACAAGTCGGCTGCTCCGGTGCGGAGTGATTCCAGTTCGCGGCGCGCTTGGGGCAAGAGGGCGCTCTGTGGATACGTCAGGAGCAGGTGCTCGAGGCGCTCAATCGCGCCCGAATTATTCTTCCCACGTGTGAGGGCGCGGGCCCACTCAAGGTCGGACTCGGCGGCTTCCGGCGCTGCGGTAAAGTACGTGACGATTCTCTCCCATAGCACGATAGCGGCGGGATCCTGATGGCGGGCGGCTTGCACACGTGCGGCGAGGGCAAGGAGAAATGGAGCGGCGTCGGGCAGTTCATCGGCCGCGCGTTCGAGGCCGGCCGCGGCTTGTGCACTGTCGCCGCGCGCCAGAGCCAGAAACGCGCGACCTGCAGTTCGTGAACTGTCGGCGTGTGTCCGGCCGAGGAACGCCATCACGGTAACGGCTTCGGCCGTGATTTCCACCGGACGACGCAGTCCGGGACGAGCCTTGGCGAGATTGCCGTCATACAGTGCGAGCCACGCCGTGACTTCGTCTTCGTCATCGCCATTGGCGCCAGCGAGTGCGGCACGCGCCTTTTCAATTTGGCCGTCGCGAATCCATGCCCACGCGACGAGTCGCGCGTAAATCTTACGTGCGCCCGCCTCGATATCGACACTATTTGCAAGCAGCGCTTCTGCTTCGGCGCCCCGGCCGAGTTGACTCAATGCTCGCAACTGCAACGGGAGCACCTGCGTGCGAATCGCATACGGCTGCAACATTTCACGTGCCGACGCTAGCAGTGGAAGTGCTGATGCCGCGTCGCCGCCGCTGATCGATGCCTGGGCGGCTCGCATTGCGATCGATGCATTTGGCCGTTGCTTGTGCATAGCAGCAAACGCATCGCGTGCCACAAGCCAAGCCCCCGCCCGTTCGGCGTCCTGTGCAAATTCGTTCCAGCTGTCATACGCGGAGTCGGCCACAGTGAGTGTGAAGAGCACACGCCACGCGCTTCGCGGAGCCCCCCACGCCAACTCCAGCGCGCCAAGCGTACGCTTGAGTGGAGCGGTCGTTGGCAACTTCGCGAGCACCCCACGCACGCTGTCTCGTGCGGCCGCGGGCGCTGGCATCAGCGAATAAATCGCCGCCGACTCGATATACGATTCGGCGGCCAACGCGTCGCGCCACGCTGTGGACGCTTGCCCCCAGAGGCCGAGCGCCGCGCGTAGCTGCGCGATTTCAATGGTTAGCCCTTGAAGAGATCCGAGCGCCGCACTGGCTTGTTGGAGCACCGTGTCGGCGGCGGCGGCGTGGCCTTCCTGCAGGAGCTGCGAGGCGTAGTCGTGGTACGGCGCAACGTCGCGCGGTTGAATCGCCCGCCAGCTGTCAAACGCGGCGCGCGCTTGTGCGTCGTGCCCCATCGACCGGAGTAACCGAAGCTGTGCGCCACGCAGCGCACGGTCGGCGGGATTCATAGCGAGCGCCGAATCGAGAGGCGAAAGGACGGAATCTTCCTGACCGAGCTGCGTGAAAACCCGTTCGAGACCAAGAATGCCTTGCGTCGTCGCACCTGCCGCGATCACCGAGCGCCATGCGACGACGGCTTCCCGGTAGCGCGATGCATTCTCAAGATCGAGGGCGCGCTGGAACAGCTGGTTTTGTGCCTGCGCGCCAAGCGCGGCGCTGCTCAGCGTCAACCAACCCATCGCGCACGAGATGCGGCGCAGCAGGCGAGCCACGCGGGAGTTCACGGTTTATCCCCATTCAGACGACGGAAATATTCAATGACGAGCCGGCGCTCTTCGGCGTTCAGGCCGCGCAGTTCATTCCATTCCGGCACGCGATACTTATTCGCCGATCGCCCATTCACTGATGCGCTCGGCGGCACAAACGGATTGCCCTGGTCGCCGGGCCGCGACTCGCGGCGGCCCGATTCGTCCTTCTGATCGTTCTCGAGCGTACGTCCGGCGTCGAGCATGCGCGTGAATAACCGCTGTTGCCGTTCGAACACGCTCGGATCAGCGGCGCCCTGCTCTAGCGACTGCGCAAGTTGCCGTGCTTCCCGCGCCAGTTCGGCGGCGCGGCCAGTGGCATCGGCATCGCCGACTTCGTCAAGCTGACGCGCCACGTCACGCTGCGATTTGGCCAGACCGCGCGCCTGCGCCTGAGCATCGGCCGACAACTGTTGCCCTTTGTTCACGCCATTCGCCTGCAGGAAACTTTGCATTTGACCATTCAACGCGCCCTGCGCCCGTGCCAGTTGCTGGAGTTGCGCGAGGAGTTCGGGAAGTCCCGACGCGGATTGCGACGCTCCGGCCCGTTCGCGATCACGCGCCAACGCGGCGGCCGCCTGACGCAGTGCGGTTGCCGCGTCACTCATCGAGCTTTGCGCTTGTGCACTGGTGCGCGGGTCGGCGGCATCTTTCGAGGCCTGCGCGACTTTTTGTTCTGCCGTGCTCACGGCTTTTTGCGAATTCGGCGAGACGAGCGCCGACTTGCGCGACTCGCCCTGCAGACGATCGCCGGCTTTCTGCACACCCTGCTGCAGCGCACTCTGCTCCGAACGCAGTGAATTGTCACTCGGATTCTGCTTGGCCTTCTCCGCCAATGCATCCTGCTGTCGGGCGAGTTGCATCATTTCCTGCACCGAGCGGTCGAGTTCACTGGTGAGTTCCTGCTTCCATTCATCCACCTGTGCCTTGCGTCCTTCGGCAAGCGCATCTGATGCACGCTGCATCGCGTCGGCCGCATTGCGCGCACCTTGCTGCCTCTTTTCCCCTGACTGACCTTGCCCAGACGGCGAACCCTTCTGTCCTGATGACGAGGCACCCTGCTGCCCCTGTCCCGACTGCTGTCCCGCCGACGATTGCGGCTTGTCCTGACCGCCCTTCGGACCGTTCGGCTGCATCTGGTCGAGCGCGCTCTTCGCCTTCATCGCTTCGTCGAGCGCTTCCGACGTTTTCTTGGCCGCCGGGTCCGCATGTTCTTGCTGTAACCGCTCCTTCAGCGCCGCCAGATCTTTTGTCAGCTGTTGCGTGCGTTCGCCGAGTCGCTGGGCATTTGCCGGCGCTTGCTTTGATCCGCTGTCGCCGGCAGCGCGTTCCTGCTTGGCAATTTCTTTGGCTTCGTCCTTTAACGTCTGCATCGCGCCCTCAAGAGCGGCGCGCTTGAGAATCTCCGCACTCTTCTCGAGCGCTTCCCGCAGTTTTTTCTGCTGCTCGACCAGTTGGGCAAGCGATTGTTTCGACTGCTCGCCGGAGAGTTGCTGCGCCGAGTTGTCGAGCTTCTTCAGCGCGTCGAGCATTTCCGGCGTCAGTGCTTCACGCAACATCCGCTGCGCTTCCCGCAACTGCGCGGCGAGGGCGGTATCGAGTGCACCGGCAGCACGCAGCCGATCCTCCAGCGCCTTGGATGATTGTTGGAGTTTTTGCACACGGTCGGCCATCGCCCTTTGCTCCGAGGCGAGCGCTTTTGCCTGCTGCGCGCCATCGAATGGCATGGATTGCGTGCCGCGGGAACTCTTGTCGGCCGATGGCCGTGCAGCAGCATTCGCCGCTGTTTGCGTCCGCTGTTGCAGTTGTCCCTGTGCCTTCGCGGCGGCCACAGCGCGAGAGGCCGCGCTGTCTGCCGCCTCACGGGCGGCGCGGCGCTGTTCGTCCGTCGCCGGCACCCGCAGCACCAACTCGCGACTGATTCCCTCCTGGCCCGCCGGTGATGCGTCGCGGGCGATGAGTTGCACATGCACGGCGTCACCGGCTTCGAGTCCGAATACCGAAAGATCGAGTGATACGATACCAGACCAATCCGGGATTCCATCGCCGGCGAGCTTTTGGATCGTCGGCGCCACACTCGAACCACTCTGTCCGACGCGCCACAGTTTGAGCGTCACGGATTGCAACCCATGATCATCGGCGGCCAGTAACTGCAACTCAACTTTGTCTGTGGCCGCGACCAATGAATCGCTCGCTGGCGCAAGAATTTCTGCCGATGGTGCGGAGTCGGGGACAACTTCCACGAGCAACGGGGCCGGCACATCGGCGATCGCCGTTGTGACACCACGCGCGCTCCAATTCCAGCTTGCGGTCGCGGAGGGGATGAAGTGACCGCGGAAGCGGCGCTCGGCTGGTACGAGACGAATACTGTCGCGACCCTGCGACAGTATCACCGCCGCCAACGGTTCGGATGCGTGCCCATCCAAAGTGAGTTCGGTGCCTTGCGGTACACGAATCGGCGCATCGCTGGACAGTGCTTCGCCCGCTTTATGAAGGTATGCGGGATACGTCGCGCGCACGGCTACATCGCCTAAAAACGGTCTGTCTACCACGCGCACAATGACCGTGTCGCTCTCCGCACGTCCGTCACTTGCGACGATGATCACATCGGCATCCAGCGGACCGAGGTCCGCAATGGCAATGCCGCGAACGACCGTGAGCGGCGACTCGACCCAGGCGTTGCCAGTGGTGCGCCGGCGCAGGCTTACGAACAATCGTCCCGGCGCGTGGACGGCGAACGACACCGGTGTGCCACGCAATGCGCGATGGGGCGCATTGGCAATCTCAATCCTCGGCAAAAGCGTGCCGCGCCATGCATCGACGGGATGCGCGAGCACACGCCAGCCGTCTGCGGAACGCGACGCACTGAGCGTCATAATCAGCGCGAGCGGGAGGAGCACTGCGGCAGCCCGAAAGATGCCGTGGCGCAACCGATGTTCCAGTGCAGGCAACAGTGCCCCGCGCACTCCCAACTGCGTACCCATGCGCTGTGCGGCGCGCCGAACAAATGGGCTGCCGTCGCCAGACAGCTCCACCAGACCGCGCACTGAGCCGTTGCGCAAGCCATGCTCGCGCTCAACCGCATGGGCAATTGCCGACGGTTCGGCAACGCGCGTCCACCGCCGCGCGCCCCATCGTGCAATCAGAACGGCCGCACTCACCGTAATCGCCCAAATCAGGAACGGCGTCAGTCGTGGCAGCGTAATCCATCGCGCTCCGCCAAGCAGGATGGCGCCTACCAATAACAGCGCGACTACCGCAACAAGCACCCGCACCGACGTCTCCACCAGCAGGAGTCGGGCGATCCGCATCCGCGCGCGCGCTACCAGATCAAAGACGGTCACGTGGCCGGACGGCTGGTCACGACGTACACGAAGAGGTTGACGCCCATGCGCAGCGCCGCTTCGTGCAGGTTCGGCGGATCACTCGCGTACGTGCCGACGTCTTCCCAGCCATTGCCGAGATCGCTCTGATACGTGTAGTAGACCGCCAGTCGGCCACCAATGAAGATCCCGAATCCGCGTGCCGGCTTGCCGTCGTGTTCGTGGATCTTTGGCACGCCGTTCGGAAAATCGTACACCACGTGGTAAATCGGATGCGATAGCGGCACGTCCACAAGCTCGCGATCGGGAAACACCCGTTTGATTTCGCGACGGAAACTTTCGTCAAGCCCGTAGTTGTCATCCACGTGCAGAAATCCGCCGCGCGTCAAATACTCGCGCAGGCGAACGACCTCGGCATCCGACAGCAGAAAATTCCCATGGCCCGTGACGTGCAGAAACGGCACGTCCCAAAGCCGTTCATCCATCAGCGTGATGCGGGCTTCGGCAGACTCGACCTGAAAAGTCGTCCGTTCACGAATTGCCCTGAGCAAATTCGGTAAACTTGATGGATTCGCGTACCAATCACCGCCACCATCGTATTGCAAACGCGCAATCGTCAGTCGCGGCGTGCGCAGCGAGGTGCCACCGTCGCCACGCGTCGCCCCAAGCCCGAAGGCAAGAGCCGCGCCAATCAATATCATGTGCGGACGACGGATCATTCGTGGGCCAACCGGTAGGCAAGATTGCGTGGAGCGTGCGCTTCTTCAGTCAGTACGCGCACAACATCGCGCGCGCTCAATCCATCGGCACGCAGCGCCCGGGCGCGCGTGCGCAATGCGTCTTCATCCAAGACCGCCGGCTCCGCGCCGGAAATGACCAGCACGACTTCCCCGCGAGGAGCCTCTTCCCTATAAGACTCGGCCAACGCACGAACGGTTCCTCGCCGGAACTCTTCGAACTGCTTGGTCAACTCGCGGGCGACCACGGCCTCGCGATCTCCGGCGCCGGCCGTCACCAAATCGGCGAGTGTCTCTCCGACGCGTGCAGGCGCTTCATAGAGCACGGCGGTATGCGACAGGGCGCTGATCAGCGCGACCGTTTCGGTGCGCTCGCGGCCCTTTCTCGCCAAAAAGCCGAAGAACGTAAACCGTTCAGCATCCAGCCCGGATCCCACCAACGCCGCCAGCAGCGCCGACGCGCCTGGCACGGGCGATACCGCCACCCCTGCATCGATTGCCGCACGCACCAGTCGGGACCCGGGATCGGACAGCAGTGGCGTCCCCGCGTCACTAATCAGTGCGAATGACTCTCCGGCCACTAAACGTGCGACGAGACCCGGCGTGGTCTTCGCTTCGTTGTGTTCGTGATACGGTACGAGTTTCGCCGCGACACCGTGGCGTTCGAGCAGCGGCCGCGAATGCCGAGTGTCTTCGGCCAGCACCGCATTCACCGAACGCAGTGTGGCGATTGCCCGCTCACTCAAGTCGCCAAGATGCCCGATCGGAGTGCTCACGATAAACAACGTCCCGGCTGCGACCGTCACGATTCCGACTTCCAGGGAAGCGCACTGAATAGCCCGGCCGACTGGAACATGTGTCGCCGTTCGCGCGTGAGTTCACCAATCATTCGCGACGGCGATGCGCCGCCCACCGGTGCGGCGGCGCTGAGAAACTCGCCGAGCCATGCGCCAATTGCCGCGGTCAGCACTGACGTCTCTACCACCGGATCACGCTGATTGGGAATCGCCAGCGAGAAACGCTCGAGCGCCGGATGACTCCGGATCATGTTCTGACGTGCATGCTCGGCGAGAGCCGGCGCACCGTCGACGCCGTCGGCCACCAGCTGTTTCACTACCGAAGCGAGCAACTCGCGATACGCATGAATAAGTGCCGGCGCCGCTTGCACCGGCAACGACTTGGGCACAGGCCAGAGCCGCGCAACCGGCGCGTGCTCGGCACCCGGCCGCGCACCAAGAAAGAGTGCCGCGCACCGCGCATCGGGCGCCCCCGCGCCGAGATCGGCAAAGAACCCACGCACCACACGGCCGTTGCGCAAAATGACGTAATTCATTCCGCCGCCGGCCAGCACTTCGAGTACACCGTCATGCATCGTGCCGTGAAGAAACGCGAACAGGCCCGCCCCGTCGTGCACGTTCAGTTCGGCCGGCCACGGCAGGGGTTCGAGAACCTGAGACCAAAACATCGTGGCCAACTGCTCGTCGTCCGCTTCGTGAAAACAAATCTCACCGAACTCGGCCGCACTCGGCACCAAGGCAATGGCCTCGGAAATCGGCAACGTGCGAAAGCGCGTACCGTCGGTACTCGCCGTCGCGTTGACGACTTCACCCTGCTGCAGGTAGAGCAACAACAGTTGCTCGGGGAGCCAAACGGCAACGTACCCCCACACCCGTGCCGACCGATCGCGCTTGGCATCGGTCAGCAAGTTGCGAAGATGTACGTACGCGAGCCGTGTCCGGTGCAACAGGATGCGCTCGTGCGGAAACCGCATGGACGCGGCAGATAGGGGCATATTAAAAGTTGCCGCCGCGGACCAGCCGCCCGCAACGCGCGGCTGGAGGTTTTGCGCTACGCCGCGTGCTGCTCGAACTTCGCGACCAACGCGGCCTTTGGCACGGCCCCAACGACTTGGTCGACAAGCTTGCCGTCTTTGAAGAACAGCAGCGTCGGAATCGAGCGCACATTGAAGCGCATTGACGTCGCTTGATTGCTGTCAACATCCAGCTTCGTGACTTTCACGCGGCCGTCGAATTCGACCGCCAACTGTTCGAGTAGCGGGGCGATCATGCGGCATGGGCCGCACCAAGTCGCCCAGAAATCAACGACGGTCACGCCAGCCTGCTGTTCTACCTGGGCACCAAAGTCGGCGTCGGTTACTGCGATTGGTTTTGCCATTGCTATACCCTCTCACACGATTGAACGATGAATTACATTCGAAATATGACCAAATCGACCAGCCGAGGCACCCGCATTGCCCACGTCGGCATTGCCGTGCGCGCGCTCGACGAACTGTTGCCGTTCTATCGCGATGTACTCGGACTGTCCGAGTCCCCGCTTGACGATTCCGATGGGGCCCGCATCTGCGGACTGACCGCCGGCGAATCGCTTGTTGAACTACTCGAACCGGAGAAAGCCGATTCCCCGATCGGGAAGTTCCTCGACAAGCGCGGCCCGGGCATACATCACATTTGCTTCACTGTCGATGATCTCGATCGCACGCTTGATCGCTGCCGTGCGGCCGGAATCACACTAATCGACCAAGAGCCCCGGATTGGCGCAGAAGGCAAACGCATCGCCTTTTTGCATCCGAAATCGACCGGCGGCGTGCTGGTTGAACTCTCTGAATACTAATCGGCAAGGCAAGGATGCGTTCCCGCGCTGCCGCTTGAGGCTATTTGGCCGGGGCTTTGCTGCCAAAGCCGGCATTCTGCAGTGGCTTAAGGTCAATTTCCTGAACAAACCAGCGCGAAGCGGCACCTTGGGCGACAGTGAATTTTGTGTTGGCCGTCGCCTTTCCTTGTGACAACGCCACCGACACGAGCATTCTTCCCTGGTCGATGCGCTGCGTAGCGCCGATTGTCTGCGAATCATGCCGCAACAGACTGATCATAATTAATTCCTTACGTTCGACTTCCTGCCGCGGGAACTTGTCGCGCGCCAGTCCTTTTTCGTCACCCCAAACGGCGCCCAAGGCCTGCAGATCTTGGGCATTCGCAGCGGCTAGGAACTGTTCCACAGCTCCGCGGGGCGTCGAGCCACCGGCCAACGCACCAGTCGGCGTCGAATGGCAGGCGGCGATGGCGAGAACGAGCAAAACGGACAGACGTCTCACGCGCGACTCCCGGTCATAGTGTAATTAAAAGTTAGCGGCGCACGTGAAAGCCAGCAAGCTTAGATTAGTCAGATGCGTTTGTATATCAACATTGACCACGTCGCGACCATTCGGCAGGCTCGACGTGCCACGGAACCGGATCCGATCGCCGCCGCCCGCTTGTGCGAGGACGCCGGCGCCGACGGCATCACCGCGCACTTACGTGAGGATCGCCGACACATTCAGGACGCCGACGTCATCGGCCTGCGTGACCATTTGCGCACGCCGTTCAATCTCGAAATGGCCTGCATTGAAGAAATGATCGGCATTGCCGAACGTCTCAAGCCCTTCCAGGTCACGTTGGTGCCTGAGCGCCGTGAAGAAATCACGACCGAAGGCGGGCTTGATGTGACTCGCGACCCCGGCGCCATTGAAGCCGCCATTGGCCGCCTCAAGTCCGTCGGGATCCGCACCAGCCTGTTTATCGACGCCGTTCCGATGATCGTCGAGCGCGCGGCGTGGCTCGGAGCGGATTCTATTGAATTGCACACCGGCGCCTACGCCAATCATCCCCATGACCCGCGGTACCTCGCGGCGCTCCGCGACGGCGCCCGTCAAGGTGCCAGCATCGGGCTGGCCGTCCACGCCGGGCACGGTATCACGGTGCGCAATGTGGGGGCGCTGATGACCATTCCAGAGATTGAGGAGCTCAACATTGGCCACACGATCATTAGCCAATCCGTGTTCATCGGCATTGCGGGCGCGGTGCGGGAAATGCGGCGGGCAATGGACGCGGCGCGAGCCGCGTCCTAAGCTTTAGTCATATGAGCACCGGGCTGATGGACTTTTTTGTACTCGAATCGAGCGACCACGTCGAGCAACTCGACGGACTGCTGTCGCGCGCCGGCAATGGGACGCCAGACCTCGACGCCTTCGGCCGCCATTCACGCGCCATTCGCGGCAGTGCGACGATGGCCAAAATCACGGGCATCGCCGACGTCGCCACTGGGCTGGAACGCGTGGTCAAAGGACTCCGCGAAGGCAGCCTGCATTGGAGTGAGTTGCTGCGCGGCGCGGTCATCGCGGCGGTTGACGACCTGAAGATTCTCATTCGCGGCGCCCGCACGTGGGGTACCGCCGAAGATCATCGTGCCGCAGAACGGGCGGGCGAACTGAACACCCTTGCCCCGGCATTCCACCGTCGATCGGCCGCAACTCCATTGACCGCGATGGGCGCCAGCTCCGGATTTCTCGCCGCCGAGGCGACCGATGTGGCCGCCGGTCTGCAACGCTACGCCGACGCACCGGGCCCGATTTCCACATTCGAGAAAACGCTCGGCCGGGTGCGCGCGCTTCGCGGCGTGGCGGCCTTGCTTGACTTGCCGCCACTGGCCGAAGTCGTCGCGACCATCGACGAAACGGCGAAATCGCTGGAGATCAGCGGCGCGACGCCCACCGACGCCCAGTGCAATCTGTTCCGAACCGCCGCGGCCGTACTGCGCGAAGGCGCGGAGGCCGTGCACGACGGCGGTCGCCCCGATCCGGATTCGACTGCGGTGCAAGACTTTACCGCCGCGGCCGCCGCGATGGCCGAAGGCATCGGTGAAAGTGACCCGATCGTTCCGATCAGCGCGCTCTTCCCTGATGGCGGTGGGGCGAACGTGTTGCATGCCGCCGAAAATCCGCCAACGACTGCGGGGCAGCGATTCCGTCGCGAGACCGTGAGTCAGGCCGAGCATTTGCGCCGATTGGTCGGGGACGGACAGAGTGCTGCCGACGGTCCAACGCGGCAGCGTGTCGGGCACGAACTTCGCGCCGCGGTACGTGCCCTCGGCCGCGCCGCCGAAAGTTTTGGCGAGACCAGTGTCGCCATGACTTTGCAGGCGCTGATCGAAGGCGCATCGCTGTTAGAGTCGCGGGCGTTGTCCGCACTCGACGAAGCGTCACGGATTCTCACTGCCGGCGATGCGGCACCACTCGCCGGGCGATTCGAGGCGCTGCTGAATCCGGCGCCGCGCATCACTGTACCTGTGCTAGCGCCGGTGCTAGCGCCGGTGGTGGCGCCGGCTCCTGAGGCGGGGCAAGTGATATCGCCCGCTGAGCCCGACCTCCCGCCGATTGAGACATTCGCGCCTGACGCGTCGCCGGTTGTGAGCGCGCCACCCGTTTTAGCGCCAAATGCGCCCAGCGGAACGGATCTGCATCACCTCCTCGGTGCCGGCATACAAGGCCTCTCCGGTCTCGATCGCGAGCCGCTGAGTGAGCCGGTCGATGTGGACGACGATGGCATTGTACCGATTCAGGATTTGTTGTACCGCGGCCGTGCCGCGCTACATCGGGCCGTCGCGCTTAGCGATACACTCAAGCGCGCCGGCCCGTCGCCAGACGCGGAATCGCTCGCCGAACTCTACGACCTGCTCGAACTCGCCGCGGCGGAGTAGCGCACAATGAAATTCGGCTGGCGTGGCGCACTAGGCATCACGCTAAGTGCATTTGCACTTTGGTATACGCTACGCGGAACAGACCTCCGGCAAATCTGGAACGTGCTCTCGCATTCGAGCATCCCGCTCTGGATTGCCTGCACGGTTACTGCGACGGCAATTTTCCCGCTACGGGCGCGACGCTGGCAGGCACTCCTCGCGCCGGTCGCCGGCCGGTTGCCGTTCCGGTCGCTCTGGCAAACCACGGCGATCGGCATGATGGTGAGCAATGTCGTTGGCGGCCGCGCCGGCGAACCGGCGCGCGCATTTGCACTCAATCGGGCCGAGCCGAAAGTTAAATTCTCGGCAGCATTTGCCTCTGTGGCCGTCGATCGGCTATTCGACGGCACGGTCGTGTTGCTCCTCATGTTAGCGGCATTTTTCGACCCGGCATTTCAAACGGAAAAACCAAAGTGGCTGATCACCGCCATGACCGGCACGGCACTTTTTCTCTCAGCGGTGCTCGTGGCCATGGCGCTGATGGTCTATGCGCCACGCCGCATCTTCGCGATATACGACGCGATGATCTCGCGCACGCTACCGCGATTCGCCACCAGCGGCCGCACCCTGCTCGAAGGATTTGTCTCCGGGTTGCACGTACTGCGCGACCCGCGGTTGCTTGCCGAGGTGTTTTTCTGGACCGTCCTGCATTGGCTCACCAATGCGTTTGCGTTTTGGCTGGGATTCAAAGCCCTTGGCCTGAATGTCCCGTTTTCATCCGCCCTGTTGCTACAAGGGGTAATAGCGGTGGCGGTCGCGGTGCCGTCCACGCCCGGATTTTTCGGCGTGTTTGAGGCCGGTGCCAAACTCGGCTTGGGACTCTATGGCGTCAGCGCTACGGATGCGGCGAGCTTCGGACTCGGCTTTCACATCTTGTCGTACATCCCCATAACCATCATGGGCACGATGTACCTCTCGCGCATGCATCTGCACTTCCGCGATTTGAAAAGCGGCGACCAGCCGACTCCGGCGTGAGCGGCCGCGCGGCGCGCGTCGAAGCACAGGCGAAGCTCAATCTTTTTCTCCGCATTCTGGGCCGTGCACCCAGCGGCTTTCATCAACTCGAAACGCTTTTTCAGCGAATCTCGCTTTCGGACTCGATTGTCGTGCGGACTGCTACCGGCCGCGCGCTCGAATCCATCGGCGCGGACTGCGGGCCCACGGAAAAGAATCTCGCCTGGCGCGCCGCCGTCGCCTTTGCCGAAGTGGCGCTCTGGCCGAGGGGATTTGCGATTGAGATCGAAAAGCGAATTCCCGTCGGGGGCGGGTTGGGTGGTGGAAGCGCAGACGCCGGAGCGGTACTTCGGGCCCTTAATGCCCTCGCACCGACACCGCTCGACACCACAGCCCTTTCGGCGATCGCGGCTCGTCTGGGCTCTGACGTGCCATTTCTTACATCCGAATACGCGACTGCGATCGGACGCGGCCGCGGCGAACAGCTGGTTCCATTCGCCCCATTGCCGGCGCGGGAACTCATTCTGGTACTCCCTGGGTTCCCCGTTTCCAGCGCCGACGCTTTTGGCTGGTATGCCGCCGTCCACGGCAGCGTACCCGCCTCGGCCGAAGCACCGCAGCCATTGCCGTCGGAACTCGACTGGAATCTCGTCGAACTGCTCGCCGCAAACGATTTGGAGACTGTCGTCACGGCGCATCACCCGGAAATTGGGAGTGCGGTGAGCACGCTGACACGAGCGGGTATGAAAATCGCCCGGATGACTGGCTCGGGCTCCACGGTATTCGGTGTGCTCGACCGGCCACGGCAACTTGTGCTCCCCTGGACGGGAGTGCCGCCCACTTTGATCTCAGCCCGAACGGTGGAACGGGTGGCTTCGGTAGATGTGATCGCATAACTTTCGCGGACTGCCCCCTCGTCCAACGGCAGGACAACGGCCTTTGGAGCCGTGAATGATGGTTCGAATCCATCGGGGGCAATGCATTTTGGACTTTTCGTTCGGAATTGTTGACTAAGTCGCTGCAATCACATACGTTACAAGGTTACGGCAAATGGATGGTTTGGCAGTTCCGATGCAAGGGTTCCGGGTACTGACCGGCACCGCAAATCGACCACTCGCCGAGGGCATCGCCGAACACCTCGGCGCGTCACTCTGCAAGAGTTCGATTAATCGTTTTGCCGACGGCGAGGTATTCGTCCGTATCGACGAGAATGTTCGCGGTGCGGACGTTTTCATAGTACAGCCGACCAATCCTCCCGCAGAAAACGTCCTCGAGCTATTGCTCATGGTAGATGCGGCGCGGCGGGCATCGGCGGCGCGGGTGACAGTGGTGTTGCCGTATTTTGGCTATGCGAGGCAGGATCGAAAAGATCAACCTCGGGTGGCTATTGGTGCGAAGCTCATGGCGAGGATGATTGAGACGGCGGGCGCAGATCGCGTGCTCGGGCTCGACTTCCACGCCCACCAGTTGCAGGGGTTCTTTGACGTACCGGTCGATCACCTCTACGCGGCTCCGGTGTTTACGGCGCATTACAAGAAAAAGAAACTGCAGGATCTCGTAGTGGTGGCTCCCGACGTTGGCAGTGCAAAAATGGCGCGGGGATTTGCCAAGCGGTTAAATGGCACGTTGGCGATTATCGACAAACGCCGCCCCGCTGCGAATGTGGCCGAAGTGGTGAACGTCGTGGGTGAAGTGGAAGGCAGGGATTGCCTGATCCCCGACGACATGATTGATACGGCAGGAACCGTGAGCGAAGCGGCTCGCGCGCTGAAGGAACTCGGGGCGAAGGACATTTACGTTTGTGCGACGCACGCGTTGCTGTCTGGGCCGGCGGTGGAGCGACTATCCAACGCACCGATCAAGGAGGTCGCAGTGACTAACTCGATCCTGCTGCCGGAATCGCGAATGTTTCCGCAGTTGCAGGTGTTGTCGGTAGCGGAGTTGTTGGCGAAGGCGATCCGGTTTACGCACGCGGATCAAAGCGTCTCTGCGCTGTTCGAGTAGAGACGCGAGCAGGGAGAAGAAGCGCCGCCGGGCCGGCGAATGACCGGGAACCCACGTTGCGCACGATGTTGGATCATTCAGGACATTTCATATGGCATCCGCAAGTCTTTCCGCCAAGTTGCGCACGACCGTAGGCAAGGGCGCCGCCCGCAAAATGCGCACCGCCGGCACCGTTCCGGCCATCATTTACGGGCATGGCCGTGAGCCGCTGTCGCTGGCGATCGATACCCACACGCTCGACAAGTTGCTGGAGAAGGTGTCGTACAAGACAACCGTCATCGAACTCGATTGCGCCGGGACCGTCGCCAAGACCCTGATCCGTGAAATTCAGCGCCACCCGTTCAAGCGCTCGATTCTGCACGTGGATTTCCAGGAGCTGGTCGCTGGTGAGAAGGTGACGGTGAAAGTTCCTCTCGTATTCGTCGGTACGCCGGATGGTGTGCGTGTTGGCGGCGGCATTCTTGACGAAGTGATGCGCGAACTCGAAATCATTGTGGATCCGTCGAACATCCCGAACC
This sequence comes from Gemmatimonadota bacterium, assembly GCA_025358315.1. GTDB lineage: Bacteria > Gemmatimonadota > Gemmatimonadetes > Gemmatimonadales > Gemmatimonadaceae > Fen-1231. Next base: position 3,192 of record JANYKA010000151.1, on the reverse strand, counting down.
ACATCGATGTCAACGTGGTTCCGCTGACGATCGGTCACTCGCTCCACGTGCGCGACCTCATTGTGCCCGACGGCGTGGAAGTGCTCGACCATCCTGACCAGACTGTGGCGGTCTGCGCGGTGCCAAAGGCCGTTGCCGAGCCGACGCCAGAAGAGGCGGCCGCAGCCGCTGCTGCCGGTACACCGGCGGCTGAGCCTGAGCTCATTCGTAAGGCGAAGGCTGACGACGACGCTGCTGAAGGCGACGAGAAGAAGTAACAGAGAACGCGACTGGCGCCCCGGTGAAAGTCATTGTTGGACTTGGCAATCCGGGGCGCGAGTATGCGCTCACGCGTCACAACGTCGGCTGGTGGATTGTTGACCACCTCGCCGACGTTTGGCGTTTTGACAGCTGGAAAAAGGACGGTGATGCGCACGTCACGTCCGGTACGGTGGGCGGCGCGAAAGTGCGGCTCGTGAAACCGCAGACATTTATGAACTTGAGCGGCGAGGCGCTGCGTCAGTACGCGCGGCGGCCATTCTGGTCGGCAGCGACCGACCTGCTTGTGGTGGTCGACGAAGTGGCGCTGCCCGTCGGGCGTTTCCGGTTTCGCCCGAAAGGGTCTGCCGGCGGGCACAACGGGCTTAAGAGCGTCGAAGCCCATTTGCACACGCAGGATTACGGACGCCTGAGAATCGGCGTTGGGCCGGCAGACGACGATCAACGGCGCGTTGGAGCCTTGAGTGACTACGTAACCTCGGCATTCGGCGCAGGAGACGGCGAGTCTATTCGGGCGCTTTTCCCGGATTTGGTCGCTGGTGTGGAACTGTGGATCAGCTCGGGGATGCCGTCAGCGATGAACGGGTTTCCCGGCAAAGGTGTCGACGGGAATCTTGCTGATTGACCCCGAACTTTTCGGAGCAGGCCACTGAGCATCTGCCTGACCTGTTCCGTGCGGGCATCTAATCGCGCGTACTCCGACCCCGGCAATAGCTCCAAATCGCGGGCGAGCATCAAGTGATAATGCAATTCCTGCACCGAGCCACCTGCCGATTGCAGGAATCGTACGAACTCCGGCCGGGTGCTATAGCCACACCCCTCAGCAATCGTCGACGGGATCGCGGACGCGGCTCGCCGTAACTGCGAGACCAGTCCAGGATATCGACGGTCGGACACTTTCGCGGTAGCGCGATATGTCTCCAGTGCAAGTTCGTGTGCCTTCGCCCACACGTCGAGCCGGCGATAGTCTTGCATCCGGTGCTCCAATAGCGAAACGGGTGAAGAGCGAGCCTACACACATCGCAGACACGCGACACAACCCTTCCCCCGCACTGCAGTAGATTTCAGCGCGTTCCGCACCCCTGACCCGCCCCAAATGTTGAAGCTCGGTATCGTCGGCCTCCCGAATGTTGGCAAATCAAGCCTGTTCAATGCGCTCACGTCGGCAAAGGCCGAAGCGGCGAACTATCCGTTTTGCACCGTCGAGCCCAATGTCGGGATGGTCGAAGTGCCGGACGCGCGACTGACGGCGCTTGCCGGCGTTGTGAAACCCGAACGCACCGTGCCCGCCGTCGTTCAGTTTGTGGACATCGCCGGCCTTGTGAAAGGTGCCGCGCAGGGCGAGGGGCTCGGCAACAAGTTCCTGACCAATATCCGTGAGACCGACGCGATCGTCCACGTCGTCCGTTGCTTTGAAGATCCCGACGTCACACACGTGATGGGCAGCATCGACCCGGCGCGCGATCGTGAAGTGATTGAGTTCGAGCTCGCCCTCGCCGACCTCGGTTCGGTGGAGAAACGCCTCGACAAATCCAAACGTGCGGCGCGCACGGGCGACAAAGAAGCGCTCGCAGAACTGGGCGCCCTCGAGAAAGCCAACACCGCGCTTGCCGAAGGTAAAGCGCTCTGGCACGTCCATCTCTCCGACGCTGAACGGGCTGTGCTCTGGCCACTGCAACTGCTCACGCTGAAGCCGATTCTGTACGCTGCCAATGTCACCGACGCCGAACTCTCCGGTGACGAAGGCAAACATGTCACGGCATTGCGGGCGGCGATCGCCAACGACCATGAACCGGCCGAAGTCGTGACGTTCTCCGCGAAGATCGAAGGGGAGCTGGCCGAACTCGCACCGGATGAACGCGCCGAGTTTTTGCAGTCACTCGGACTGGAGTCGGCCGGTCTCGAACGATTGATTCGCGGCGGCTACCATCTGCTGGGCCTGCAGACGTATTTCACCGCTGGCGAGAAAGAAGTGCGGGCCTGGACCATTCATCGCGGCGACACGGGGCCCAAGGCCGCCGGCGTGATCCACACTGATTTTGAGCGCGGTTTTATTCGCGCCGAAACGGTGAACTACGACGATTTCATCGCGCTTGGCGGATGGAAGGGTGCGAAGGAAAAGGGAGTCGTACGCTCTGAGGGCAAAGAGTACGTTGTGCAAGACGGCGACGTGCTGCTGTTCCGATTCAACGTCTGAGTATTCGGTTAGTACCGAAAATTCGCCCGAAACGAGTAAACCGTCGCCGGCCCGCGGTCACGATTGTACCCCGGATTTACAATCCACTGCACGTCGCCGCTCAATTGCAGACCCCGCGTGGCCTGCCACCGGTAGTAACTCTCGACAATGCGCTCCGAGCCATACGTCAGGCGGCCATCTCCCAGCAAGAAACCGGCGCCGCCCGCGGCGAGATACGCGCGATGAATGCCCGACAAATCGTGTTGCACCCCGGCGATTCCCACACGGTCGGCCATTCGGCCCCAGTAACCGCCGGCGATTTGCATCCCCGCACTCAGGTGCTGGTCAACCTCGGTGAATACAAAGCTCTCGGTGCGTCCATCGTTCCAACCGAATCGCGCGAAGGCGCCCGTCTCGCCGGAGTCGGCGAGCGGTTGCTCGACATTGAGCCCGTACCCGTATTTGATTCGCCCCGAAGCATCGTCGGCGGCGATATCAGGCGTCCGCTGACTTGCGACGCCAATCCGCAGCGCCTCGGCGTAGTCACCCATGCGCGCATGATTTTCGAAGACCATGGCGCGAGCGACAAGTCCGCTGGTCCACGGCGAAATGCTGAGTTCGATTTGATCCCCGTGCGCCTCCAGTAAATGGCTGTCGAATTTGTTTCCGTTCGCAGCCGTCGGCATTTGGAATGACGCCGCGCGCACTGTCCAGTGAGGCGTGATCCACGCCACTGCGACACCATTCGAATAACCTCG
>JANYKA010000187.1 GCA_025358315.1 Gemmatimonadota bacterium | reverse complement strand
TGACGCCTCCGTCGTCATCGACGGCTTGCTCAACGAGCCGGTGTGGCGGGAAGCCGCGTTGTTGCAGAATACCAGACCAATACCTGTGTCGAGTCCGCGGCCGCGACACCGTCGGTTGGGGCGTACTGTGAAAACCCGTGCAACAACGCGGCTTCCCGCCACACCGGCTCGTTGAGCAAGCCGTCGATGACAACGGAGGCGTCAAAGCGCGGGATTTTTACGGCGAGCTGGTGCTCGCGACCATTGAAGGTGGAGCCGGGAGATGCCTCGAGCGGCGTACTTTGGAGAATAGCGAGCAACAGTGGCAACAGAATCACAGATGATCCGAAGTTAAAGAGACAAAGAAAGTTGCGCGAGAGTTGTCGCCGAGCCTACTGCGACCACGGCGGATTGACGCCGATCAAGGGCGCGTAAGTGATGAGCTGCGCTAGGACTTCGGTCTTCGTGGTGATCTTCGTGAGCGCCGGAATGCCCATCGCTGCAGCCACTGCCAGAGGCAGCACACAAGTAGATAGTTTTCGCTGGCGGGGATGTAACACGGGAGCTCCCGAAAGTGGTTGGGGAAATATCCGACGCGACAAACCCTACTGCCAGTCCCACGTTGGAGGTTTCATGAAGGTGTATTGTCGTTTTGGTCAACTCGCTTGCGCGCTCATGGCGCTACCCGTCGCCATGTCGGCGCAGGGGCGGACGCTCACCGCAGTCGATTCCGGGCTCGTCGGCCGTATTCTGCTCGCCGAAGACCGGCGCGATTCTACCGATGTCGCATTCGTTGACGGCGCCCGCCACTCCGACGTGCGCGTCCGCGTCCTGGTGCAACGCGCGCTCGGCCGTATTCGCGATCCACTTTTTGCGGCACGGGATTCACTCCCGCCTCTTCTTTCACTTCCGGCATTTCCGGCATTTCGCTCAAGCCGGGTATGGCCCGAGCCCGCCTGGCGCTTACGGTTTCGCGGGCTTGCCGACCATCGCAACGATTGCGCTGCGTTGCGCCTGGCGCTCAGCGATAGCGCGTGGCCAGTGCGATTGTATGCCGCGGATCTCGTCACGGCGCCTTGCGTGACTGATCCGGCAATCGGCGCAACGCTTCGAAGCTGGCTCGATGCGCTACCAGCGAATGCCACGCGCCGCGCACCTGGAGCCGTCTCGTGGCACGCCGGCGCACACGCGATCGTCGCGCTCGCCCGTCTCTATCCCGGCGAAGCGCGTCAACGGATTGACGGACTCGCGAGCCACGAGCAATGGCACGTGCGGGTCTATGCGGCGCGCGCCGCGGCCGTCTTATTGGACACGTCACGGCTGCGGGCATTGGCGCACGATGCAAACGATAACGTAAAAGAGGCGGCGATCGAAGCGTTGGCCAAACTCACTGGTCACGCTGGCGACGACAGTTTTCTCGCGGCACTCAACGCCACAGGAGCGCAAGCAGTCCGCGCCGCCGCTGTCGCGCTCAAAGGGTCGCCGCGGACTGATGTGACGGCCGCTCTGAACGCGGCATTTGAGCGCTGGGTGAAGCGCGCCAATGCGTCGGCTCACGATGCCCGGACGGCGCTACTCGCCGCCGCGGGGCGTCCGCTGAGCGACGATCGGCCGCCAATGATGCCGGTCGTCTTACCGCCGCGCGCGATCGCGCTTGCACTTGGTGCCGATGTGCGCTTGCGCGTGACCATGGCTCCATCAAGTGGCGGTGGTTCATTTGTCGTAGTCCTGCGCGGCGACGTTGCGCCGATGATGGCAGCGCGCATCCTCGCGCTCGCGCGATCGGGGTATTACACCGGGCTAGGCTGGCATCGCGTCGAGCCGGACTTTGTGATCCAAGGGCTCAGCCCCGGCGAGAATGAATACGTCGGGTGGGCACAGTCACTGCGCGACGAATTGGGCATTGTGCATCACACGCGGGGTACTGTTGGCATGAGCACGAGAGGGCATGACACCGGCGACGCGCAGTGGTTTATTAATCTCAAGGACAACCTGCGCCTTGATAGCGATTACACGGTGTTCGGCGACGTCGTCGAGGGGATCGATGTTGTGGATGGCGTGCTGGAAGGCGACGTCGTTGCGTCGATCACGGAAATTCGAATCAAATCACATTGAGGATTGTCAAATGAGCACTGCCAAAGCCTATGCGGCTTTCGACCCAACCGCGCCGTTGTCTCCTTTCTCTGTCGAGCGCCGCATGCCGGGGCCGACCGATGTGCAGATCGATATTAAATATTGCGGCGTCTGCCACTCCGATGTGCACACCGTCAAGAGCGAATGGGCGGAAACCGCGTATCCGTGCGTCCCGGGTCATGAAATTGTTGGGCATGTGACCGCCGTTGGCGCGAACGTAAAGCACTTCAAGGTCGGCGACATCGCCGCCGTAGGATGCATGGTCGATTCGTGCGGCACCTGCGCCAGCTGCCGCGACGGCCAGGAGAACTACTGCGACAATTCCGACATCACGTTTACCTACAATAGTCCCGACAAGAAGTCTGAAGGACAGATGACATACGGCGGCTACTCCAATCAGATGGTCGTCGACGAACGCTTCTGTTTGCACGTCTCTCCGAAGCTCAACCTCGCCGCCACCGCGCCGTTACTCTGCGCCGGTATCACGACGTACTCACCGCTCAAGCACTGGGGTGCCGGCAAAGGGAAGAAGGTCGGCATCGTCGGGCTCGGCGGTCTCGGCCACATGGGAGTGAAATTCTCCCACGCGTTTGGCGCTCACACCGTGCTGTTCACCACATCGGCCGGCAAGACGGCAGACGCTAAGCGACTCGGTGCGGATGAAGTCGTGATCTCGAAGGACGATGCGGCGATGGCGAAGCACGTCGGCACGTTCGATCTGATCATCAATACCGTGGCGGCCTCACACAACCTCGACGCATTCACCGCGCTTCTCAAGCGTGGTGGCACGATGGTACTTCTCGGCGTTCCGGCCGTTCCGCATCCGTCGCCAAATGTCGGGGCGCTAATCCGCCGCCGTCGCTCGATCGCCGGATCGTTGATTGGCGGCATCAAGGAAACGCAGGAGATGCTCGATTTCTGCGCTGAGCACAACATCGTTTCTGATATCGAGCTGATTTCAATTCAACAGATTAACACGGCGTACGAACGGATGATTAAGAGCGATGTGAAGTATCGTTTCGTGATCGATATGGCGACATTGTAGCGCTACGGTTTCACTACGCGATACATCCACGCATCACTCCGATAATCACCCCGAAGGAGTAGCCGGTGAGTCAGCTCTTTTCTCCTCTCAGTCTTGGTCCCGTCCGGCTTCAAAACCGGATTATTATCTCCCCGATGTGCCAGTACTCCGCCAACGAAGGGCGAGCCTCTGATTGGCACCTTATGCATCTCGGAAACCTGTCGCAGTCAGGCGCCGGACTGATGTTCCTTGAGGCCACCGCGGTGCAAGCGAGCGGGCGTATTTCGTATGGAGACCTCGGCTTATGGAATGACGCCACCGAGGAGGCGCTTGGCACCGTGCTGCAATCCGTCCGAAAATATTCCCGAATGCCTATCGGAATTCAGTTGGCCCACGCGGGGCGCAAAGCTTCGACTGAAAAGCCTTGGAAGGGTGGTGCGCCGATCGCGCCTGATGCACCCAATGGCTGGCAAACACTCTCTGCTTCCGCGCTCAGCTTCAAGGACGGTGAGCCGGCGCCCACGGCCGCCACAGAGTCGGAAATCAACGACGTCGTGGATGCGTTTGCGGTGGCCGCGCAGCGCGCCGATCGCCTCGGACTCGATGCGATCGAGATTCATAGCGCGCACGGCTATCTGCTGCATCAGTTCTTATCGCCGCTTTCGAATCGTCGCACCGACTCATACGGTGGAAGCCTGGAAAATCGGATGCGGTTGACGCTGAGAGTATTCGATGCCGTGCGAGCGGCATTTCCATTCACTAAAGCTGTTGGCGTTCGAATTTCCGCGACGGACTGGGTTGACGGTGGATGGGATCTCGAGCAAAGCATCGTGCTCGCGAAGGCCCTCGATGCGCGTGGTTGCAATTTCATCGATGCCTCCAGTGGCGGTGCGAGCCCGTTGCAAAAGATCAACCTCGGCCCGGGCTATCAGGTTCCGTTCGCCGAGGCAATAAAAAAAGTGGTGTCGATGCCGGTCATCGCTATTGGGTTGATCACAGATCCGCATCAAGCGGAGGCGATCGTTGCTGATGGGCGGGCGGACGCCGTCGCACTCGCCCGGGGCATGTTGTACGATCCGCGCTGGCCTTGGCATCCGCGGCGAAACTCGGAGCCACGGTCAATGTGGCGCCGCAGTATGCGCGCTGTGAGCCGCGTGAAGTAAAGGGACTCTTCACGCATAATTAGCAGCCATCACCCAAGTCAATCACGAGTAGTCCATGGCCCTTCTGGGCATGCAGGACGTCAGCATCGCATTTGGTGGTCCAGCGGTTCTTGATCGCGCCCGATTTGCTATCGAGCGGGGCGAACGCGTGTGCCTGCTCGGTCGCAATGGGGCGGGCAAGAGCACGATCATGAAACTCCTCGATGGTTCGATTTCTCCCAATAGCGGAGACGTCGTTCGCCAGACTGGTGTGACGGTGACGCGGCTGGAGCAGGAAGTTCCTGACGACGTGGACGGTACGACGTTCGATGTGGTCGCTGAGGGGCTTGGCGAAGCCGGACGATTGCTGGCGCGGTATCATCAGGCGAGCCACGATGTCGGCACGCATGCGAGCGACGCCGCGCTGCGCGAACTCGACCGGTTGCATCACGCGCTCGACAGCGCCAATGCGTGGGAGATGCAGTCGCGCGTTGACACGGTGCTCGAGCACCTCGGCCTGAATGCTGATCTGCCGTTCGCCTCAGCATCGGGCGGACAAAAGCGCCAGACACTGCTGGCCCGTGCGCTCGTGCGACAGCCGGATGTGCTGCTGCTTGACGAACCCACCAACCATCTCGACTTCGATGCGGTGGAGTGGATGGAGCAATTCCTCATTGATCGTGGCGTGACGATGGTGTTCGTGACCCACGACCGGGCGTTTCTGCGCCGGGTCGCGACGCGGATTGTCGAACTCGACCGCGGCCGGCTCGTGGACTGGGGCGCGGACTACGACACGTATCTCCAGCGCAAGGCAGCTGCGCTCAATGTTGAAGCGAAAGAGTGGGCGGACTTCGACAAAAAACTGGCGCAAGAAGAAGTGTGGATTCGCACCGGGATCCAGGCGCGCCGCACCCGCAACGAGGGACGCGTGCGCTCGCTCGAAGCGTTACGCGTCGAGCGGGGCACGCGTCGCGAACGCACCGGAACAGTCAAGCTTCAGGCACAAGAAGGCGAACGCTCGGGACGGCTGGTTATGGAAGCGCGTGGCGTAAGCTTCGCTCACGGTGATCGTCCGATTGTTCGCGACTTCACGACGACCATCACGCGTGGGGATCGCGTCGGCCTGATCGGGCCCAATGGTTCGGGCAAGACCACGCTGCTGCGCCTCCTGCTCGGCGAACTCGCGCCCGACACAGGATCGATTCGTTTGGGCACCGGCCTTGAAGTTGCGTACTTCGATCAACTGCGCGAGCAGCTCGATGACGAGCGGAGTGTGTACGACAGTATTGCCGACGGCGCAGACTGGATTGAAGTGGGCGGCGGGCAGAAGCACGTGCTGAGCTATCTGCAGGATTTTCTGTTTTCGCCCGACCGGGCGCGCACGCCGGTCAAGGCGCTGTCGGGCGGCGAGCGGAATCGGTTGTTGCTGGCCCGACTCTTTACACGATCGTTTAATCTGTTGGTGTTGGATGAGCCCACGAACGATCTCGATATTGAAACACTGGATCTGCTCGAAGAACTGTTGCTTGATTTCTCCGGCACGTTGTTGGTGGTGAGTCACGATCGCGCCTTTCTCGACAACGTGGTCACGAGCACGCTGGTGTTTGAGGGCGGCGGCCGGGTGAATGAGTATGTAGGAGGCTTTACGGATTGGGTGCGACAGCGCTCGGCGGCTGTTCCGGCCAAGGTCGTTGCCGGGCCCATCAAGGGCTCCACTTCAAAAACGTCGACGCAATCATCGCCGAAGAAACGAAGACTCACGCTCAAGGAAGCGACGGAACTCGCCGCATTGCCGGAGAGAATCGATGTGCTGGAGCGGGAGCGTGACGCTGTTTATGTGTTGCTATCGGACCCGGCGTTGTTGCGCGATGGCGGTGCAGTGGCCGAAGCGCGGGCCCGACTGGCAGGACTCGAAGCCGAGATTAGCGGTGTGACAGTACGTTGGGAGGAGTTGGAAACTATTTCGGCGTTGGCATAGCCCCGTGGCTCCGGAGGGGCGGGGTACTTACTGGTGGGCGCCGGTGACGGGTTGCTTGTTCGAATCCATAGGCCAAGGAAATTAATTTCCCTTCGCTCCACGGCCGACCAAAAAAGGTGATTCCCGCAGGCAGTGCATTTGCTCTCGTGTAACCCATCGGCACAGTGATCGCCGGGAATCCCGTTGTTGGCGAGAAGAGTTGACTGTTGTCGCCGGCCGGAGTGTTGAGGTCGCCAATGAGGCGCGGCGGGTTACTCCACGTCGGGTAAACGAGTGCGTCGAGCTTGAGCGAATCCATCATTTTGACGACCGCCGCACGAAACCGGTCGCGCATCACTTCGCGGGCTTTGCAGCCTGGTGCATCTTCAGGTGGCACGGTCACGGTGTCGGCAGCGCGCAGGCGCAGTTCTACCGTGGGATGAAAGTTGCCGCTGCGCAACACTTCATTGATGGTCTTCACTGGCGCGTTCTGCCCGCGCGCGGCGAAGTAGCGCTCGAGGTCGAACTTGAATGGATTGCATCCGCCGGCGCCGGTGCGGAGTACTGCGGCGAGGGAGTCTATTCCGGAGGGGTCGACAATCTTTGCGCCTTGTGTTTTGAGCGCATTGATCGCCTGATTAAACACAGTGACGACTTCGGTGTCGGTGCTAGGGCGTTCATACGCTTGCCGCAGAACGCCGATGCGCGCGCCGTTGAGTCCACCCGGGACAAGGAACTTCGTATAGTCCGTCTCGCGGTGTCCGCGGCTTGCCGCAGTCACCGGGTCGGCGGGGTCCTCTCCTGCGACCACTTGGAACACGGCGACGGCGTCGGCGACCGTCCGGGCCATCGGGCCGGCGATATCAGCGCCGTTGCTCAGTGGCACAACACCGGCGCGGGAGGTGAGCCCCATCGTCGAGCGGATACCAACCAGCGCGTTATGCGCTGAAGGCCCACGGATCGAATTGCCCGTGTCGGTACCCAGGCCGACTTCGCCTTCATTCGCGGCGACAGCTGCGGCGGTGCCACCGCTCGAGCCCGCGGTCACGCGATCAAGCGCATACGGATTCTTGGTGTAGCCCGGAAGAATCGAGCTTACTGTTTCGTACGGCGTAAAGGCCCACTCCGCCATGTTGCTTTTGGCGAGCACAATGGCGCCGGCG
>JANYKA010000148.1 GCA_025358315.1 Gemmatimonadota bacterium | reverse complement strand
GCGTTGGCGCTTATCCACGAACCCGACGTGGTGTTTCTTGACGAACTGACGACCGGGCTCGACCCGCAGGCGCGTCGGACGATCTGGGATTTAGTCACCGGCATCCGGGACCGCGGGACGACGGTCTTCCTCACGACGCATCTTATGGAAGAAGCGGAGCGACTGTGCGATCGGGTCGCGATCATCGAACATGGGAAAATCATCGAGATGGGAACGCCAGCGGATTTGGTGGAGAAACATTGTCCGGAGCGGAGCGTAGTGTTCACCAGCGATGGCGTAGCTGTCGCGGACCGTTTACGCGCATTACCGTCGGTGCAGTCGGCCACGACCAATGGGTCCACGCATACCATTCGTGGCGAGGGCGACGACTTCGTGACCGACGTGATCACGTTCATAGCCGGTTCGGGTCTACGCGTGCGGGGTTTTCGCACCGAGTTCCCAACGCTCGAAGATGTATTCCTGAAGCTCACCGGGCACGGGATCAGGGACTAACCGATGCGCACGGGATTCTTGAGAGGGTTCTGGAAACTCACGTGGGTCGAGGCCAAGGTGTTCGCGCGCGAACCGATGGGGTTCGTGGGGAGCATTATCGTGCCGACTCTTCTGTTTGTTGTACTCGGCCGAGCCCTCGGGCACGGAATGCCGTCCGCCGGGTCGGTGATCGCTCCTGGCGAACGCCCGCCACTCAACTTGGCGATCCTTGCTGCGATTGTGATTGCCATTGGAGCCGTTCAGTCACTGGTCGCGATTATCGCCATCTATAGAGAAGGCGGCATTCTCAAACGGCTGCGGGCCACGCCACTTTCGCCGGTCACAATTTTGGGCGCGCACGTAACAGTGAAACTCGCGTTCACCGTAGTGAGCCTCGGTGTGATGGTGCTTGCGGGTCGACGGCTTTTTCCCGGAGCGATGCAAGTGAACCTCTTCAGTTTCACCGGCGCGTTGCTGCTCGGTACGTTGAGCATTCTGTCGCTCGGATTTGTCATCGCCAGCATCGTGCCGACGGCGCGGTTTGCGCAGCCCATCAGCGCGGTCGTGCTGTACCCGATGCTCGCATTATCGGGGCTGTTCTTCCCGGTCGCAAAGTTGCCGCCTGTGATGCGTGGATTGGCATTTGCTCTTCCGACGACGCACGCCGTGTCGCTGTTGCAAGGCGTGTGGGACGGGTCAGGCTGGGCCGCGCATTGGGTGAATGCGGGGATGCTGGTACTCATCTTCGCCGCATTCACCGCGCTGTCGACAAGGGTGTTTCGCTGGGAGTGAGTTTTTCGATTTACTCAGGAATAGCTGCGCGACCCTAACAAATGAGCTGCGAAATGAACGAATCAATCCGCGCCCGACCAGAACTCGAAGACACCAAGATCAACGTGAAGATCAAACTGTCCGCCCTGTGGGCCAGCGTGATGTTCTGCTACATCTACGCCGACTATTTCGGGCTATTCGTACCGGGGGCGCTGCAGTCCATGCTCAACGGCCAGATGCGACCGCTCGGCGCGACGACGCAAGCAGTCTTGCTGGGCACGTCACTGATGTTGGCGATTCCGAGCGTCATGATTTTTTTGTCCGTGGCGTTGCCGCCAAAGTTGAATCGCTCGCTCAACATCGCCGTCGGGGCGTTTTATACTGGAATTATTCTGATCACCATGTGGAGCTGGGCGTTTTTCATTTTCTATGGCGTTATTGAAATATCGCTGACGTCACTTGTGGTTTACTTTGCGTGGAGATGGCCAACGGCCTCAGTGGGCGCCTAGCTATCGGATGTCCCGTCACCACTAATCTGTCTCGCCGCTGGAGAGTTGGGCCGAGATACCGTACCTTCTGTTGCGGTTGCGACCTCTACTCGACCTATTCCTATCACTGAGTCATCCATGTTCCGACTTCGCTTCGCACGCGGGTGTTCTCTCGCATTTGTATTCGTAGTGGCGTCCGCAATACTGCCGGCACAGCCCGCCGCCGCGCGCGGACGGCGCGCCGCAGCAAACCCGCCGCTAAAGGTGATGTACAATCAGTATCAGGCACCGGTGATGAGCATCTTGATCGCCGATGCCGATGGGAGCAACGAACACGCGCTTTTTGCATCACCCGGATTCGAGTACTCGCCCTCCTACTCGGCCGACGGCAAATGGATCATCTTCACCCGAGAAAATTCCGGCCAGGCCGACATCTTCCGAGTGCACCCCGACGGCTCGGGAGAAGAGCAACTCACTGACGATCCGGCTTTCGACGATCAGGGCGCGCTTTCACCAGATGGCAGGACGCTTGCATTCGTCTCGACGCGCGCCGGTGGCACTTCGAACATCTGGCTGATGGATGTTACCACGCGAAAAGCGCGGAACCTCACGGCGAGCTCGTCCGGGAACTTCCGTCCGGCCTGGTCGCCAGATGGCCGCTGGATTGCGTTTACGTCAGATCGCGACACGAAGCCCCCAGCGTTTCCCGGATCTTGGGAGCAGATGCAATCGACCGGCATCTATGTAGTAGGCCGCGACGGCAGCGGACTGCGTCGACTCACGCGCAAGGACGGCGTCGCGGGAAGCCCCGCATGGTCTTCCGACGGCAAGCGTGTGCTATTCTACGAAACCGATGAAGTCGGTGCGTACATGGCAAAGGGTGGGAATGCCCGCACTGAAATCGCGTCGATTGACATCGCCACGGGCGAGCATACGCCAATCACGGCGTCCAATGACACGAAACTCTCTCCGGCGTTTATGTCCGGCGGACGGTTCAGTTTCATCAAGCGTACCGCTGATAGCACAGGCGGCTTGAGGATTTACACCAGGGGGAAGCGTACGACCGTTACTGTCGTGCGAGGCGCAGTCCGCAATCCGAGTTGGTCGCCTGACGGCGCTCACGTCGTCTTCCAGCGCATCCGCCGGCTTGGCACGACGCAACACCTTGTGCCGACGTTCAGCCGGGATCCGGCGTTCGAGCTCGTGTTGAATGAGCCGTTTCCTGAGTTGTCTCCCGACGGTACGAAGTTGCTGTTCAGTCAATATGGCGAGGCACGGTCAAGCGGATCTGGCCTTTCGCTGAGTAGCGTGGGCAACACGAGCGTAGAACTGATGAATGCCGATGGAACCGGGCAACACACGATCTTCCATCAGGTAGGGTTCAGTGCGTTCGATGCTGTCTGGTCACCGACTGGAGACGAGATTGCGTTGTCGGTCGGACGCTATTTCCGGCAGCCTGGCCCGCCACCAGGGCAGATCGCACTGATGAAACCCGACGGTTCCGATTTCCGCCTGATCGTCGACGACTCGCTCAACAACGGTTTCCCAAGCTGGTCGCCCGACGGCAAGCGGCTGGTGTTCAAGCGCGGCCATCAGTTGGTCACGATGTCACTGACCGACCGCAAGATCGTACCGCTCACCGACGGCACGCATTACGACAATTTTCCGCAGTGGTCGCCAAAAGGTGACGCCATCCTGTTCACGAGTGACCGCGCCAACGGTGATTTCGAGCTCTACACGATTCGTCCGGACGGCACCGGACTACGCCGACTCACGAACGTCTACGGCAATGACGCGCACGCATCGTGGTGCGCGGGAGGAAACTGGATCCTGTTCAGCAGCGGCCGCATGGGATTCAAGGACGAGATGGCGCTGTACGACAGTGTTCCGCAGCCGTACGGAGAAATCTTTGCCATGCGCGCGGACGGAACTGATGTGCATCAACTCACCGACAATAAGTGGGAAGATTCGAGCGCGTCGTGCCGTCACTGAAACCGGCTTGCCAAGACAACAGGCCGCAGAAGAAACTGATGCGGGCGTCAAAGGAAGACGTGGCAGCGCGACTTGCCCTTCCACCTGATTCAGCAGAAGCGTAATCTATTTCTCTTACACCATCAAAAGGACAGCCCGATGAGCCCGTACGGCGCCGCACAAATTGCCAGCAGCTTCCGCACAGTCCGCGCAAACACGATCCTGATTGCCGAGGACATCCCGGAGTCCAAGTACGATTACGTAGCGGCCCCAGGAACGCAGTCAGTCGCCGCGATGCTCAAGCATATCGCGATAGCTCCGACGTTGTACGAGGATATGCACCGTCACCACCGCGTCACCACGCTTAAGGGGTACGATTTTCCGGCGGCGATCGGGCGCATGCGCGCTGAGGAAGTGAAGCCACGCTCGAAGACTGAGATTATTGCTCTGCTCAAGAGCGAAGGTGATCGATTTGCTTCGTGGCTCGAATCGGTGTCAGACGAATTCCTGGCAGAAACGTTTACCGATCCGTCGGGCCAGCACTCACATAGTCGGATGGCGAGTTTGATGAGTCCTAAGGAGCACGAGATGCATCACCGTGGTCAACTGATGCTTATCGAACGTCTTCTCGGGATTGTTCCGCATCTCACGCGTCAGCAGGAAGCGCGCATGCTACAGCATGCTAAAAGCGCGAACTGATCAACGAATTCTTCCTCCGAGGTACGTGATGCGCCACTTGGCCGCCTT
>JANYKA010000127.1 GCA_025358315.1 Gemmatimonadota bacterium | reverse complement strand
GACTTAAGCCCGCCCCTTCTCCGATTCTGTCCGTAGCGAATCCACAGACGACGGATCGCCCATCGTAATCAGATGGCAGCCAGGCGTTACCGGCGTGTCGGCAGGTGGGTTGAATCGGTACTCACCATCGGTTGTGCGCATCGCGAGCAGTAATAACCCGCTGCCGTATTCGTGGAGTTTGAGAGACGACAGCGGTCGCCCGGCCAGCGCACTCCCGGCGGCGACGGACACTTCTTCAATACGCAAATTACGATTCGTGTCTCGCAGCATCTGATCGAGGAACGTCACAACCCCTGGCCGAACGAGTTCGCTGGCGAGCCGCATGCCACCGATTTGCGCGGGTGCGACGACGCCGTCCGCGCCGGCCTGACGGAGCCGCGCCGCTGCTTTGTCGGTTGTTGCACGAGCCACAATGCGAATGCCCGGATTCAACTGACGCGCAAGCACCGTCGTCACGAGCGCATTTTTGTCGTCATCCGTGCAAATCACGATGCCGCCGGCGCGGGCAATGCCGGCCGCATTAAGTGTCTCGTCGTCCGAGCAATCACCGTGCAACGCGGGTACGGAAGGAAACTCGTCCTGAATGGCTGCAAAACGCTGATCGTTGACCTCAATGGCCACGCAGGCGCGCTGGGTACTCACGAGTTCCCGCAGCACCGTGGACCCGGTCTGGCCGGCGCCGCACACGATATAATGTCCCTGCATCTTATCGACGGACTTTTGCATACGGCGTCTCCGAAATCCTTGAGTCAGATCGCCCTCGACAATAAAGGCGGTAATCGTTGAGAGCGTGTACACGGCGGCGGTTGCGCCGAACAGCAGAAACCCGGTAGTAAAAAGTTCGCCGGCCACGGAGGTCGTCGGAATAACCTCGCGCATGCCGGTCGTCGTCAGCGTAATCGTCGCCATAAACACGGCATCGAGCCACGTGTGCTCACTTCCGCCCAGCAGATGGAAGCCGCCGATACCAATTGCAAATACGACCAACAACAGCAGCGCCGCGTTTCGCACGCGGCGCTGCAAAATGCGAATCTCCGCCTCATCCGACCGATTCATGCGGGCTTGGGGCGCTCAGAATTCTTAAAGAGGTACGCGCTCGGCTCGAGTCGCGGGCCCTTCCCGTCACACACGGCAAAGCTACCGCCTTCGTAGGCGTTGGCCCCCGCGTACCGGCCATCCTTGGTCAACGCGTAGAATGACAGATCAAAATATGGCCGGCCTTGGTCATTCAGCAGACGTGGTTCCGTCATAGCAATTACACGTTCCATCGTTTTCATCAATGCCGCCTGCGGATCCAAACCCTGGCGCATGAACTCCACGGCCAGAAACCCGCCGCACACCATAATGTTCGATTCGCCGCGGCCAGTGGACCCCGCGGCACCGACCGTATTGTCGCAATACTGGCCCGCACCGATGATCGGTGAGTCGCCCACGCGGCCCGGCACTTTCCATGAGATGCCACTCGTGGTCGTGCACGAACTCAAATCTCCGGCCGCGTTCACGGCGTCCATGTTGATGGTGCCGTGCGTCCACGCAAGCTCGGCGTTCAACTCCGCATTTTCATCGGTCGGCTTGGCAGCACCCGGGCCGGCATTCCATCGAAACCACGCGTCGCGTTTCGCGTCGTTGAGCCAATAGTCGTGGCCTTTGCGGTTTGCCTTCCATTTCAACCAATCCTGCTTCGATTTTTCCGTGAGCAGGTTCTGCGTCTGAAATCCCATGGCTTTGGCAAAGCGCAGGGCATCGTGACCAACGAGCATGATGTGATCGGTGTAGTCCATCACGGCCTTGGCAACGAGCGACGGCGTGGCGATTTCTTCCAAACACCCCACTGAACCGGCACGTTTTGTAGGCCCGTGCATACAGCTGGCGTCAAGCTGAACGACGCCGTCTTCGTTCGGTAGCCCACCGAGGCCAACCGACTGATCGTTCGGATCGAGCTCCTGAATATTTACGCCGGCGAGTATCGCATCCAGCGTGTCGGTACCGGCCACGATCTTGTCGTACGCGACTTTCACGCCGCGGATGCCATTGGCGCTCGACACCACACACGGTCGTCCGGCAAACACACCCGGCGCCGCGAACCGTTCGACATCACGTTCATACTCTTCGGCGCTTATCGTTCGCGGAAGAAAACCCAAGGCGGCGAGAGCGGCAGATTTTTGGAGAAACTCGCGGCGCGAAGGAATCACGTTGGGATCCTGATGTGGGAAGCGTTCATTGCTATTCTATCGTTGAGGCACCACAGCCGACAGATACCGATCCGTTCTAGCCCACAGCCACTGATGGAGGGCGCTGGCCACCGCCGCCGAAGGGGCTGCCGGAACCGGCATCCACTGTGCAATTAATGCATCGGGTTCGGAAAGCATTTTTGGTTCGTCTTGACAAGGACTTGTAACGCGGCGCGCATGCCACAGGTTAATGTACTCGCCACTCATGGAGGCGCGATGTTGGTCCGGACTCCACCCGCTGCTTCTCCGGCGGCAAGCTTGCACGAACTGCTGACAGAAGCGCGCGAACGCACGTTGAAGTTGATCGCGCCGCTATCCGAGGTGGATCTCCGCGAGCAGCACAGCACACTCATGAGCCCGGTCCTCTGGGACCTCGGCCACATTGCGCACTTCGAAGAACTCTGGCTCACGCAAAATCTTGATAGCCACGTGGAATTTGGCGAGATGCCCGGGCTATTCAATCCGTTCGAACATCCCCGCCGCGAGCGCGGCGCGTTGCCGTTGCCGACGCTCGCCGGGACCATCGCGCATCTGAGCGAAGTTCGCGAACGTGTGCTCGAACAGCTGGAGCGGGTGGACTTTGATCACGTGAGTCCCCTGCTCCAAGACGGCTATGTCTATCGTATGGTTGCGCAGCACGAATACCAGCACAACGAGACGATGTTGCAGACCATGCAGCTGAAACGCGGCGAGCCCTATCGTGCGCCCAGGCAGTGGAATGCGATGGAGAAATTGCCCGGCACCGCGATTGCTGCTGGCGCGATGGTACGCTTCCCCGGCGGCGAGATCGCGATCGGCACAGATGATCGGAGCCGCGCATACGACAACGAACGACCGATGCACCGAATCGCCTTGTCGCCATTTTTCATTGATGTCGCACCGGTGTCCAATTCCGACTTCGAGCAGTTCATCGGCGCCGGTGGCTATCATCGTGACGAATTTTGGACCATCGCTGGTCGCGAGTGGCGTGCGGAATCCGGTGCCATTGCGCCGGAATACTGGACGCGAGATGGAGATCAATGGATGACCCGCGAGATGGACCACGTGATGCCGGTGCCAGCCAGTCATCCGGTCTGCCACGTTTCATTTCATGAGGCCGAAGCCTTCGCGCACTGGGCGAACAAGCGCTTGCCCACGGAGCTTGAATGGGAGACCGCGGCTTCCTGGACGCCTGGAAACGGCGCCAAACGCGATTACGTCTGGGGCAACGAGCCGCCTGACCGCACGCGAGCAAATCTCGATCAACTCGCGTTTGGCACCGCGGAGATTGGTGCCTACAGTGCAAATCGTTCGCCGCTTGGTTGTTTCGGAATGATCGGCGATGTGTGGGAGTGGACGTCGAGCCCCTTCCAGCCATGGCCCGGATTCAAAGCCTTTCCGTACGTCGATTACTCCGAAGTGTTTTTTGGCGACGATTACAAGGTGTTACGCGGCGGATCGTGGGCCACCCGGCCTGGCGCCATCCGCAACACCTTCCGCAACTGGGACTACCCAATCCGCCGCCAGATTTTCAGCGGATTCCGGTGCGCGCGCAATGACTAGTCCCTCGCTACAAAGTTCGCCCACAGCTATCACCATGCTGCGCGAGGTGGCGCTCGGACTTTCCAAACCTCAAAAAGAACTTCCGTCGAAGTATTTCTACGATCATCGAGGCTCCGAATTATTCGAAGCCATTACGGAACTGCCCGAGTATTATCCGACGCGCGTCGAACGGGCAATGCTGACCGCCGAAATGCCGGCGTTGCTGCGCGAACTGCGCCCGGCTTCACTCGTTGAACTCGGCGCCGGAAGTGCCGCGAAAACCCGGATTATTCTCGACGCCATGCGTGATGCCGGCGGTGCACGTTGCTACGTGCCAATAGATGTGAGTGCTTCGTTCCTGAATGAGACCGCGGTGCGCGTACGCGCCGAGTATCCGGGACTGTTGGTCGATCCGGTGGTTGCCGACTTCGCGGAGCGGCTGCCGCTGAGCGATCAACTGCCACACCCCGCCGTGATTGCCTTCCTTGGGAGTACGATCGGCAACTTCACGCCAATCGAAGCGGTGCGTGTGCTTCGTCGCGTTGCCGCTGCCATGGCGCCCGGCGATCGTTTTCTGTTGGGAGCCGATTTACGCAAAGACCTCACTCGGGTGCTCGCAGCGTACAACGATTCCGCTGGCGTCACAGCGCAATTTAACCTCAACATGTTGCGCGTCCTCAACCGCGAACTCGGTGCCGATTTCAACGAAACCTTGTTCAGACACCGGGCGACCTACGACGGCAGTCTGCATCGCATTGAGATGCATCTCGTCTCCGATGGGGCGCAGACCGTGTGCGTGCCCGGGGCCGGCGTGTTTGATTTTGCTGCCGGAGAGACCGTTCGCACCGAGATCAGTTGCAAGTATGACCGGCCGTCCATCGAACACACCCTTGCCGCCGCGGGCCTGCGCCTCGAACAATGGTTCACCGACCCCGCCGCCGATTTTGCGCTCGCGGTCGCTGTACAGGCGGACGAATCATGACGCTGCACATCGCCGACCTTCACGCCGACATTGCGCGTGCATTCGGCCTTGGCGCGCCGGTGGTCCCAACAACGTTTGGACTCGAAGTCGAGGCGATTCCAGTGGATCGTCTCAGCGGCCGTCCCCTCACTCTCAAACGCACGCTCGACGCATTGGGGTCGCTCCCTTGGACGACGTACCACTCACCGGAAAGTGGGGCGGCCGAACTGCATCGTCCCGATGGCGCTCGACTCACATTCGAACCCGGTGGACAGGTGGAGTACAGCTCCGCTCCGCACCACACCGGAACCGCGCTCCTCTCCGACGTTGAGATAGCACTCGAGGCAATCGACGCGGCACTGCAGCCGGTGGACGGAAAACTGCTGTTTGTCGGCCTCGATCCCGTGACACCAGTGAGTGACGTGGCGCTACAATTGACCGGAGCGCGATATCAGCGAATGGACGCTTACTTCGGGTCGCGCTCCCCCGCCGGTCGGCGAATGATGCGGCAGACCGCGTCGGTGCAACTCTGTGTTGGCGCGGGCCCGGATCCGCTGCAACGGTGGCGGCTACTGTCCGCGCTCGCGCCGATCGTCACCGCCATGTTCGCGAACTCGCCACTCGACGGTGGCGTGCCGACAGGAGAATGCAGCCGCCGGCGCCGAATTTGGGCCGAACTCGATCCGTCCCGCACCGGACTGCGCGCACTCGGCGCCGATCCGGTTGGTGAGTATCTGGAATTCGCGCTGAATGCGCCGGCATTTTTGATGGGATCGGATCTGCAGTTAGCCCAGCCGTTTCAAGACTGGATCGAACGCGGTGCGAGCGATGCCGATTGGCAAACGCACCTGTCTACGTTGTTTCCGGATGTGCGCCCGCGCGGTTACTTCGAATTGCGGGTGGCGGATTCCGTGAATGGTGATGGGCTCGCCGCCATCATTGCGCTGATCGGCGGCATCTTGTCGCACACGGACGCGGAACGTGTCACGAAACTGTTTCCCGAACCGACACCTGAACTGATGACCGTGGCCGGCAGAGACGGACTCGCTGATGCCGTGTTGCGTGACGCCGCAGTTCGCGCCGTCGCACTGGCACGGGAGGGGGAACGTACCACCGGAGACGCGCTACTCGATCACGACGGTTGGTCGCGGGCCGGGCGATTCTTCGCCCACTATACTTTGTGCGGTCGCTCGCCGGCAGACGACGTGCACGCACTCACGGCCGCGTAGCCAAATGACCCGCTCCGGTGCCACGCTCGTTGCCGACAGTGCCGTCAAGAAATTCGGCAATGTTGTCGCACTGGATGGTGTGACATTGCGGGTGGCGCCCGGCGAAAGTGTCGCGTTGGTTGGCGAGAGCGGTTCGGGAAAGAGCACGCTGCTGCGCACCTTTAACGCGCTGACACGGCTCGATGGCGGCCGCGTCACTGTCGATGACATAGACGTCGCACTCTCCGATCCGGTGGAACTCCGCAGGCGTATCGGCTACGTACAACAAGACGGCGGATTGCTTCCGCACTGGACAGTCCGTCGCAATGCGGAACTCGTTCCGACCCTGCGCGGTCTTGCTGACGCATCCACTCGCGCGACCCGTGCACTCGCGCTTGTCGGTCTCGACCCTGCAGTTTACGGCACGCGTTACCCTCGCGAACTCTCTGGTGGACAGCGCCAGCGCGTAGCGATCGCCCGCGCCCTTGCCGCAGATCCCGACGCGGTATTGCTCGACGAACCGTTTGGTGCGCTCGATGCGATTACGCGCGGCGAACTTCGCGCATCCTTCGCCGCGCTCCGGTCCACGCTCCAAATCACTACCGTTCTCGTGACGCATGATCTCGCTGAGGCAATTGCCCTTGCCGATCGCATCGTTGTGATGCGTCACGGATCCGTGCTGCAGGATGCCTCTCCCGCTGCGCTGCTCGCTGCACCCGCCAGCGAATATGTC
>JANYKA010000114.1 GCA_025358315.1 Gemmatimonadota bacterium | reverse complement strand
CGTGTCGGCGCCAAACCAGTGCGGCACCACGGTAAGAAAGAGCCAGCCAAGCACGGAGTATGTCAGGATCTGGAAAACAGAATTCAGGGCGACCAGTACCGCCGCGAGTTCTCCCGATCCGCCGGCGAGCGAGTTCCAGATCAGCACCATGGCAATGCAGCGGGCCAGTCCGATCAACACGAGGCCGTTCCGATACTCCGGCATGTCCGGCAGGAAAAGCCAGGCGAGGCCAAGCATGACGAGCGGGCCAATAACCCAGTTCAATAGAAGGGACGTGCTCAGGAGCTTCGTGTCCCGGATGTGTGCCCCAATGGATTCATAGCGAACCTTCGCCAGCACCGGATACATCATCCACAGCAGGCCGATGGCAATCGGAACGGACACGCCGGCCAACTGCACACGGTTGAGTGCGTCGCCGAGGTCCGGAAATAATTTTCCGAGGAGAATCCCGAGTGCCATGGCCGCGAAGATCCATACGGGCAGAAAGCGATCGAGTCGCGAAAGGCGCCGGAGAATCGGCGCGTCGGCATCGTGGAGTGAGCGTGGAGCGATCGGTGAGGCGGGTGTCATTTAGCTATCAAGTCGGATTGTAAGGTCACGTTTGGTCCGCCGGAGTCGCCGCGGCTCCGCCCCGGCGCAGGAAATCGGCGAATTCATTTGGCAGCGTACTCGCATGAATGGCCCGCGCCGTTTGTTCGACATCATATGTGACGCGCGCGATTTCTACGCTGATCACCGCCGTGTTCACCGCGAGCAGTACATATCCGGCCCGGGCATCGCCATCCTTGGGTCGTCCAACACTGCCGGTATTGATGTAGTGCACACCATCCACGATGCGATGCCACGCCTTGTGTGTGTGCCCAAAACAGATCACGTCGCCTTCGCGTGCACCGACGCCTGCGCCGAATTTCCGCAGGAAGTCGTCGGTGCGCTGTTCGTAGACGTACACCGTATTGAGAACCTGATTGCCATGCAGCAGCGTTACGCTGGGCTTTGCGAGGTGCCCGCCAAGCGGGCGAAGGTCGAGGCGGAATGGGAGTGTGAAGAGAAACTTTTTGGTCGCCGGCGAAACCTGTTCCCGCGTCCACGCATACGAGAGATGGGACAACGCTTCCTGATGCGGATCTTCATACTGGCAACCGCAGTGCTTGTAGTCTGTCGCCACGGTGGAATCGTAATTGCCGGCGATGCCGGGAATGGCGCGCTCGGCAATCCGATCGACAGTCTCGTTTGGCCACGGGCCATAGCCAACGAGATCGCCAAGATGAAATATTGCGTCGATGTCGGCGCGGGCGTCGATGTCGGCGCGGGCGTCGATATCGGCGAGTACGGCATCCAATGCCGGCAGATTGGCGTGGATGTCGGAGATCAGCGCGTATTTCATCGCGGTGGTACGGTCAGGAACAGCAATCCGGACCGCAGCACTTCTCGACGAGGAGCGCGCGTGGGGCCGCTGCATTCACAGGTTTCGTGCCCCGCACGAACGCACTCATAAACTTTCCTTCGATCTGCGAAGCGATCGCTGCTACGTCGAGGCCGGTGCCTGTCAGGAAAGTGGCGGCATCTTCCACAGCATAGATACGAGTCGGCTCGATGGACGGATCCTCGAACCCGGCGTCGGCCAGCAATCTGAGAAACTCCTGCTCTTCGAGCGCGCCGGCGACGCAACCGATCCACAGTTCCATATTTTTCCGCACGGCGTCCGGCACGTCGCCACGCACGACGACATCAGAAATCGCAAACCGACCGCCAGGCTTGAGCACGCGGAAGGCTTCGCGCAACACTTGGCGCTTATCGCCCGAAAGATTCACAACGCAGTTCGAGATAATGACATCCACGGAATTATCCGGCAATGGGATGTGTTCAATCTCGCCCTTGAGGAATTCAACGTTGGTTGCACCGGCTCGGCGTTTGTTCTCGTTGGCCAGCGCGAGCATTTCGTCGGTCATGTCGAGCCCGTATGCTTTCCCTGTTGGGCCAACGCGTTTGGCAGAGAGCAGTACATCAATCCCACCACCGGAACCGAGATCGAGCACAGTCTCGCCCTCGCGCAACGCGGCCAACGCAGTAGGATTGCCGCAGCCGAGCGACGCGAGGAGCGCTTCGGCGGGAATGCCATCGGTCTGGCCGGCATCGTAGAGATCTGCCGTGATCGGATCCCACGCCGCGGTAGTCTCGCCGCAACAGCCGCTGGAACCGCAGCACGATGCAGCGGTCTCGCCATCGCGCACGCGGGTTGCGGCTTGTCCGTACTTCTCACGTACGACGGCTTTCAATTCTTCAGAGTGTTCGATCGTCATCAGATTCTCCCAATAACAAAAAATGTTGATGTATTTGATCCAACAAAACCGTTAGTCACAGCATGCAATGCGTTTTTTCGTCGGGCGAGACGCGTGATGAAGCGTGCCAAGCACCGATTCGATGGACTCAATGGTGTCGCGGTTCAGTGTGTAGTAGACCCACCGTCCATCACGGCGATCTGTCACTAGCTCGGCGTCCTTGAGCACTCTTAAATGAAACGAAAGCCGGGACTGCGCCACATCGAGTGCATCCGTGAGATCGCAGACACACCGCTCACCGTCGAGCAGATGGTCGATAATCTCCAGCCGGGTTTCATCCGAGAGGGCGTGAAACCAGCGGACGCTGTCGACGATGTTGAGAGTTGTGGCGGAAGCCATGTAGTCAACATATCTAATTTTGTTGATATGGCAAGTTGCGCGAGCCGCTGACGGACGGTGGTGTGAAGCGGTGACAGGGAAATCCTTAAGCAGACGCGGGCTTTCCCTGATGCCGGACGCCGTGTGAGGTCCGTACAATCAGGAACTATGGTGTCGCTCATCGGCGGCACCATCCGACTCCTCACTGGGAGCATTATGCACACTTCATCACGTTTGGCGATCTACGCGTCGTTGGCGATCGCCACCGCAGGTTGCGCATCATCCATCGAAGTTCGAACGATGGAGGCGCCGGATGCCGGATTGTCGGCACTGCACACATTCCGCATGCTGCCTGGTCCGGCCCGCCGTGACGGTCGTCCGGTAACCGGAGCAGACGACCCGATGATCAGCAACTCAATTGCCAACCGGGCGATTCGCGAACGGATCGTCAAAGCGCTTCAAGGTCACGGCTACGCGATCAAGGACCAGGGTCCTGATTTTGCGGTTGCATTTTACGCAACGACGCGCACCAAGCTCGACGTCACGGTGTGGGACTATGGCTACCCGTTTTCACCCGGCTGGCCGCGCCGTCCGATACCGCAAGAACGGGTCGTGCCGTATACCGAGGGCAGTGTGATCATCGATGTGATCAATCCCGCGACAAAAACGCTCCTCTGGCGCGGTGAGGGCAAGGCGACCTTGTCCGACGACCCAAGCGAGAACGTGAAGCAGCTGTCGAAGGCCGCTGAGGCGATCATTGGAAAGTTGCCGCATGCGACCAATCGTGTCGAGGCGCGCCCGTGATCGGTGAATGCGACTCCCAAGAATTCGACTCTCGATGAGCAACCGTTCGTTCCACTCAACCAGAAGACAACCATGAAACGCAATGAAGGTACCATCGACCGTTCCCTTCGCGTGCTACTCGGGATCGCGCTCCTCGTACTCGTGTTCACAGGGCCCGAAACGCGATGGGGCTGGCTCGGCGTGATTCCGCTATTGACGGGATTAGTTGGCTATTGCCCTCTGTATGCCTTGTTTGGGTGGTCCACCTGCCGCCACGCTGATCGCAAAACTGCGTAACGGCCGACCGGGCCACACGAACGTTTGCGTGTCCCGACGCTGCCTATGTCAGGGTCGGGACTTCGCGGGTCGTGAGATGGCGCTGAAACCAAGCTGACGCGAGTTCCGATACCTGATCCATTGTGCCCGGCTCCTCGAAGAGGTGGGTCGCGCCCGGCACGACGGCGAGTTGGCGCGTCTCGCTCCCGAGTGCCGAGAGCGCGCGGCGGTTCATCGTGAGCACTTCCGGGTCACGCGATCCCACGATAAGCAGCGTCGGCGCGCGGACCGCCGACAAGAATGTCCCAGCGAGGTCCGGTCGTCCACCGCGCGAGACGATGGCGCGCACGACACGCCCGCGTCCCGCGGCCGCAACGAGCGCCGCCGCCGCGCCTGTGCTCGCGCCGAAGTAGCCCACGGGCATATCGCGCACTTCCGTCTGCGTGGCGAGCCAGTCTGTCACGGCACCGAGTCGATTCGCGAGGAGCGGGATGTCGAACCGGAGTCGCGCCGTCGCGTTGTCGACTTCCCCTTCATCGCTGCTCAAAAGATCGAAGAGCAGGGTCGCGAGGCCATCGTCGTTCAGCGCGCGGGCGACACTGCGATTCCGCGTGCTGAGGCGGCTGCTCCCGCTCCCATGCGCGAAGAGCACCAGTCCCTGGGGCACATCAGGGATCGTGAGATCGCCGATGAGTGTCACGCCACCGACGGGGATGCTGACGACACGAGCGAAAGAAGCCATATGTCAATTATGCGACGCGTTCTCGAGGTTGTCTGTCGGGGAAATGGGATGCAGGCTCCAGCACAGTGCGCGCTGAAGAGTTCGTTCAGACGTGTAGGGAATTCCCTTATTGCGATCCCTGATACCGATTCCACATTCGTCTTTGCATTCGCGAGACGGTTTCTCGCGGGTGGATCCTTCCCGCGGGACGTCGTCGGAAGGGAGCGCGACGGGGTCCGACAACGGCAAGAGGTTCGGGCCGACTACTTCCGCAGTTCTCTGACGGAAACGCTGGGCAATGTCCCGATGATGTCAGGCACTCGTTTCCAGCGGCTCTCCAGTGAACGCCATGGCTTTGTACGCTTCCCATTCCTCGTGCGAAATCGGTCTGGCCGGTACGCCGCCCCAGCGTTCATGCGCACCAACCCGGGTACCGGGGAGCAACACGGAGTGGGCGAGAATCGTTGCGCCTTCGCCAACGCGCACGTCACCCATGACCGTGGCTTTCTCACCAATGATCGCGCGACTCTCGATCACAACCGGCGCGATGACGAGCCGGCCCCCGCCGCCAAAGTGACAAAAAATCTGCGCGCTTCCGCCGATCACAACATCGTCGCCGAGGGTGATCATGCAGACATCGGAAAGGAATTCCGTACTAATCCGCGCCCGAAGGCCCATGCGCATCCCCATCGCGCGCAGGAACAGGTTGCCCAGGGGGGTAAGTGTAATGAAGGGAAGAAAGGTGAACCGGACCAGGAAGAACAGTCCGTTGTGCAGATACCACGGCACTGCCGCAGCGCTGAAATATCCGCCGGAAAACGCTCGCATTCGAGTTGGCAAAACAAAATTGTAGACCGGCACAACAATGAGAAGTGTGAATCCCCATAGAAAGGCCGCCCCGCCGCACAGCACACCGAGCACCGGCCAGCGCATCCAATTATCCCAGTGCCAGAGCTGCGGCGCCCACCGCCCGACGATGATCAGCGAAGGCGTCAGGGCCAATCCAAGTGCGCTCGCGGCCAGCGCGTAGAGCGCGAGCATCGCCAGGACATAACTTGGCGTCTGAAAGTGCCGGACAAACCGATCAAGGAATCCGGTTGGTGGAGGATTATCCGCTTCGTTAAAGGCCCGCATGGATTCGATCTCCCAGATGCACTGTCTCCGCTGCCGTACGCGTGGTGTCTCTATGGACGTTTGCCGTGCACCACCTCAACCGGCATGATGCTCAATTTTTTGAATACCTTTCCACGCCGGCGCACGGGCCACCAGTCATAAAGATAGGTCTCCATCGGCTTCCACATCGCGACCCAGCCGGCGATGGTGAGGCTCTCTCGAACATATCCGGCCCAAGCCGCAGGATTGCGCCCAATAAGCACCTGACTCGCAATAAGACATGCGGCGAGGAACACCAGGCCGATCACTAACGTCGTGCGGCCTTCTCTCATGATTCGGCGGAACTCCAGGTCACTGAGGCCACCCCGGTACGCGAAGTAGTGGTGGACCGCATCGGTAACTAAGGATGTTGGATCGTCGGCGGGCCATTCTTCCAGATGGACACGAAGCGCCAGCGGCGCGTCGAGCGAATATTCATGCGCCCAGTTTACGATATACTCGTCGGCGTCGCGGTCGAGATCGCGTTCGTGGAATGGGGAAGGGTCCATCGAGTTGAACAGTTGCTTCACTTCGCGGATGCTGATCTCGATCAGGCGAGGATGGTCGGCCGCCACCGGCAATGCCTTCTTGCGTAAGCGTGTTGATGGTTCAGTCGCCATTCGTGGTTCGCCTCGTTTGCCGTAACGTGTCGCGAGTGTGATGCAAGAATCATACATCCGGCTACGCGCTAACACTGCCTTCCCGTCCGGCTTGAGCGACCAATCGGAACCGGGGTCCTCTATCGGCGTCAACCCTACGGGTGATCAGGCTTCTCCCGACAGATATCGGATGGGCGCCAGCATAACGTGCTTATGTAACAGCAGGAGGTGCAGATGAACGGACTCTTCCACAACCGTCAAGACGCCGGCAATCGTCTGGCGACGCGGCTCGCGGAGTATGCCGGCAAACCGGGCGTCATCGTACTCGGGCTCCCGCGCGGTGGTGTGCCCGTGGCCTATGAGATCGCGCACGCGCTCGGCGTTCCGCTTGATGTCTTCGTGGTGCGCAAACTCGGAGTGCCGGGACATTCCGAAGTGGCGATGGGAGCGATCGCTTCGGGCGATGTATGTGTGCTCAACGAACCGCTGATTCGCGACTTGCATATTCGTCGGGATGCTGTAGCCAGCGTTCGCGCCCGCGAGGAGCAGGAACTGGCACGCCGCGAGCGCGCATATCGCGGTGCGCGGCCTCCCGTAAACGTACACGGCAGCACGGTACTGGTCGTCGACGACGGCCTAGCGACGGGCGCGACAATGCTGGCGGCGGTGGCGGCGCTCAGGGCGCAGCATCCGGCGAAGATTATCGTCGCGGTGCCGGTCGCGTCGAGCGAGGCCTGCGCCGCTCTCACGGCGGTCGCGGATCGTTGCGTCTGCCTCGCCATACCGCCGCATTTCCACGGCGTCGGCATGTGGTATGAGGACTTCAGCCAGACAGAAGACGCAGAGGTGCAAGAGTTGCTCGACCGTGCGGCACTGCTCCTGCCGGAACATGCACGTGCGCGCCCGGTGACGGCGCGCCGCGAGTGAGGGCGTATCACGACCACCACGAGGCAACGGAAAATGACGACCACCACGGAGAGCCGGTCCGTCGCGCACGTACTGAGCGAGAACATTCATCCGCTTCGCGGCGAGCCCGATGACTTCGCGCCGTTGCTGGCGCGCATTGGTGAGGCGCGGTTCGTCCTGATCGGGGAGGCCTCGCACGGTACACACGAGTTCTACCGAATCCGCAGCGAGATCACCAAGCTCCTGATCCGCACCAAGGGGTTCACCGCGGTCGCGGTGGAAGCCGACTGGCCCGACGCTTATCGCGTGAACGAATTTGTGCGCGGCGGTGCCAAGGACGCCGATGCCGTCGAGGCACTCAGTGGTTTCCGTCGTTTTCCCCAGTGGATGTGGCGCAATGCCGACGTGCTCGACTTCATCGGCTGGTTACGCTCGTACAACGATGCCGCGTCAGGCGGCAGTCCGATGGCGGGGTTCTACGGGCTCGACCTCTACAGCCTCCACGCCTCGATTGAGGCGGTACTCAGCTACCTGCGCCGCGTCGATCCAGCGGCCGCTGTGCGCGCTGCCGGTCGCTATAGCTGTTTCGATCACTTCGGTCAGGACCCACAGGCCTACGGCTACGCCGCCAGCAGCGGGATTTCGGACTCCTGCGAAACGGAGGTGATTGAGCAACTCGTGGAATTGCGCCGCTCAGCCGGCGAGTATGCCAGACGTGATGGGCAGCGTGCGATCGACGATCTGTTTTACGCCGAACAGAACGCGCGGCTCGTCCAGAACGCCGAGCGGTACTACCGCGCGATGTTCGGATCGCGCGTGAGTTCGTGGAACGTCCGCGACCTGCACATGGCGGAGACGCTGCACGAACTCGCGGACCACGTCGGCCGGGGAGGTCCGACAGCGAAGATCGTCGTATGGGCGCACAACTCGCATCTCGGTGATGCCCGGGCCACCGAAATGGGAGCGTCCGGCGAGCTCAATGTCGGCCAACTCACGCGAGAGCGATACGGAGACAAGGCGGTATTGGTTGGCTTCAGCACCCATCGCGGCACGGTGACCGCCGCATCGAACTGGGATGAGCCTGCGCAGCGGAAGCGCGTGCGCCCCGGACTGGACGGGAGCTACGAGGCGCTCTTCCACGAGGTCGGCACGCCGAACTTTCTGCTTGATCTCGCGGCGAATGAAGAAGTGCGCACGCTAATGCTCCAACCGCGGCTTGAGCGGGCGATCGGCGTGATCTACCGGCCCGAGACAGAACGGATGAGCCACTATTTCTCCGCGCGCCTCGCCGACCAGTTCGATGCCATACTGCACTATGACGTCACCCGGGCAGTCGAGCCGCTGGAGCGGACGGGCCACTGGGAGAACGGAGAGTTGCCCGAGACGTACCCGAGCGCGCTATAGCCTAGACAGCGCAACGATCATTACTATGCCTGATATGATCTTTATCAGGCTTGTAATTCTCACATACCTGTCGTGGAGGACGGAATGGACACCGCGATCATCGCGCTAAGGACTTTTCTCGTAGTGCTGGCCGTATCCGTCGCTCCGAGACAAGGCGCGGCGCAACAACCAGCTTCGGCACCGGCGTATTGGTCATCTGTTGAGGACGCGCTGGGCCGAAAGGGTGCCATGCAAGCCGAAAACGTCATCAAATTCAGTTTTCCGCGCAGCGATCTATTTGTTGTTGCTGGCGGCGTGACGCTTAAGCCGGCGTTCGCACTTGGCGGATGGGTGGCGTTCAAGGATGTCGGTAAAAACCGCGCGATTGTGATGGGTGATCTCGTGCTTGCCGAAAATGAAGTGAGCCCGGTGATGCAGGCGCTGCAAGCCGGTGGCGTCGAGCAAACGGCCCTCCACAATCACGTGCTGATGGAATTGCCGCGCGTGATGTACATGCACATCGCTGCCCATGGTGATCGCGTGAAAATCGCACAGGCGATTCATAATGCGTTGGCACAAAGTAAAACTCCACTGGGCGCGGCATCGCCGCCGGCCGCACCATCGGCCACCGATCTCGACACCGCCGGTATCGCGCGCGCCCTTGGCGTCGTCGGCAAACTCAACGGAATAGTCTATCAGGTGAGTGTGCCCCGGTCCGAAAAGATCATGGAGATGGGAACGGAAATTCTTCCGTCCATGGGTGTCTCGACGGCAATCAATTTCCAGCCGACGGGTGGCGGAAAGGCGGCCATCACCGGGGACTTTGTACTCCGTGGGCCCGAGGTGAACCGGGTAATCCGTGCGCTGCGCGACCACGGGATCGAGGTCACAGCCGTCCACAGCCACATGCTGGAAGAATTGCCCCGACTGTTCTTTATGCACTTCTGGGCTAACGACGATGCAGTGACATTGGCCAAGGGGCTCCGCGCCGCCCTCGATCAAACGAGTTCAAAAACGAAATGAAAGTGGCGGCCGGCCTTGCACCACTGTTGGCCCCGAACACCATCGCGGTGGTCGGGGCGTCCCGCCGGAAAGGCACCATCGGGCATCAGATCCTCGAGAACCTGATCAGCTATGGGTTTGCCGGCGCTGTGTTCCCGGTGAATCCGCATGCCCGATCTATTTGTGCGGTACGCGCGTATCCGAGCATCGCCGATGTGCCCGATCCCGTCGACATGGCGGTGATCGTCGTACCCAAGGAACAGGTGCTCGACATCGCGGAGCAGTGCGGCCGTGCACACGTGAAAGGACTCGTCGTGATCTCGGCGGGATTTCGCGAGATCGGAGATGAAGGCGCGGCCCGCGAAACGAAACTCATGGAGATTGTCCGAACGCATGGCATGCGCATGATCGGGCCGAATTGTATGGGTGTCGTCAATGCAGACCCGGCGGTGTCGATGAACGCCACGTTCGCGACCGCCATGCCGCCATTTGGGCATTCAGCGTTCGTGTCACAAAGCGGTGCGCTGGGGTTAAGCGTGCTCGACTACGCGCAGGAGTATGGTATTGGCATCTCGCAGTTCGTGTCCGTTGGTAACAAGCCGGATGTCAGTGTCAACGATCTGCTTGTCGCGTGGGAGATCGATCCGACGATCAAAGTGATACTGATGTACGTCGAAAACTTCGGCAATCCGCGGCGCTTTCTCGAGATCGCGTCGCGGATCACCAAGGTCAAACCGATCATCGTCGTGAAGTCGGGTCGTTCGCATGCCGGCGCGTTGGCGGCCTCCTCGCACACGGGTGCACTCGCCGTGGACGATGTCGCGGTGGACGCCATGCTCACGCAGGCCGGCGTGCTGCGCGCGTCATCGGTGGAGGAGCTCTTCGAGATGGCGATTGGGTTTGGCGCTCGCGCGATGCCGCGGTCGCGGCGCACCGCCGTGCTGACCAACGCCGGCGGCCCGGGGATCCTCGCTGCCGACGCGCTCGTCATGTATGGCCTACAACTCGCCGAAATTGAAGCGACGACTATCGCATCGTTGCGTCCACTCTTTCCGGCGGAAGCTTCGATCCGCAATCCTCTTGATATGATCGCGTCGGCTACTCCGGCGGGCTACAAGGCAGCGCTCACCGCACTCCTTGCCGATCCTGGCGTGGATGCGGTAATGCCGATCTTCGTTCCACCGTTCGGCGTGAGGCAGGAAGATGTTGCCGAAGCGATCGCCAGCGCGGCAGCCACTCAGCCGACGAAGCCGGTGTTCGCCGTCCTCATGGGACGGGAAGGGTTGCCGCTCGGCCGCGCCGAGTTCCGCAAGGCGGGGATTCCCGCCTACATCTTTCCTGAATCGGCCGCACGAGCGCTCTCAGCGATCAATCGACAGGTGGAGTGGGCAGCGCGCCCCGCGGCGAATCCCACACCGCTCGACGCAGACCGCGACGCCGCCACCGCGATTCTCGATGGGGCGATGCGTGATGGGCGTGAGAGCCTCACGGAATCTGAGTCGCTGGCGCTACTGCGTGCGTACGGAATCCCGGTCGCCGAATCGCGATATGCGACACGGCCGGAGGATTTGGCCGCCGCAGGCCAGGCGCTCGGCTACCCCTTAGTCATGAAGCTCGTCTCGCCAGATGTCTCGCACAAAACGGACGTGGGCGGAGTTCGGTTGGGTATCACGTCAGAGGTCCAGTTGCACGAGGAATATCACGAACTGATTCGAAATGTCCGGGAGCGGGCACCGGGCGCGAAGGTCAATGGGGTGCTCATACAGCAGATGGTGAATGGCGGCCGGGAAACAATTGTCGGAATCTCGCGTGATCCAAGTTTCGGATCGTTGGTCATGTTTGGTCTTGGAGGAATTTTCGTCGAGGCGCTGCAAGATGTGATATTCCGCATGACTCCCATCGACGACGCGCAGGCGGTGGAAATGATCAAGGGAATCCAGGGCGCGCGCGTGCTCGGGGGGATGCGGGGGGCGCCGCCGGTTGATCATTCCGCATTGGCGGCTGCGGTCCGGCGGATCGCACAATTGGGTGCGGACTTCCCGCAGATTCTCGAACTCGATGTGAATCCGCTTCTGGCGATGGAACACGGGGCCATCGCGGTGGACGCGAGGGTGTTGCTCCGCGCGCGAAACTGATCCGCTCATTCTCCCACTCCGCATAGATACGTGATCACCGGACACATCGGCGTCGCATTCGGCGCGAGAGCAATGCGAAGCACCGCATCACTGGGTTGGCTGCTGGTCGCAACAGTGGCGCCGGACATCGTGGATTTTATTGCCGGGTTTAGCGGCATTTGCAATCCGGGCGGCCTGTATTCACACGCATTTCCGGCGGTGGCGATTGTAGCGCTCGCCGTCGGGGCCGCATCCGGATGGCAGGCCAGAAATTCGACCACCGCGTTTCTTGCCATGGGACTGGTTTTTCTGCACCTACCGCTCGATTACATCACCGGACTCAAGTACTTGTGGCCCGGAAGCCCGATTGTTGGATTGTACATCTATCGATGGCCGGCGCTCGACTTCGTCGTGGAAGTGCCGATGGTTGTGGCCGGTTGGTGGATTCTGCGCCGGTCCGGCAATGCTCCCAAGTGGGCCGCCTCGGTGGTGACTATCGTACTGCTCATTGCGATTCAGGCGTCGCTGAACATCACGCAACAGTTTGTCACCCGGCGAACGAAGCCGAATGGATGTTCCGTTGCGTCGCAGCTGCCCGAACAAAACGTGGTGCCCCACCTGTATACGGCGAAGCACCACGTTTTGTCGGTCGTGTAGAACTATTAGAACCGGATTCCGAACCTCACCGGAAACCAGATCGAGTTGCTTCCCGATGAGAACACGCTCGTGAGTCCGAACTCGACAAATGTTTTCAGATCACTGGCGTTCATGTCCAGGCCAACACCGCCTTGCAGGCCAAGGTCCGTGCGACTGGTGTTAAACCCGTTTGTAAAATCGATCTTTTGGTTATAGACCCCGGGTCCGAAAAATTCGTAGAGGCGTGCGCCCGGCTCCCGGTGCACCAAGTTGCCGGCGATTGAAACGTACGAGTACGAGTTCACGCCAGCTTTGCCGCCGAAGCGATTCCAGTTGACGTCGCCACGCAATCCCCACGATGGTGAGGACAGTGGCACGGTGACTCTGGCACCGAGATCGAATCCAACGTTTGCAGCATTGCCAAGGTCACCGATCGGCAATGCCACTCCACCACTGACTCCGAAGTGGACGTTGGACTGGGCGTGCAACGCGCACGCCGAGGACAATGCGAGAACAAGGCCTAAGGTCGGCATCAATCGAATGTGCATTTAAATCCTCCTAATTGGGGGCACGGCGGCTCAGACTCAACCGTCGTGGTGCGAACGACTACGAACCGACGGCTTGAATACCAATCCATCGTGCCCAATCGAAGCCCCACGCATGGAGAAACTCTCACCAAGTTTGAAGTCAATGGTAAGCGTCGTCATAGTTCCCGGACGCACGTCCAAGTCGTCGTCCAGTTGCACATCAATCCCGTGGCGGCCCGATCCGAAGAACTGAATTGGCGGGTTCGAAGTCGTGGTCAATACGGTTCCATTCTTCAGTGTCACATTCGACTTCGACGGGTCGATGACGAGACGGAGGCCGCGAAAATGCCCTGAGTCAATGGCTGACGTGCCAATGAGCGCGGTGAGACCGTTTTGTAACGCCAGCAGGTTAACGCTCGCGTTCGGCGAGGCGATCGTCACCCATGTCGTGGAATCGTGGTGTTCGCTGTCATTCCCGTGATGCTCCACCTCTAGAGAGTCATTGGCCTCGGTGGAATCCGCATCCTTCCGCCTGGCATCCACCCGAACGATGAAGATGTTCACCGACTGCACGGAGTCGAACACGAGCGGGGCATCTGTCATCTGCACCGCAATCGTTCCCTGATTCGGACCAGCTCTCAGACCAGTTGTTGCAGAACCGGCACATGCACCACCGATAGCGGCAGCACTTGCAAATGCCAGTAGGTAGAATCGACGTGTCATTAGGAACCCTCCTAAAAGGATGTACGACCTGTGATATAGGCGAGTACAAGGAGAGGTTCCGTACAGTTGTGACGTGGCTCACTCAATTTTTCGTCTACGGCGCCAGGCTGGTGATCCAAGCGGTATACCACAGGTCCCGTAGCATCTGGGCACCGGCGGCGAGTCGGCCTGCTGTGAACGCCTTATTCTCCGCAGCGGTCGTCTGCGCACCGAAAGGCGCGGCTTTGTCGATCTGATAAAGTCGCTCAGTGAGGCTGTTGCTTTCGTGGAGGTACGCGATCGTTGCTGAACGGAGACTCGGGAATATGCGCGCCACTGGAGGAATGAGCACAGAGACATCGCCCACCTTGAGCTGCGCTTCGACGTACGCTGACTCGAAACGCCCGTGCATTCGCTTGTCGGCAGCATAGCCATTTGGGTTCGCGCCGCTCCAGCCATTGTAGTGCACGGACGCGTGCATCGGGTTGGAACCGTCGGCCACATAATGCCCAAGGATGCCGGCGTCGTTAATGATGCGCGCTTCGATCATCCGTTTGGTGGCTTCATCGCCCGCCGCGCGCCAGAGACTCCATTCGATGCGCAGTGCCTGCGTCATCTCGATTATGCGATACGGCAGGATGCCAACCGTCGTGGCTTTGAGGCCGAGGGTCTGGAGCGTGTCGACGTAGGCGAACCGATTCGGGGCCGCGAGGGCGCCGGCCAGACGGTCCGCGGGAATCATTTCGAGATCGATGAAATGGTCTGCCGCCGTCGCACCATCGAGCGCGCCATCGCGATCTTTCTCCGCGCGGTCACGCCAGCGATCGGGTTCCGGATTCAAATACGCAAGTTGTGCGGCCGCTTGTTTGAAAAAGTCCGGCATATCGCCTGGCACCGCCTGCGCAGCCGCGAGGCCGATCATCCGATGGCCGGCCTCGCCCCACGCCTCTACCCGTGTGGCGGTAAATAGCAGGGCCGAGAGCGCGATCAATGTGATGGCGCCGCGCTTGGCAATTCGCATCTTGTCGGTTTGGAACGTCACGGCGACTCCTTAGGATTTCAGTAGAGTGGCGCAAAAGTGTCTATTCAAACATAAGGCACGACGCTACTGATTAACGTCTGTTATAATGCGTCGTCCAAAGATGAGAGCCGACGCCGGTGCCAGATCCATCACCCCCCGCTACTGGTCCAGCATCGTATGCCTTTGGCACAAAACGTCGCAAGGCGCTGGTGGATGATTGTTGCGGTCCTGATTGCGATGGGTTGTACCGAGCCCAACGCGCCGGCAATTCCGCCGATTCGGCCGAGTATCTCGTCTATTGATTCACTCGACCCGATTCCAGTGCTCGCGGTGACGCTCGCGGCTCCGACCACCCTTCAGTTGATTTATTGGAGCGACAGTACCGCAAAGCTGGAAATCACAGTTGCGGTCGATTCCGCCTCGGTGACTATTCCGTTGTTGCGCGCCCGTGCGAACACCCGTTATTGGTATCAACTGCGCAGCATTTCGGCGGGCGGCCTGTCGAGCGCGCCGGTTACCGGCAAGCTGACGACCGCCGCGCTCCCTGCAGACCTCGCGCAACTTTCGTTCACGGCGACCGGAACCCCGACCGACCCCGTGACGATGCTGGAAGTGAATGCGACCTTCAAAGGTTTCGTTGCGGTCGACGCACAGGGGCAGGTCGTGTGGTATTGGCGCACGACGGGCCCGCCTCAGGCGCTCACTCGCCGCGCCAATGGCAATTTTGTCTTTAACGATCTCGGTACAGGACTTTTTGAAGTCGCTGCCGATGGTGAAATTGTGCATCATCTGGACGCGAGTACTATTGGCACGCCGCCGCACCATGATGTGATCGCAACGCCGCAGAATACTATTCTGTTTATCGCCCACGAAGACGGAGCCGGGCGCGGTACGACCCTTACCGGTGATGCCATCTGGGAATGGGTGCCCGAAACCGGCGCACTCACCAAGCGCTGGACCACATTCGGCGCACTGGATCCGGCCGTGGACTGGGGATCGCGGAGCAAGCCGTCGGATTGGGTGCACGCGAACGCACTCGCTATTGGACCACACGGCAACATCATCTTCTCGATGTATTTGCTTGGTCAGATAATTTCCATCGCACCCGACTGGCATTCACTCGAATGGCGGCTGGGCGGAATTGGAAGCACGTACACGGTCGATGCTGACGCTGCGTTTGACGGCCAGCACAATCCCCAGTTGCTCTCCGCCACAGATATCATCTTTTTCGACAACGGACTCAATCGCGCTGACGGCGCGCAATACTCACGCGGTCTCGAAATGACGCTTGATACGGTGACGCACATCGCGCACCGTGCTTGGCAATTCCGCCCATCGCCGGACATTTTCGCCCCGATCATCGGGTCCATTCATCGTTTTGAGAACGGCAATACGCTCGTGCATTTCGGCGTTTCCCCTGTGGTATATCAAGGCGCAACCGGACCTATCGTCACGTATGAAGTGACTAGTGGTGGCCAGGTGGTTTGGTCGCTGACAACGGGCAATGCCAAAACGGTGTATCGCGCCACCCCGCTTACCGCGATCGGCGGAGAGAAACCCCCACAATAGAAGGCCATGCCAGATACTTGCCGCCAGTTGTTCCCGCGGCCAACTTCGGGGCGCCCGAACAACATTCATCGCCCACGGAGAGACATGGATGGCTCACGCCCCGCTGCCACTTGCGCCGCGCCGCTTTGGCGAAACAATGCGTACCGACGCGTGGTGGATCCAGCCGACGGTCGTTTTTCTCTGTCTCAGCACTTTCATCGTCTACTCCACTTGGGCGGCGTTTCAGGCAAGCCACTACACGTTCGGCCCCTACTTATCGCCGTTCTATTCCCCTGAACTTTTCGGCGATTCACCGCACGCCTGGTTCGGGCCCAAACCCGGTTGGTGGCCGTCGTTCGCACCGTTTTCGCCAGCATTTCTGATTCTCTGGGCGCCCGGTGGGTTCCGGTTCACCTGCTATTACTATCGCGGCGCCTACTACAAAGCGTTTTGGGCCGACCCCATTAGCTGCGCTGTTGGCGAACCACGCAAATCCTACATCGGTGAACGGGCGTTCCCTCTCATTTTGCAGAATGTGCATCGCTACTTCATGTATCTCGCGGTAATTTTTCTCGTATTGTTGCTGCACGATGTTTGGAAAGCACTCTGGTTCACTGATACAACGGGCCATGTCTCGTTCGGCATTGGGCTGGGGACAATCATTCTGGCCGTGAACGTTGGCCTCCTCGGCTCATACACCCTCGGCTGCCACTCCGCCCGTCACATGTTCGGCGGGTTCCTCGACCGGATTTCCGAGCGGCCGTTGCGCAAAGTGGCATACGACTGTTCGTCGTGCCTCAACCGGGTGCATATGCGATTCGCCTGGATGAGCCTGATGAGCGTCGGATTCTCTGATCTCTACATTCGTCTCTGCTCGATGGGTGTGTGGCACGACTGGAGGCTTCTGTAAATGGCGGAGTACGAAACGAAGGAACACGATGTACTCATTATTGGTGCTGGTGGTGCGGGGCTCCGTGCGGCGATCGAGGCAGCGGCGGCCGGCGTGAGTGTCGGTCTCGTCTGCAAATCGCTACTGGGGAAAGCGCATACGGTCATGGCCGAAGGCGGCGCCGCAGCAGCGATGGGGAACGTGGACGACCGCGACAACTGGATGGTGCACTTCGCCGACACGATGCGCGGCGGCCAGTACGTGAACAATCCGGTGATGGCGGAACTGCACGCAAAAGAAGCCCCGGATCGTATTCGCGAGCTCGAGGCCTGGGGTGCGGTATTCGATCGCACACCGGACGGCCGTATTCTGCAGCGCAATTTTGGCGGGCATCGGTACCCGCGTCTGGCGCACGTCGGCGATCGCACCGGGTTGGAGATGATCCGCACGCTGCAGGACCATGCGATCCATCAGGGCATCGACATACATATGGAAGTGACGATCGTCTCCTTGCTCAAGGACGGCGATCGCGTGGTCGGTGCATTCGGTTACGACCGCGAGCGTGGACGATTCCGGTTATTCAAGTGCAAGGCCGTGGTGCTGGCGACCGGTGGCGTGGGACGGGCGTTTAGCATCACCAGCAACAGCTGGGAGTACACGGCTGATGGCCAGTCGCTCGCGTACAACGCGGGTGCGGCGCTGCAGGATATGGAATTCATTCAGTTTCACCCAACGGGGATGGTATGGCCTCCGAGTGTGAAAGGGATTTTGGTCACTGAGGGCGTGCGCGGCGAAGGCGGCGTGTTGCGCAACAACGAAGGCCGGCGCTTCATGTTCGACGACATTCCGGACAACTACAAGAGCCAGACCGCCGACAACGAAGAAGAAGGGTGGCGGTACACCCAGGGCGACAAAAGCGCCCGCCGTCCTCCAGAGTTGCTGACCCGCGACCACGTGGCGCGCTGCATCATGCGCGAGGTCAAGGCCGGGCGGGGGAGTCCGCACGGCGGCGTGTTTCTGGATATTTCGTGGATCAAGGAGAAGCTGCCGAACGCGTCCGACGTGATCAAAAAGAAACTGCCGAGCATGTATCATCAGTTCAAACAACTGGCAGATATCGATATCACCGCGGAGCCAATGGAAGTCGGCCCAACGACCCACTACATCATGGGCGGCATTCGCGTCGATGGTGAGTCGCAGATGACAAATGTGCCGGGACTTTTTGCGGCTGGCGAGTGCGCAGCCGGTTTACACGGTGCGAATCGATTGGGTGGCAACTCGTTGTCGGATCTGCTGGTGTTTGGCAGGCGGGCCGGCGAGTATGCAGCCAAATTCGCGAAGCAACAGATCGCCGGGCGCATTGATGTGGCAATCGTTGACGCAGCGGCCGGGGCATCGCTCGCCCCGTTCGAGCGCGGTGCCGACGCCGAGGGCGCGTACCACATTCAGCACGACCTGCAAACGATGATGCAGGCGCTCGTCGGCATTGTGCGACAGGAAGATGAAATGCAGGACGCGCTCGAAAAGCTGGGCTCACTGCGGGCGCGTGCCGCGACGGTGGGCGCAGTGGGGAACCGCGAGTTCAATCCGGCTTGGCACACGGCGCTGGAACTCGGCAATCTGCTGACGATTTCCGAGGCAATTGCCAAATCGGCCATCGAGCGTAAGGAAAGTCGCGGCGGACACTTTCGCGATGACTATCCGGACAAGGATCCGGAAGCGGCCAAGTTCAATACGGTGATCCGCAAAGGGACGGATGGCACCATGCGGCTGACGCGCGAGGCCGTCACCCCGCTCACGGCGGCACAGGCGAAAATTATTGAGGATCAGAAATAATGCCGAACGCGCTATTCCGCATTTTCCGCGGTGCCGATGGAGCGGGCGAGCTCAAGGACTATACGGCCGACGTCACTGAGGGAATGGTTGTTCTCGACGTCGTGCATCAGATTCAGGCCGATCAGGCCAACGACCTTGCCGTCCGCTGGAACTGCAAGGCAGGGAAATGTGGTTCGTGCTCGGCGGAGATTAACGGCAAGCCGCGGCTCATGTGTATGACGCGCTGCAATGAGCTCGACCTGACCAAGCCGGTGACCGTTGAACCGATGCGCGCCTTTCCGCTGGTCCGTGATCTGGTGACAGATGTGAGCTGGAATTTCCGCGTCAAGAAAAAAATTCAGAAGTTTACGCCACGTGCTCCCGACGCACCTGATGGGACGTGGCGCATGCAACAGGCCGATATCGACCGGGTGCAGGAATTCCGGAAATGCATCGAGTGTTTTTTGTGTCAGGACGTGTGTCACGTGCTGCGCGATCATCAAAAGCACGAGACATTCGTTGGGCCCCGCTTTCTCACGTACGTCGCGGCGCTTGAAATGCACCCGCTCGACACGGCCGATCGCACCGAAGAACTGAAAGAAGCGGACGGCATTGGGTACTGCAACATTACCAAGTGTTGCAGTACCGTTTGCCCGGAAAGTATTGCGATCACCGACAATGCCATAATACCATTGAAGGAGCGGGTTGCCGACCGGTTTTACGATCCACTCAAGGCGCTCGTGCGGTTGGTGCGAAATAAGGGCAACAAGCCAGTGGCGTGATGGCGGAACGGAAAACGGCCGCTGGTCGACTTAGGGTGTGAGGTAAACAATGTTTCCGTTGAAACCACTGTCGGCCGCGGCGATTCCGCGGGCGCTCGAGAAGGCGGAGCGCTATCGGCTGCTCAATCAGCCCTGGGCCGCAGAAAGTATTTGCCTCGATATTCTGGAGGCAGATCCGGCGCACCAGAAGGCGCTTCGCGTCCTCGTGCTCGCTCGCGCTGACCAATTCTCCGGTGGCGATTCCGCACGGAGCGTTGAGCGGGCACGGGAATCACTCGCAAAACTCACCAGCGAGTACGAGCGCGCGTACTACGCCGGCATCATTTGTGAACGGCGGGCCAAAGCGCAGCTCGACAAGCGTACGCCCGGGGCGGGCTTTGTCGCTTACGAGTGGGTGCGTGAGGCGATGGAGTGGTATGAAAAGGCTGAGCCGCTCCGCCCGAGCGGGAATGATGATGCCATCCTGCGCTGGAACACCTGTGCGCGGCTGCTTAACGAGTCCACGCATGTGGTACCGCGCGGGGCGGAACATCCGGCTCCTGCTATTGGAGAGTAAAGGGGAGCGACGAGTGGTGTCGGAGGCACATACGGGGCGGCCGGCGGACAGCGTACTACGAGGGTCGTGTACGCTGCAACCTGCAACCTGCACCCTGCAGCCTGCACGCAGTTTTTTAGCGCGGTTTTTTAACCGTATCAGGCAAGGTCGCCGGTCTAGTGGACAGATCCACATAGGCCGATGTCGGCTCAATGCCGGGCTCTAGGCTTCGCGGAATGCGTTCGCCAACTTTCGATCCAAGCGATTTGACGTATTTGTATATCGCGCGAAGGTCGGCGTCGTTCATCTTGGCGGTATTGTGCCACGGCATCGGCAAATGGCCGTCGCCGTCATCAGCAGTTTTCAATACGTTGACCCAATGATCTTCGCTCTGGCGCGCCGCGATCGTACGGAGGTTCTTTCCGTATACGGTGCCCCACGGGCCCTTGTAGCCGACAGGATTGCCCGTCATGTAGTCATCGGCTGGAACCTTGCCCTGCGACTCCGTCCACTTGGGCGTGTGGCAATCGTGGCAACTGCCAACAATCAGCAGGTACTCACCGGCGGCTTCCGGGGTGGCAGCAACGACCCGGGGTTTATCCTGCGCGGGCAGCTTTGCGGGCAGAGAGCAAATAATCACACCGGCGGCAATGGACAACAGGTAACGACGAAGCATTAGCTCCTCAGTGGGAGAAAGTCGGTAGGCTGTGGCACTCAATATTACTGACCGCGAGTAACGGTTGCACGTTAGGTGCGCGTGATTCGCCGTCACCCGATTACGCGGCATTCTGGCCAATTGTTGGAACCCTGGCGTGGTTAGCGCCGTATGGAGTGGAACTCCGGCGCCGTTTGGCGCCCATCACTCGGGGAGAACTGAATGATCGTGCTGCTCATTCTCGTTCTATTGGTCTCGATGTTGCTGATTCCGATCGGTCTGCCTGGCACCTGGCTGATGATCGTCGCCGGCGCAGTGTATTCGTGGCTTGTGCCCGGTACGCAGCTTGGTGGTATCGCCATCATCGGCTGCGTTATTATCGCGCTCGCCGCTGAGTTCACGGATATGTCCGTCAGTGCCCGCTATACGATGAAATACGGCGGATCACGGCGTGGGGCCTGGGGTGCCGTGCTCGGCGGACTGATCGGTGCGGTGGTCGGAGTGCCCGTCCCAATTCTTGGCCCAATGATTGGCGCTATCGCCGGAAGTTTCCTCGGAGCGCTGGCCGGCGAGTTGAGCGGCGG
Source organism: Gemmatimonadota bacterium (assembly GCA_025358315.1). Taxonomy (GTDB): domain Bacteria; phylum Gemmatimonadota; class Gemmatimonadetes; order Gemmatimonadales; family Gemmatimonadaceae; genus Fen-1231. The sequence continues at coordinate 392 of JANYKA010000114.1, read as the reverse complement.
CGCGGCTCACGCCGGGGCAACCCGCGCCGCCACCGGCGCAGTGATCGGGCGCGCCGTGGCGATGGCACTGAAGGCCGGTGCCGGTTTGGTGATCGCCATCTGGTTGCTCGCCGCCGCGCTGCTGTAGCTCGCGCTACTGTAGCTCGCGCTACGGAACCGTTTTTTGGAACGGGAGAAGGTGTGACGCGATGACCTTTCGGTCACCAACCACTACGATCGTCATGCGAGTCGGGTCGAGTTGTGTTTGCGCAGCGCGCCGGACGTCATCCGGCTGGACGGCCATGACCGTTGTCACAAAATCGGTGAGAAAGGCCTCGCCAAGTTTATGTTCGTCGATGTAGCGCAGTTGATTCACAATGCCTTCCCGTGAGCTGTTCTCGATGGCGAACAGG
>JANYKA010000077.1 GCA_025358315.1 Gemmatimonadota bacterium | reverse complement strand
CCGGCGAGCTGACGGATCTGGTCGCGCGAACCACGCGATCCTGAATCGAACATCATGAACACCGGGTTGAATCCGTCCTGCGATTCCTTCATGCGCTTCACCATCGCCTCGGCGATGTCGTTGTTCGCATGCGTCCAGGTGTCAATGACCTTATTGTAGCGCTCACCGTTGGTGATGTTGCCGGTCTGGTACGCCTTCTGGAAGCGCTCCACCCGGACCGTCGCCTCTTCGAGCAGCTGCTCCTTCTCCACCGGAATCTCGAGATCCTCGATGCCGATCGACACGCCGCCGCGCGTCGCATTGCGGAAGCCGAACTCCTTCAGACGGTCAAGGAACGCGACCGTCGTCGAAAGCCCTGCCTGGCGATACGACTCGAACACCAACTCCGACAACGCCTTCTTTTTCATATCACGGTTCTGGAACGGCAGTTCCGTCGGCACGATCTCGCTGAACAGCACGCGGCCGGCCGTCGTCACTTCCCACGCATCGTTCACACGGTAGCGGATCGCCGAGTGGGTGATGAGGTGGCCGAGCGCCATCGCCATTTCCACTTCCGTGGCCGACGAGAACGTGCGGAGTTCCTTGATCTTCTTGGGATCCTTGATGAGCTCATCAAAGCCCGCCGGTGCTTTGGTTGCGAAGTAGCAGCCCAGCACGATGTCCTGTGACGGCTCTGCCACCGGGCGTCCATCGGCCGGCTTCAGAATGTTGTTGCTCGACAGCATCAGTACGCGGCACTCGAGCTGTGCTTCGAATGACAGCGGGACGTGCACGGCCATCTGGTCACCGTCAAAGTCGGCGTTGAACGCGGCGCAGACGAGCGGGTGAATACGAATGGCCTTGCCTTCGACGAGCACCGGCTCAAACGCCTGAATACCGAGGCGGTGAAGCGTTGGTGCACGGTTCAGGAGCACCGGGTGATCGCGAATGATCTCTTCGAGAATCTCGAACACTTCGCTCGATTCGCGCTCCACAATCTTCTTGGCGCGCTTCACGGTTTCGGCGATTCCCTTCTCGACGAGCTTGTGAATGATGAACGGCTTGAACAGTTCCAGCGCCATCGCCTTCGGCAAGCCGCACTGATGCAGCTTGAGTTCCGGACCAACGACGATCACCGAACGGCCCGAGTAGTCCACGCGCTTGCCGAGCAGGTTCTGACGGAACCGGCCCTGCTTGCCCTTGAGCATGTCGGACAGCGACTTGAGCGGACGCTTGCCACGACCGCGAATCGCTTTGCTGCGGCGACCGTTGTCGAACAGCGCGTCGACCGACTCCTGCAGCATGCGCTTCTCGTTGCGGAGAATGACTTCCGGCGCACGATGCGTGATCAGCTTCATCAACCGGTTGTTGCGGTTGATGACGCGGCGGTAGAGATCGTTCAAATCCGACGTGGCGAAGCGCCCGCCGTCGAGCGGCACCAACGGACGGAGATCCGGCGGAATCACCGGAACCACGTCGAGAATCATCCACTCCGGCTTGTTACGCACGTCGCCGTGGTCGCCCGAATTCCGGAAGGCGTCCACGATCTTCAGGCGCTTGAGCTGCTGCTTCTTTTTGTGCTGGCTCGTTTCGATGATTACAGAAGCGCGCAGTTCGTCGGCCAGCTTGTCGACGTCCAAACGCTTGAGGAGATCGCGAACGGCCGGCGCACCGATGTCGGCGTGGAAAGCGCTGTCGCCCTCTTCCTTCGCCTTCATACGGAGTGTGAGATACGTCTCTTCGTCGAGGAGCTCGTTGGTGTGAACTTCCTGTTCACCCGGCTCGATGACGACGTAATTCGAATAATAGATAACCTTTTCGAGATCACGGAGCGTGAGGTCGAGCAGGTTACCCATCGGGCTCGGCAACGTCTTGAAGAACCAGATATGCGCGACCGGAACCGCGAGTTCGATGTGGCCCATACGATCGCGCCGCACCTTGCTCAGCGTCACTTCGACGCCGCAGCGATCGCAGATCACGCCGCGATAGCGGATGCGCTTGTATTTACCGCAATGACATTCCCAGTCCTTGACGGGACCAAAAATGCGCTCGCAGAACAAGCCGTCCTTTTCCGGCTTGAACGACCGGTAGTTGATGGTTTCGGGCTTCGTGACTTCGCCCCACGACCACCACGAACGGAGTCCGGCCATTTCGAGCCGCTCGCGTTCCTTGGAATCCTTAGGACCACGAATCTCTTCCGGAGAAGCGATGCGGATCTGGATGTAGTCGAATGCTGATGCGCGGGCGTCCCGCGCGTTACGGAAATCAATCATTGTTTATTCCTCCCCTGCGCCAAAGGGCAAACCGCTGTAACCGCCCTCAGCG
>JANYKA010000038.1 GCA_025358315.1 Gemmatimonadota bacterium | reverse complement strand
CCCGAAGGCCGTGGGCCCGCCAACTCCGCCAGGGCCGAAAGGTAGCAACGGTACGTGGTGTCTCACTTCGCTTCGTCAGGCCTGGAGCACTGTCGCGGGGGGTATGCCGATCACTCGGCTGCCCCCCGCGTCACGTTTTTTGGTGGGGTGCCGGCCCGGCCCATGCCGTGGTGGCGGTGAACAGTTCGTGAATTGCCACGGCATCACCGCGTGATGCGGCCTTCCGGAGTTGCCGCAACTCTTTGAGATAGGCATCAAGAGCCCGCGTGAGATTCGGCCCGTTCGCGGCGACAATCGCGCTCCACATTTCCGGTGAACTCGAAGCGAGTCGCGTGGCGTCCCGACCACCAGCGCCGAGCGCCGAGCGCGGGTGATTGGCCCGAGAGAGCGTTCGCGCGAGCGCCGCCGAGAGCAAGTGCGGTAAGTGACTGGTGTAGGCCAGTTCGGCGTCATGGGCCTTTGCCGTCAGATCTACTGGCAGCGCGCCGAGGGATCGCCAGAAGGCGTGGGCGAGTTTGATGGTGGCGGGCAGGGACGTGCGTGTCGGACACACGAACACCTTGGCGCGCAGAAATAACGCTCGCCGTGACGCGGCCCATCCGGATCGATGATCGCCAGCGAGTGGATGACTGCCCACGAACTTTGCTCCAAGTCCGAGTGCTTGTGCGCGCGCGACGATCGCGCCTTTTGTGCTTCCCACATCCGTGATGAGCGTGGCGTTGCCGAGGAATGGCGCGGCACGGGTGAGCAGATCGGCCGCGGCATCGACTGGCACCGCGAGAATCACCATTCGCGCCTCGCGCAATTGTTCGAGACTTTCATCCACCACCCGGCTGATCACGCGCGCACGGCGTGCGGCGCTCAGGGTTTGCGCGTCGGTATCAAATCCAAACACGCGGACGTTACGCACCGCGAGATCGCGGGCAATCGATCCGCCAATCAGGCCAAGCCCAAGGATGGCACAGGGCCCCACGTCGGAGATGACCTTCACAGTGTATCGTCCTGCGCGTGCCGGCAAATGCCAATGATGGTCCAGAACAGCTGTCGTACGGCTTCTTCCGGAAGCCCTGCTTCGCGGGCAAGCGTGCCGGCGCGCCTCAATACAGCGGCTTCGCGCTTCGCGTCCAGTGTGGCAAGACCCGCCTCCCGTTTATGTGTGCCGACGGCGCGCGCGAGTTCAATGCGTTGTGCGAGAAGCGCCACAATGCCGGTGTCGACCTGCTCGACTTTTTCGCGCAACATGGCAAGGGCGTTGCCACTCTCATTGGATGACATCACGAAGCCGTCGCGGCAGCGAGATGCGCGTCCTCTGGTGCGGGCGCGGCAATGGTGCGACCGGCGGCGGCCGCGAATGGGGCCAGGAGTTTCATCAGCGATGTGAATGCCGGCAGTGTGAGCGACTGGTCGCCGTCGGAGCGCGCCATCGCCGGGTTGGGATGGGTCTCGATAATCAGACCGTCTGCGCCGGCAGCGATGGCGGCGAACGCGAGTGGCGCGACGAGGTCGGTACGGCCGGCGGCGTGGCTCGGATCGACGATGACCGGTAAATGCGTCTCGCGTTTCAGGACTGCTACTGCCGCAACATCCAACGTATTGCGCGTGGCGGTCTCGAAGGTGCGGATCCCGCGTTCACACAAAACGACCTGGGAGTTTCCCTGAGCCATGATGTGTTCGGCTGCGAGGAGCAACTCGGCGATGGTCGCGGATAGTCCGCGTTTGAGGAGCACCGGCCGCCGAACCCTGCCGACCTCGGCCAACAGTGCAAAGTTCTGCATATTTCGGGCGCCGATCTGCAGCATGTCCACATATTCGGCGACGAGTTCAACCTGTCGCGGGTCGAGCACTTCACTGACCACGGGCAGACCGGTCGCGGCGCGCGCTTCGGCCAGAAGTTCGAGCCCTTCCGCGCCCAGCCCTTGAAAGGCGTACGGCGATGTCCGCGGCTTGAACGCGCCGCCACGGAGCATGCGGGCGCCGGCGGCGCTCACGGCGTGCGCCGATTCGAGGATCATTTCGCGGCTCTCGACGGAACAGGGGCCGGCAGCAACGACAATCTCCGACCCTCCAAATGCGGTTCCCCGTGCGTCGCCAATCGTCACCAGTGTCGGTCGCGCCACGAACTCGAGCGCCGCCAACCGGTACGGTTTACTAACGCGCAGCACATCGGCCACGCCGGCGAGAACGCGAATCGCGTCGGGGTCGAGGGACTGCACATCTCCCACGCATCCGACAACAGTGCGTTCGTCGCCCTGTGACACGTGCGTGCGCAGGCCGCGGCTCTCGACGTACTCACGAATGCGGTCGAGATCGTGGTCGGCGATATGTGGACGGGTGACGATAATCATGGGGCCTCTTCGCAAGACACAGTCTGCGGTACGAATGGGTGGAAAAGAAAAAGGCCCGTGGAGTTCCACGGGCCCAGAGCACTACGTCGGTATGGTTGTCGCTTACGCGCTAACGCCCGCCGCCGTCGCCCGAACCCGGGAGGCGGTAATAATAGGAGAGGTTGGTGGCGGGGCGGGTTGGCATTGTCTTGAGACGTTAGTCTGAGTTGCGCCGAAGGTCAAGCGGGAAGCTGAACAGAGGCGAAGGGTACGGGGCAAAGGTGGGGGGGAAGCGGCGAACGTTGCAGGGCGAACCTTCGCCGCTTTCCTTCGCCCGCCCCACCTAACAGTCAACGCGCGCCGAGAGTAATTTGCGCCATGTCCTTGGCCCTCGCGCGAAAGTACCGCCCCAAACGTTTCGCCGATGTGGCAGTCCAGTCGCATGTGGCGACGACGCTGCGCAATGCGATCGTCACCGATCATGTCGCGCACGCGTATCTGTTTTGCGGCCCCCGCGGTACTGGGAAAACGACGCTTGCCCGCGTGCTCGCGATGGCGCTCAACTGTGAAAACCGCCGCGAAGACCGCGAACCGTGCGGGGTCTGTGCGTCGTGCACCCGCATTTGGGCCGGGTCGGCATCGCTGGATGTCGTCGAAATCGATGCCGCGTCGAACCGCGGCGTCGACGATGCCCGTGACCTTCGCGAACGGGCGATGTATGCGCCCAGCGGCGACGATCATCACAAGGTGTACATCATTGACGAAGCGCATATGCTCACGCGCGAAGCGTGGAATGCGCTCCTGAAAATTCTCGAAGAGCCGCCACCGCGCGTGGTATTTGTGTTCGCCACGACGGAACCGCAGAAGATCGCCCAAGCAGCGGCGCCGGTCCTCTCGCGCGTGCAGCGTTTCGATCTCAAACGTATTGGTCCGGCCGATGTGCGCGACCGGCTCACTACCGTACTGAAGGCCGAGAAAATTACCGCCGAACCGGACGCTTTGGCGATGCTCGCGCGGGCGGCCGATGGGTCCATGCGCGATGCGCTCTCGCTCACCGATCAAGTGCTCTCGCTCGGCGCCGGCAACATCACGGCGCAACGCGTGCGCGATGCGCTCGGCCTTGTGCACGAGGACGAATATCTTGCACTGCTCGATCTTATTGTGGACCGGCGGGCCGGCGATGTGTTTGCCGCCGTCGGGCGACTCGCCGACTTCGGCGTTGACTTCAGCTTGTTGCTCTCCGGCATTGCCGATATCCTTCGCGCCCAACTGGCGATTGTGCTTGGCGGCACCGTGCCCGATTTGTCCGAGCATATTCGCGCCGAGTTGGACAAACGAAAATCACGATTTGTTTCCGGCGACCTGCTGCGCATGCTCACGCTTCTCACCGATCTTGAGCCGCATTTTCGGCGCTCCGGTCAGCAGCAACTGCTGTTCGAGACGCTCCTGGTACGCTTCGCGTTGCTTGACCGCACGGTGAATCTGGAAGATGTGCTCAAAGGGATGGGCGCCGCACCGGCCACCCGTTCGAGCGGTGGCGGAGGCGCACGGCGCGAACCGGTATCGTACGACAACTCACCAGCGCGACCGCCGCGGGCGACGTTGCTCGCCGATCATCCGCGTGTCGCCGAGCCGCGTGCTGCCGTTCCCGCCAAGCCGCGTGCTGCCGTTCCCGCCGACTCCGCACCTCCCGCCAAGCCGCGGCAGCCCATCGACATCAATCGCCTGGCCGAACATTGGGACGATTTGGTCGAAATCATCCGTGCCTCAGGCCGAAATGTGCTAGCCAGTGCGTTGGCTGACGCCACCCCACAGGCCGTCACGGCCAGCGGCGTCATAACGATTGCCGCTGGTAGTGAGACCCTGGCCCCGGCGATCGAAAGTGGCGCGGAGCACGTTTTGGCGGCGTTGCGAACCCTGTTTGACGGACCCCAGCGGGTAGCCGTCAGTGTGGCTGGACAGGCCAAACGCGGCCGCCTGACCGCCGAAAACGTGTTGGCTGACCGCACCGCCATGTTGCGCAAAAATGCCCCCCTGCTCGACGCGGCCATCGAGGCATTGGACCTACGGTTGGTGGACTAAAATTCGTCGCCTTGCGGTCACCTTTGGCAGGGGCCTAACTTTATTCCACAGCAACACTTGGGTTGATCACGGCCCTCGACCTCCTGCACCCTTTCCACTCCCGTTCTGACGTGTCGGCGATCGACGATCTGGTCAGCGAACTTGCCCGCCTTCCGACCATTGGCCGGAAATCGGCGTTACGCCTCACGTACCACCTGCTCAAGCAACCGCCTGAGCAGAGCAAGCGGTTAGCAGATGCTCTGAGTACGCTTACCGACCGGATCCGTTCGTGCGAGCGATGTTTTAATCTGACCGAGGATCAGCTCTGCCCGATTTGCCGTGATCCCCGGCGCGATGCGTCGGTGATCTGTGTCGTCGAAGAGGCCAGCGACATTTCGGCGGTCGAACGGACAGGCGAGTTTCGCGGAGTGTACCATGTTTTACGGGGCCGTCTTTCTCCACTCGACGGCGTAGGGCCCGACGATCTGACCGTGGCGGCGCTGGTGGCGCGTGTTATGGCCGGGGGAGTCAAGGAAGTGATTGTGGCAACCAACCCGAAGCTCGAAGGGGAGGCCACGGCGTTGTATGTTCAGGAGCAGGTGGCGCCGCTTGGAGTTATTGTCTCCCGCATCGCGCGGGGAATGCCGGTTGGTGGCGATCTTGAGTACGCCGACGGTGTCACGATCGCGCAATCGATCTCGGCACGCCGGGAAATGTGAAGATGTATAGAACGTTCGTCATTCCCTCTTTACGGATCTGCCAAGCATGAGCGTAGGCGCCGGAAGCTGGTCCTTCACCGAAGACGACTTTGGGGCGATCACAACGACGCTTCAGAAGTTCTTGTATGACAGCAATGCGCGTTGCGCATTGCTTGTTGATCGTAGCGGACAGCTGGTCGCCACCGTTGGCGAGCAGCCCAATTTCGACCCGACGGCGTTTGCAACGCTTACTGCCGCGGATTTCAGCGCCAACGATCAGCTCGCAAAACTCATTGGCGAAACGGATTTCAATTCGCTCTTTCACCAGGGTGAAAAAGAATCGATGTACCTGGCCGACATTGCCCGGCGCGTCATTCTTGTCGCCCTTTTCGATAACCGCACGACGCTCGGCCTCGTGCGCCTGAAAATGAAGGAATCGGTGCACGATCTCACAAAACTTTTTGAATTGGTGTTCTCTCGCGGCGCCGATGGCTCCGCGCAACCGCCGGGCTTGCTCGCGGGTGCTGAAGATGAAATCGACAAACTGTTCGGATAAGGAGAAACAGCCATGTCGATGATCAACTACGCGTCCCGCGAGATCAACTGCAAAATCGTCTACTACGGCCCCGGGCTCGGTGGCAAGACGACAAACCTCGAGCACATCTACGGCAAGGTGAAGCCGGACACCCGAGGCAAGCTGATTTCGCTCGCTACAGAAACCGAGCGCACACTGTTTTTCGATTTTTTGCCAGTCGACCTCGGGACCATTCGCGGATTCAAGACCCGTTTTCACTTGTACACCGTGCCCGGTCAGGTGTACTACAACGCGTCACGCAAACTGATTTTGAAAGGTGTCGACGGAATCGTATTCGTCGCCGACTCGCAGATCGAACGAATGGAAGCGAATCAGGAAGCCATGCAGAACTTGTACGACAACATGGCCGAGTACGGCTACGATCTCACGAAAATGCCGTTCATTGTGCAGTACAACAAGCGTGATTTGCCGAATGCCTCGCCGCTCGCCGAATTGCAGACCGCGTTGAATCCGGGCTGGGAAGTGGTCGATGCCGCGAAGCAACGCGTCATGCCTGATCCATATCACGCCGGCGAGAATCTCGTCGAGCAGTTGCCAACCGGCGAGTGGATCGAACACGCGACGTATTTCGAAGCCGTCGCCGTTACAGGCGATGGCGTGTTCGACACGCTCAAGGCGGTCAGCAAATTGGTTCTGAAGACGCTAGCATGACCCAGCCGGCCGGCATGAGCGCCTTCGCGCGGTCGGTCAATCTTCCCAATGCCATCTCGGCGGCACGCATCATCGTATCACCGCTCATTGCGTTCCTGCCGCTCATCGACTCGCCGCTGTGGCGCATCGTCGGGTTCGTGGTGTATTTGGCCAGCGCGATTTCGGATTACTACGATGGGATGCTCGCGCGGACGCGCGGCCTCGTCACCGACCTCGGCAAGGCGCTCGATCCGCTCGCCGACAAATTGCTGCTCGTGGCGACGTTTGTGCCGATGCTCATTTTGCAGGGTCCGCCTGGCGACGCCGTGGCGGCGTACTTTTCGCGCATCATGCATATGCCCGCCGGAACGTCGTTTGCATTCCCGTTTGCAACCTGGTTTGGCTCGGTCGCGCTGCCCTGGTGGGTTATCGCACTCGTACTCGGGCGAGAAGCATTCATGACGGTATTTCGGCAGGCCGCCCAGAATCGCGGGGTGGTCATCGCGGCGATTGGCCCGGCGAAATGGAAGGCAGCCATCCAATATATCTGGGTGGGCGCAGCCTATTTTTGGTTTGCCGCTCAAACATTGGCGACCGCGCAAGGCTGGCATACGCCCGCATGGGATATCGTTGCCAACCTCGTCGGATCAATCGGCGTCGCCTCAATGGTGGTTGCCGTGGCGCTTACGCTGTATTCGCTGGTGTTGTATCTCCAGCGCTACGGATCGCTTTTCACGAAACGTCACGCCGCGTAACGTGAACGTCGAGATCGTCACCATTGGCGATGAGCTGCTGTTGGGCTTCACGATCGATACGAACGCCGCACATTTGGCGCGCGAACTCGCGGCCATTGGTGTCGCGATTGTCCGTCGCTCGACCTGCGGCGATGGAGCCGACGACATCGCGTCCGCTGTTCGTGAGGCACTCGACCGCACGGGCGCCGTGATCACCACGGGCGGTCTTGGTCCCACATCCGACGATCTAACCAAGCCAAGTATCGCCGCCATTTTCGGGCGCGCGATGCGGCTCGACGAGGCCATACTCGAGAACCTCAAGGGGCGCTGGAAAGCCCGTGGATGGCCCGGCGATATGCCGATAGCCAATCGCCAACAGGCGATGATTCCCGATGGAGCGACGGTGCTCGCGAATCGCCATGGCTCCGCTCCGGGCATCTGGCTCGATGACGATGCTGGCCGATGGGTGGCGATGCTCCCGGGAGTGCCCCGCGAAATGCGCGGGATGTGTGCAGATGTATTGTTGCCGCGGGTGCGCGAGCGACTCGGCGCTAACACCACTGTGATTGCGTCGCGAACCCTGCGGACAACGGGTGTCGCCGAGTCGGCGCTTCCCGAATTGCTTGGCCCGCTCGCAAGTGGCTTCGACGGATTGTCGCTTGCCTATCTTCCGGGTTGGGACGGTGTCGATCTCCGGCTCACCTGTCGCGGTCATATGGCGGCGGAGGCGACTGCGATGCTCGATAAGGGCGTAGCCGCGATGCGGGAGCGGCTCGGGGCAACCGTGTACGGAAATGGGAGCGACGATCTCGCTGCACTTGTGCTACAGCTGTTGCGCGACAGGCAGATGACAATCGTTGTCGCCGAGAGTTGCACGGGCGGGATGCTCGGGGCGCGTCTCACTGCCATTCCGGGCTCAAGTGACGTGGTACTCGGCGGAGTGATTGCCTATGCCAACGAAGTGAAAGAGACGCAGTTGGGAGTGCGCGCTGCCACGCTCGCTACGTACGGTGCGGTGAGTGAGGAGACGGCGCGTGAGATGGCATCCGGTGCGCGCAGCCGGTTTAATGCGGACGTCGCCGTAGCGGTCACCGGAATCGCCGGCCCGGATGGCGGTACGCCCGAAAAGCCCGTGGGTACAATTTGTATTGCCGTGGACGTGCAGGGAGCGGTGCGTTCCGTCCGGCCGGCCGTCGTCGGAGATCGGGACGAGATTCGCCGTCGCAGTGCGCAGGCGGCACTCAGCTTGGTGCGACGGATGCTTGTTCACCCGTCCGAAACGCCTTGACGGTGCTTCCGTACTGTCAGAGGAGACCGGCCGGTGTGACGAATCGGCAGAGTATCCGCGGCACGACCGTTGCACGTGTACAGGTATAACCACGAACTTTCCAAACCAATGACTGATATCAACGACTCGTATTCTTCCGATTTCTCCGAAAACCCTTCGCCATCCAATGCCGCGCCCACCGACGTAGGTGCGAGCGGCTTTGAGTCCGCAATCGACATCGCGGCGGTTATCGAGGGTTTACAAAAACAGCTCGTCGATCAAAACGACAAGTACCTGCGTTTGGCCGCCGAGTACGACAACTATCGCAAGCGTTCCGTTCGTGAACGGCAAGAGGCCGAGCTCCGTGGTATGGGGCTGCTCATTCGTGGAATTCTTGACGCGCTCGACGATCTCGGGAGGTTTGCACACGTCGATCCTGCGACCACCAACGCGACGGCTGTGCAGCAGGGCGCCGAGATGGTCGAGAAAAAGTTGCTCAAGTCGCTGGCTGGTCACGGTCTCGAGATCGTGAACCCGGTTGGCCAGCCATTCGATCCGGCGGTACACGAGGCGATCACCACGGCGCCCGCCGAAAGTGCCGACGAGGATCATCTCGTGGCACTCGTGTATCAGGTGGGGTATGTGTTCAATGGCCAGCTGTTGCGTCCGGCGCAGGTCATCGTGAAGCAGTGGAACGGTTAGTGCACCGACTGAACCGGAGTCGTTGACATGGCCGCGCAAAAGGATTTTTACGTTGTGCTCGGCGTGAGCGCGTCGGCCACTCAGGACGAGATTAAGAAGCAGTATCGTCGGATGGCGAAGGAGCATCACCCGGACTCGAACAAAAGCGATCCCAAATCGGCTGAACGCTTCAAGGATATTTCCGAAGCGTATCAAGTGCTGGGCGACGTAAAAAAACGCAAACAGTACGACGAGATGCGTCGCTTGGGCGCGTTCGATAATTATTCGCCGCGCAGTCCGCGCGGTGGCGGACGGCCCGGCGGTGGTCAGCAGCAGGGCGGGGGCGGGCCCGGCGGATCGCAATACGATTTCGATGTCGGTGGAATCAGCGGGCTCGGTGATTTGTTCAGCTCAATGTTTGGCGGCGGCCAACGGACGCAGCGGCCTGCCGGTCCAGAGGCCGGCCAGAGCGTCGAGCTTACACTTGAGGTGCCGTTTCGTGTGGCGGCGATCGGCGGGAAGGAGCCGATCGATCTCGAAGTAAATGAAGAGTGCGCGACCTGCAACGGCAGCGGCGCGGCCAAAGGCGCAAAGATTCAGACCTGCCCGGAATGCCAGGGTCGCGGCACGATTTCATTTGGACAGGGCGGCTTTGCCGTTAATCGTCCGTGTCCGATGTGCTTGGGCAAGGGCACAGTACCGTCGGCGAAATGCCCGGTGTGTCATGGTGCCGGCGAACAGCGCAGTAGGAAGAAAATCATAATTACAATTCCGTCTGGCGTGGATACCGGGTCGAAGATCCGTCTGAAGGGGCAAGGTGGTCGTGGTCAGCGCGGCGGCCCGGCTGGCGATATCGTCATCACATTTCAGGTGAGGCCGGATGACGACTGGTCGCGCGAAGGTCTCGATCTCGTTACGCTGGTGCCGGTGAATATTGCGCAGGCGACGTTAGGATCGAAGGTCAGTGTGGCGACGTTGAATGACAAAACTGTTTCGATCAAGCTTCCCGCGGGTACGCCCGGCGGGAAGCGTTTTCGGGTGCGCGGGCAGGGCATTTCCAAGGACGGCAAGCAGGGGGATCTGCTTGTTGAAGTGCGCGTCGAGGTGCCGGAGAAGCTGACGGCGGAGCAAGAGAAGCTGATGAAGCAGTTTGCGGAGGCGGGCGGGCTGGAGTACTGAGCCGTTAACCCGCGAGTACGGGTAACTGCGCTCGTATCATGCGTGCTGGTCGCGACGATTCGATAAATCCGCCGCCGAGCACGCGGGTGCCATCGAAGAGCACCAATGACTGGCCGGGCGCGATGGCTGACACGGGCTCATCCAGTGCCAGTTCGATTTCGTCGCCGTCAATCCGAATGATTTCTGCAGGGGCAATGGGCGAGCGATGGCGCACGCGAACGCCAACCCGATCGCCCACGGTCGGTACCGGATCCACGAGCCAATTAATTCCGCGCGCCACCACGCCGCGGCCCAACAGTTCTTCGCGCGGTCCAATCACAACGGCACGCGTATCCGCGTGAATGGCAATCACAAACATCGGCTCGTCATACCCGCCCGGCAATCCGCGGCGCTGACCGATCGTGTACCGGGCAAACCCATCGTGCATGCCCACCACCCGGCCATCACTCGTCACGAGCGGCCCCGGTGAAAGCGATGGCGCATCGGCGCCGAGTTTTTCCGTAAGAATCTTGGCGTAGTTGCCATCGGGCACAAAGCAGATGTCCATGCTTTCCGGCTTATTTGCCACGAGCGTGAGACCGAGCTCGGTCGCCAGCGCGCGTGTCTCGGCCTTGGTCATTTCACCTACGGGCAACAGCGTCCGCGGCAGCACGCCACGGTCGATGCCCCAGAGGTAATAGGTCTGATCCTTTCGGTCGTCGGCGCCGCGATGCAAGGCACCATCAATGATGCGTGCGTAGTGACCGGTGGCCACGAACTGCGCGTCGATGGCATCGGCCTTGGTGACCAGATCGCGAAATTTTGTGAAGGTGTTACAACGAACGCACGGAATCGGTGTGCGGCCGCGGGCATACTCGCTCACGAAATCGTCCACCACATCGTGGCCGAATGCACTCTCGAGATTGAGCACATAGTGCGGAATGCCAATGCGCTCGCAGATGCGTCTCGCGTCATTCACGCTGTCGAGTGAGCAGCAGGGCTTATCCGGAACTTCGGCGCCATCACGATACAGTTTCATCGTTGCGCCGACGACGTCGTATCCTTCGCGCACGAGCATCGCCGCAGCGACCGATGAATCGACGCCGCCGCTCATCGCGACCAGCACACGAGTTTTCTTTGTCATACCGGCGGGTCCCGCTTAGACCGCGGCCAGTCCGCGCGCTTTTAGCGCGAGGGCCGGGAACACTTCTGCGACGCGGTCGATGCACGCGTCGGTGGTCAGCGAACCCAGACTCATTCTGATCGTGGCCGACGCGACGTCGGCGGGCACGCCGAGCGCACTGATCACGTGCGACGCGGAAACGCTACCGCTCTGGCACGCCGATCCGCCGGAGCAGGCAATGCCTTTGAGGTCGAGTGCCATCAGCATGGACTCGCTGTCGGTGCCCGGGACGGACACGCTCAGCACATGCGGGGCGCGTTTTGCGCCGCGCCCGTGAATCACGGCATCGGGAATTCGGGCGAGAATCGCTGCTTCCAGGCGGTCGCGCAGCACGGTGAGCCGAGCGCTTTCCAGCGCGTGTTCCGCAAGCGTCATCTCCGCCGCTGTGGCGAGTGCTACCGCGTAGGCGACATTTTCTGTGCCCGGCCGGCGGCCGCGATCCTGCGAGCCGCCAAAGAACAGCGGCTCGAGCGCCGTGCCACGACGGATGAACATCGCGCCAATGCCTTTGGGCGCGCCGATCTTATGACCGGAGATCGCCAGAAAATCGAATGGGATTTTCTTGGCGTCGATTTCTACTTTACCGAACGCCTGAACAGCGTCCGTATGAAAAATCGCGCCGACCGACTTGGCCAGCGTCGCCAGCTCGGCGATCGGCTGGATGGTCCCGATTTCGTTGTTGACCCACATCACTGCGCAGATGGCGGTGTCGGTGCGCACCAATGCGCGCGCCGAGTCCATGGTGACGGTGCCGGTCGTGTCGATGGCGAGAAAGCGTTCTTCGGCGCCTTCGTGCGCGGCCTGGTGAATCGACTGCAAAACAGCCTTGTGTTCGATCGGTGATGTGACGACGGCGGTGCGACCGAGCGGCTTGAGCACGCGCCATCCACCGAGGATGGCGAGGTTGTCGCCTTCGGTTCCTCCGGAGGTGAAACAGATTTCGTCCGGATGTGCGCCAAGGCAACGCGCGACGCGTTCCCGCGCCTCGTCGAGTGCCGCACGTGCTTCGCGGCCCCATCGGTGGGTGCTCGAAGGATTGCCGAAGCGTGGCCCGAGAAACGGTCGCATCACTTCGAATACTTCCGGGCGTACCGGCGTGGTCGCCGCGTGGTCGAGATAAATGGGCGCGTTCATCACGTTTAAATATAGTCTAAACGAGCTCGTCGATGGACTTTGGCCGGCCCGTTTCCTGCCTTGCGCGGTCGGGCGAGCGCATTCGCTCCTTCGGGCCTGCAAGTGGCATCCGTATGCCATCGGCCTACTCGGCCCATGGCACACGGCAGCCACGGGGCCCTGTGGAGCGAATG
>JANYKA010000037.1 GCA_025358315.1 Gemmatimonadota bacterium | reverse complement strand
GTGCTTTTCATGCCTCCGTCACACGCGTAACGCGAGCGCGGCGGCGGAGCGGAGAGCACAGGACTCGAACCTGTAAGCGGCTTTCACCGCGGCGGTTTTCAAGACCGCTGCCTTACCATTCGGCGCAGCTCTCCAAGAGGTGGAAATGTCGCCGGACGGGGCCGTGGACGCAACGGCTCCAGCGTGATTATGGCCGTAGTTTTCGGCCCCATAGCAGGAAATCGGCGGTGCCCCGACCAGTCATCGCTGTCCGGCGCGCCGCAGCACGGCGCGCACGCGCGCGAGGAACCGGACCGGATCGATCGGTTTCCGCAAATAGTCATCAGCGCCTTCATCCATCAGATCGGATTCGAGGCTTTCGTCCTCGCTGCCCGTGAGAATAATTACCGGCACACGCTGCGTGGCTGGCGTGGCGCGAAGACGCTTCAATACCTCTCGTCCGTCAATAATCGGCAGGCCAAGATCGAGAATGATCAGTTCCGCCGGATGCTGATTCGCCAACGACAGCGCGGCAGCGCCGTCCACGGCCGGCGTGACGGCGAAGCCTTCTTTTTCCAGAATCGCCGTGGCGACGCCGCGGATGACCGGGTCGTCGTCCACAAGCAGCACACCCGGTTTGGCAGTCACTGGTGCAAAATCGGTAAAGCCGATCACCCGTTCGGCCTCCTCGAGCGTCGTGGCACCGGACGCCACGGCATCCAGCACAACCTCAGAAAGCAGACGCATCCCTTCGGACTTGGCCCGCTTGAGAATTTCCGGGATCGGCTCGTCGGTGGCGATCATTGCATCAATTGTCGCCGAAACGACAAACACTTCGGCAATCGCCATGCGTCCGTAGTACCCCGACCCGCCGCACCTATCGCACCCCACAATCCGCTTGGTGGGGCGCGTGCCGGTGAGCGTGCTGAGTCGCAGTTCTTCAGGGGTCAGTGGCTCGGTCGCGGCCACCGCGCACTGCTCGCACACGCGACGCACGAGTCGCTGGGCAACCACCCCACGCAACGATGAGGCGATTGTTGCGCGATCGAGACCGAGGTCGGCCATACGCGCGATCACACCGATAGCGTCGTTCGTGTGCAGCGTCGATAACACCAAGTGGCCGGTGAGTGCTGCTTGGGCCGCCGTCTGCGCTGTTTCGGCATCGCGGATCTCGCCGACAAATACGATGTCGGGATCTTGCCGCAACACGGCGCGCAGCGTGCTTGCAAATGTGACGCCACGCTTCGTTTCGACCTGAATCTGGGTGATGCCGCCCACTTCATACTCGACCGGATCTTCGATCGTAACGATATTCACCTGCCCGTCGGCCAGCTCCACAATGGCCCCATACAGCGTGGTCGTCTTACCGGACCCCGTGGGACCTGTGAGCAACACGATGCCATCGCGGTGGGCAATCAGCGCCGCAATGCGCGCGAGTTCCTGTGCCGGAAGTCCGACCTGACCAAGTTTTCTCGTACTCGCCGTGTCGAGAATACGGATAACAGCTTTCTCGCTGTCGCGCGTTGGAACCGTCGAAAGACGGAGGTCAACGGTCTTGCCTTCCGGAAGGTGAATACGCGCTCGGCCGTCTTGTGGTCGCATCCGATCGGCGATGTCGAGGCCGCCCATGACTTTGATACGCGACACCACCCGGTTGAATACGGGCATCGGCAATTGCAAGTATTCGCGCATCACCCCGTCAACGCGGAACCGGACCACACCGTTTTGACGGCCCGGCTCGATGTGAATGTCGCTGGCGCGTCCCTGCACACCGTCACGTAGTATCAGGTTGGCGAGGCTGATGACCGGGGTCGCCGCCACATCTTCGGCGCGTACAGACTCCGGTACGTTCCGCTCAGCGACGCGCACGGCATTTTCGAGATCGGAGCCAGCGGCCTTCAAGAGCGAAGCGGCGGCATTGGCCGGGGCGTAGCCGGCTTCGATCGACGTAATAATCGCGCTGGGCGCGCCAATCTCGAATATCACATTGCGCCCGGATGCAAACCCGGCCGCTTGCTCGGCGTTGAGATCGTTCGGATCCGCCGTCGCGACAAAAATCGACCGGTAGTCTTCGCGCAATGGGAAAATGTTATGCTTTCGGGCCACACGCTCGGGAACGAGTTTCGTGGTCTGTGATTCGACCAATTCCCAGCGGACGGTGCCGAGACGGTTGGTCCTGGCAATCTCCTGTGCGAGCTGATCTTCCGTGATGCCGCAACCGGTTACGACGGCGGCCCAGGCTTCGGCAATACCGACACCCTGCGGGATCTTCAGATTATTGGCATTGGGCCATGCGGCCCGTTGCGCGAGTCGTGCGCACCAATGTTCACCGGTAGCGCGGAGTTGGTCGTCGGGCATAAATTGTAAATTAGTACCGGACATTTTGTGTGGCGAGTCTCCGCCCAAAGTTCTCTTGAGGATTCCCTGAATGCACCCCCCAGAAGACGCGAAACCGGCCCTCGACATGCTTCGCAGTCTTGGTGGCGACGAAATGCTGGCGATGATGATGCAGACATTTATTCAGTTCGTTGAGGAGCGGATGGCCAAGCTCATCGAAGAATCCGAGCATGGCCGAATCAGCGAAGTAGCTGGCATTGCGCACTCGCTTAAATCCAGCGCCCGTCAACTGGGCGCGAATGCCCTTGGCGACGCCTGCGCAATTACGGAGACGGCGGGCCGGGCTGACGACACGGTGGCCGCCCAGGCCGGTGTGAAAGACATTCAGCGTGAGTATGCGGCAGCGAAGCCATGGTTGGATGCTTTGGCCAAGGGTACGGCGTAGACTCCCGCGAGCGAGTGCACAAAGCGCCGCGCTGATCGTCAGCGCGGCGCTTTGTGTTTCATCAGGTTGGACAACTACGGGCGTTTTTGTAGCGGCACTTGAGTTTTGCGCACCGAATCACCCGATACCATCGGTGGCGGCGGAGGTGGCGGCGAATCCAACCCGAGTTCCTTGTCGAGCTGGGTCGCCTTGGCAACCGCCCGGGCGCTGCCCAAGGCGTCGGCCGCGCCCTTCAAATCACCCAGCTTGGATTTCGCGTCGGATAACACGAAGTAAGTGGAGACGTACAAATACGGGATGCCGACCGATGGTTTGTCGACCCAGTCGTTCTTGCGAATGAGTGAGGCCGGTGCCCGGAACGCCTTCGCGAGTGCGTCAGTCCGGCCCACATCTACGAATCCTTCATTTTGCACATAGACGGTGTCGCCGCCCACTTTCACCGAGTCGGGAAGCAGTTTGCGGGCGAGTCCGTTCGTCAGCAAATACGGGCCCAGCCCGAGTTCCTGTCCGTAACCACCCGAGGTGCGGCTGAAGAACATCGGACGTCGGCCGGTTTTGATCATTTGCAACACGAACATATCGGCGCGCGCCAAGAACCGCGGTTTCACGATCGCCCGGATGTGATCCTTCACGAACAGTTGCGGTTGCGCAAGCTCCTGCCCAAGTGGCACGGCGTCGGCCTCGTCCATGGACATGTCGAACGGCCTGCCGACCGGCTTGTCCCATTTCTTGCCGCGGTAGACTGCCGGGCCGTTTGCTGCGTCGTAGTCGTATACGGGCCGACGGAGCATCTGTCGCGTGTACCAATCGGTATTGAGCAGGGAGGTGTTAGCGACGAGTACATCTTTGCGCACGCCGAGTACTTCCTGCGCGTACCAGAGCGGAAACGTATCGTTGTCGCCGACGGTAACCAGAATACCGTACGGCTCCACCGAGTTGAGCATGTCGATCGCGAAGTCGGCTGTGTCAGTCTGACCGTGGCGAGACGCCGCCTGCCAATTCGCGAACAGCGGCACGAACGCCAGCAGCAACACTGGTGAGCTGATCGCCCAGGCACGCGTCGTGGGGAGTTCAATGAGATCTGAACCCAGCCGCTGCTTTTCGCGGGCGATCACGGCGGCGATGGATTCCCATACATACATCAGCCCAAGCGCGGCCCACACGCTCCATGCTGAGAAACTCCATAAATAGAAGTAGTCCCGATCGCGCACTTCGCGTGCGACGGTGTCGCCAAGCTCCGGCGCCTGTGACGCACCGTATTTGAAATTCAGATAGATGATCAATACCATCGTGACCGTAAACATCAACGGCCCGAAGAATGCGAAACTTCGGGGGTCGCGTCGCCAGTGCACCCAGCCGCCGAGGAGGCCGAGCACGAGGAATACCGACGCCAGCGAACCCTGCAGTCCCGGAGTGACTCCATGGGCGTCACGGATCCATTGCCACTTGAAATACAACCACCACATGCCGATTTGCGCGGTGACCGGCGCCTGCCGTTCATTCAACTCCGGCTTGCCGTACTGGCCGCGATTGAAGTTGTACATGAATGCGGTGTACGTGCCCTGTGAAAATGTGCACCTCAGGTTCAGTTCCGTGCGGCACGCCGTGGGCTCGCCCTCGTTCACGGCAGGGAAGTGCGCGGCGCGCAATGGCTGTGTGAGAAATGACGATCCGCCAAATACCATCGCGGCACCACACGCCAGCAACAACTTCCAGCGCAAAATTGTTTTTGGGCGGCGAATAAGTACGGCGAGGCCCACCGCCGGCGCGGCAAGTAATCCGGCCATATGCACTGCGTACCCCAGCCCGAGGAGATATGCGATGAGCACCAGTGCGCGATCGGCCTTGCGCCCATCCGGCTCGTCACACCATCGGACGGTAATCCACGCCACGATCGCCATTCCGGCAAGCGAAACGGTGTACACCTTTTCGTTGACGACCGACTGCGACCATACCGTGAATGCCGTCGCGCCGATGAGCACCGCGAGCGATCCTCCGGCAATGCGCTGCCAGCGCTGCGCCAGCCAGCTTACGAGCACACGCTCAGTAATCAGGAACCACATGCCAGCAGCGACAGCGCTCGACAGCGCGGCCAGCAAGTTCACGCGCATGGCGATCGTCGGAGCCACGGGAAGCAACGTGAACACGCGCCCCAGCAACACGAAGAACGGATTGCCTGGTGGATGCGGAATTCCGAGCGTATAAGCTGCGGCGATGTACTCGCTAGTGTCCCACATCGCCGTGTCGGGCGATAGGGTGAGGACATACAGTGCGAACACCAGCCCGGCCGCCACAGCGGCGGCGAGGTATGAGGGGCGGTAGTCTAAATCGATTTTAGGGTTTTGCGTGGCCATTTCGGTTGGACTGGGTTAAGGCAAGCATCTAATTACGCTTGTTGGGGGCGGGGTTGGGAAGAGTCGTATGGAGCGGCTCGCAGTCCACGCTGCCCGCCGTCCGCTCCGTACGTTCAACTAATAGTTGACTCGCGCCCTAATGCCGGAACGTCCGCCGTCCAGTGAAGGCCATCGCAATCCCCGCCTCATCCGCCGCCGCGATGACTTCGGCGTCACGCACCGATCCGCCGGGTTGCACGATCGCCCGTACTCCGGCCGCCGCCGCTTGCTCAACCCCATCGCGAAACGGGAAATAGGCGTCTGAGCCCAAGGCGGTACCAATGGTGTCGTGTCCAGCGCTTCGCGCTTTATGAATGGCGAGAAACGCCGCATCGACTCGGGACATCTGGCCGGCGCCGATGCCGACCGTTGCACCGTCCTTGGCCAGCACGATCGCATTGGATTTTACGCTCGCCACTGCACGCCAGGCGAACAACAAGTCAATGTGCTCGGCTCGCGTTGGTTGGCGTTTCGTAACAATCTGCCAGTTCGTATCATCGAGTCGCGGGCTGGCGCACTCTTGCATCAGGATCCCGCCGCGCACCGCTTTCATATCCAGCGCTCCGGCACGCGATGGCGCCGTTCCCTCAAGCACGCGAAGATTTTTCTTTTCCCCGAGCACGCGCAGCGCTTCTGGCGTGAAGGCCGGTGCAAGAATGCATTCCACGAAGAGTTGGGCGACGGCGGCCGCGGCGGCTTCGTCGACCGGAACCGTGAACGCAATGACCGACCCGAACGCACTCATGGGATCGCAGGCCAGCGCCTTTTTGTATGCGTCGAGCGCGGTGGGGCCGGTGGCGAGTCCGCAGGGCGTTGTATGTTTCACGATGGCGCACGCCGTTTCACCGCCGAACGGATCGGTGGCGAGCAACGCCCCTTCGAGATCGAGAAAATTATTAAACGACAGTTCTTTCCCGCCGCGCTGCACCAGGCCAGCGAGCCCCGCACCACGCTCTGTCACATAGAACGCCGCACCCTGACCGGGATTCTCTCCATACCGGAGCGACTGCTGCCGTTCTAATGCGATCGTCAGGCGCGCCGGAAAGTGGTCGCCACGCTCAGACGCAAACCATGCGGCAATCATCGCATCGTACGCGGCGGTGTGCTCGAAGACTTTCGCCGCGAGCGTCCGTCTCAAATCCAGATCGTCCCGCTTTTCCTGCAGTGTGATCAGCACAATCTCATAGTCCGTCGGATCGACCACCACGGTCACCGAAGCGAAGTTCTTGGCCGCGGAACGAATCATTGATGGACCACCAATATCGATCTGTTCGATCACCGCGTCGGGCGTAACCCCCGCTGTTCTGGCGGTGTCGCGGAACGGGTAAAGATTGACGCACACGAGATCGATGGGGACGATTCCGTGTTCGGCGATCGCGGCCATATGCTCCGGGAGATCACGCCGCGCCAGCAGGCCGCCGTGCACGGCCGGGTGCAGCGTTTTCACGCGGCCATCGAGCATCTCGGGAAAGTGTGTGACGGTGCTGACGTCGATGCAGGGAAGCCCGGCCTCGCGGAGCGCCTTGGCGGTGCCGCCGGTTGAAACGAGCTCCCATCCGAGCGAGTGCAGGCCGGATGCAAAGACGGCGAGACCGGACTTGTCACTGACCGAGAGGAGTGCGCGCGGCATCTAGATCTGGAAAGGAGGGTGAGTGTCAAATGAAATACGCTGCGCCGAGCTGTTCGAAATCGGGTGGGTCGCAGCAAGATCGGCGTTCAGCACTACGGTCCCGTTGGCGGCAAGCGATACGAGTCCGACGGCCAACGCGTGAACCGCACGCGGGAAAAGTACGTGCTCGGCGGCCAGCACGCGCTCTGCCAGGATTGCCGGAGAGTCGCCGGCGTGCACCGGAACGACAGTGTGGGCCAACGGTGCGCCACGATCATACTCGTCATTCACGAAATGGACCGTAGCACCGCTCTCGTGCTCACCAGCGGCGATAACCGCGGCATGGACGCGCTGCCCATACATTCCCGCGCCGCCAAACTTCGGCAATAAAGCGGGATGCACATTGATCAGGGCACCGCGAAACCGGCGGGTAACAGCGGCCGGCACCAGCTTGACATACCCGGCAAGTACCAGGAGATCCGTGCGTTGCTGCTCCAATAATGCGAGTAGCGCCTCGCCGTCGGTCGGGTCGATCAATGCCGCAGTCGCAATGCCGCGCAACGTCGCGCGCTGAAGCGCCAGTGCGTCGCCGCGATCACTGCCGACGAATACGACCCGCGCCGGTGCCGCGCTTCCAAACGCGTCGAGGTAGTCGAGCAATGCCTGGAGATTGCTCCCGCTGCCGGAAGCGAGCACGGCGATGCGGGTCATACCTGCAGGATCATATGCACGGCATCTGTGAGCGTCACCGCTGTTTCGAGTTCGCGGGTGGCGCGCGTAATCTCTTCGAACGGCGTGTGTTCGTTTGGAACGAGAATTCCTCGCGCGCCGTAGTGCAGCGCCGGCTGCACGTCGCGCCAGCGATCGCCCACAAACACCGATATCGCCGGATTGATGGCATGTTCCGCCATCGCCTGATCGAACAGTTCGGTGCCCGGCTTGCGGCAGCGACAAGGGCCGGTGAAGTCGGGATGATGCGGGCAATAGTAATGCGCGTTGATATACGCGCCACGCTCGGCCAGCAGATCATCCAAGCGTTCGCGCACGGCGAGATAATCCTCGATCGTGAGCAATCCGCGCGCGATCCCCGATTGATTCGTAACAACGATGACCGGCCACAGCGCGTAGTTCATCCGCCGCACGGCATTCGCGGCGTGCGGCACGAGCTGGACATCCGCCGAACTCTTGATGTAGCCGACATCTTTAATGAGCGTGCCATCGCGGTCGAAAAAGACCGCCGCGCGCACTTCGCGCAAGCTGGTGCGATGCTCGCCGGTGATCGCCATGGTGTGGCGAATGCCGGGTGTCGACAGCCGATGGCCACCACCAAAGGTCATGAAAGCGCTCCGGCAACGAGCCCGCCAAGTTCGGCATCGAGCTCCGCCGGCACGCCGCGGAGGTCGAGCAGCAGCACTCCATCGGCAATTCGACCGATCACCGGCACACGGGCCCCGCGCAGGCGCGCGGCGGCGGTGTCAGCGTCCTGTACTTCAAGCACCACTGCCGCCGATGGAATGCGTGCGGCCGGAAATGCTCCGCCGCCAACGGTGGCATCCACTGCCCGCGTGGACGCAGATAGCCCTGCAGCGCGCAAAGACGCGGCTAGCTGTTCGGCACGTGCGGCTATCCCGGCAACCGGCGCGGTCAGCATTGCGAGCGCCGGGATCTCGGCGATAGCGCGAGCCGGATCGCGATATAGTGCGAGTGTTGCTTCTAGTGCGGAGAGCGTCAGCTTGTCGACCCGAAGCGCACGGGCGAGCGGATTGCGCCGCATCGCACCGACCCAATCGGCGCGGCCGGCCACAATTCCTGCTTGCGGTCCCCCAAGCAACTTGTCGCCGCTCATCAAGACAAGCGATGCACCAGCACGGATGGCATCGCGCGCCGTCGGTTCGCCGGAGAGCCCCCACGGCGCGAGATCGAGCAAGAGGCCGCTCCCAAAATCGTGAATCAGCGGCACGCCGCCCTCGGCGGCAATCGCTGCGAGATCGCGCGGCGGCACAGCCGCGACGAAACCTTCCAAGGTGAAATTACTGCGATGCACCGTGACGATGGCGCCCGTGCGTGGCGACAGGGCGCGACGGTAGTCGTCGGCGTGCGTGCGGTTCGTGGTGCCCACTTCCACCAGTGTGGCGCCACTTTTCGCCATGATGTCGGGCACGCGAAAACTGCCGCCAATCTCGACCAGTTCGCCGCGCGAGATGATCGCCTCGCGGCCGTCGGCGCAACTGTTGAGCGCCAGCACCAGCGCCGCCGCGCAGTTGTTGACCACCATCGCATCTTCGGCGCCGGTGAGTTCAGCAATCAGCGCCGAGCAATGCGCATGCCGCGAACCCCGCGCCCCGGTGGCAATGTCGTATTCGAGATTGCAAAACCCCGACGCCACATCCTGAATCGCCCGCAACGCCGCCGCCGCAAGAGGAGCGCGGCCGAGATTGGTGTGCAGCACGACGCCCGTGGCATTGATCAGCCGGCGCAGCGATGGGAGTTGGCGCACTGTGACCTGTTCGGTAATGGCGGCCATCCACTCGGTGTCATTCGCAGGCGCGCTGTACGGTGCGCCGCGAGCAACGTCGATGACGGTGCGAACGGCGTCGGTCACGACCGAACGGGGCGTGGTAGTGAGTAGCTGCTGTACGCCTGGAAGCTCGAGCAGCAGCGTGACGGCGGGAAGCATTCGCCGCGGATCGGTGGTCACGGCTTAGCGGGCAATTTGGGCTTGCCGGGCGGCGGCTTCAATGCCGTCGAATCCTTTTTTGGTACCGGCGCTTTGAAGTAGCTGACAAACCGCGACGACGTGCGCACAGACCCCGCGAGATTGACGATCTTTTCCGCGGTCAGGGTCATGCGAGAGCTGTCAGCAAGCGGGCGCACGAGCTCGATCACGTATTCAGAAAGCGGTTGCAATCGATTCGGCTTCGGCAACGGTACTTTCTTGGCCGTGTCGCGTCTGGCACGCAGGTCGGCAATCTGCTTCAGCGATTGTGAGTCGAGTTTTGCCTTGGCGCGCGCCGAGTCGGTGGCGGCAACGCGGGCCCGACCGGCGACGGACGTGTCGGCGAGTGCGATCGAATCGGCGGTAAGCCTCTTTCGCCCCGCGACCACCGAGTCGCGACTCACCGCAGCAAACACACCGCGGATCGCAATGAAAGACGAATCCTTCAACAGCCGCAGGCGAAAATTCGACGTGTCAAGCGGCGCGTCTGGCGCGAGCGGTTGGGTGAATTTGACGCGTACCGTCATGGAATCCGTGACGCTCGTGCCCTCGCCCAAGCTCGGTCCTGCCGAGTCGTGGGTGAAGAGATAGAAGTCATGCCGTACCGAGTCGGCCAGTGTCACGGAAACCGAATCCCATTTCTCGCGCCGGTCCTGGACTCCGTTGTTATTCTCGTCGAGAAACATCTTGAGCTTCAGCGCGCCGGTGGGGAGATAGCGCAGCGCAAATCGGCCTGACGAATCTGATGTTGCCATATAACGGAGAATCGTATCTGCTCCGATGGTCGCCTCTATCCGTGCTCCACTGACGACGCGCAGTTGTACCCAGTCGAACGCTACCCCGCGCACCACGCCGACCGGGATATCGCCTCCGGTACTGAAGACGGTCTGGAATGGCTTGAGTGTGGGATTGCCGAATAGATCCGTCAAGCCCGGCAAAATCGTGACCGTGTAAGCAGTGTTGGCACGCCACGGTTTGTGTGGGTGAATCACCAGAACACGTCGGTGCCAGTCGACGGACGGGGCGCCATCCGAAGGCGAGATGGTGACGATCTGGTCGAGTGTCGCTGCGCCGCGTGGCCGTTCATTCACCACCTTATCGAACTGAAAGGTGACCGTGCGCGATTTTACATTCAGCGCGTTGGTATCGGGCGTGACCTTCACGAGTTCGAGCGGCTTTTTTGAAATTGGCCCACCGGCCGGGAAGCCCGGTGAGGCGCAGGCGCCGGTGAGCATCAGCGCGGTGATCGAGAGACGACGGACGGGTGATGTCATGCACCACCCAAGTCTTTGAGCTTGGATTGCATCTGATCGCGCCGCGCGGTCCACTCACGTTCTTTCGTGCGTTCCGCGTCTACCAGCTCAGGCGGCGCCTTGCCGGTGAATTTCTCGTTGGAGAGGCGGCCGCGGAGGGCGTCGAGCTGCTTGGACAGCGCACCGTGCTCGGTCTTGAGGCGTGTGATTTCTTTCTGCAGGTCAACGACGCCGGCGAGCGGCAGGACGAGTTCGAGGCCGGGCGACAGGAGGGCATGTGCGGCGGCGCCACCAGGTGCCGGCGTACTGAGCAGTTCGCAGCGCGCCATGCGTCCGATCAAGGCAGCTTCCAGGAACAGCAGGTCGGCCCGTTCCTTCGAGGTTGCGTCAGGTGACACGACGTGCGCTGCAATTTTCTGCCCCGGCGGAATGGAGTAGTCCGCACGCAGTTGTCGCACGGTGCCAATGGCTTCGCGGACTAAATCGAATCGTTCGCCACCGCTCAGCGGCGGCGCTGACTTGGGCCATGTGGCGCGCGCCAAGAATGTCCCCGTCTGAAACGTCGGCAAGCGCCGCCACAGTGATTCCGTCACGAACGGCATGATGGGGTGGAGCAATCGCAGCCCCTGATCGAACACGTGCACCAGAATGGCGCGCACGACTTCGCGATCGTCTCCTGGTGATTGTAGCCGCGACTTCGCGGCTTCGACATACCAATCCGCGAGTTCGTTCCACACAAAACGTCGGGCTGTTTCGGCGTGTGCGTCAAGCCGAAGCCCCGCACCTCGCAAGGCCTCAGGCCATGGACCGACAGTGCGGGCGGGGCCAAGTGCGGCGTCGCATTCCGCAATCGCCGTCGACAGACGAGTGAGAATCCAACGGTCTGCATTCGTGAGCGCTATTGCCGGAATGCTCTCGAACGCTCGCACCGGCTCTGTGCCGACCTGCATCAACAGAAAGCGTCCGATATTCCAGAGTTTGGTTGCGAAGTTCCGCCCGGGCGCGAACGATTTTTCGAGATCGGCCGGATCGAGCATCACGTCGACGCCAAGCCCCATCCCCTGCATCAATGTGAACCGGAGCGCATCGGCGCCGAACTCGTCCACCACCTGGAGCGGGTCGATACCGTTGCCGAGCGACTTCGACATTTTGCGATGCTGCATGTCGCGCACGGTTCCGTGTAAGTACACTGTGTGGAACGGCACTTCTTTCTTCACATACAAACCCGCCATGATCATGCGCGCGACCCAGAAGAAAAGGATCTCCGGTGCGGTCACGAGCACGTCGGTCGGATAAAACGCCCGCTGGTCGGCAGTATCGTCAGGCCATCCGAGCGTCGAGAATGGCCAGAGCCAACTCGAGAACCAGGTGTCGAGCACGTCTTCATCCTGCTGCAGCGCCGTCCCGCCGCACTGCTCGCAGGACGTCGGATCGTCGCGATAGGCCTTCTCGTGACTGCAATCCGGGCAGCGCCACACCGGAATGCGGTGCCCCCACCAGAGCTGTCGCGAGATGTTCCAGTCGCGAATACCCGTAAGCCAGTTGATATAGACGGCTTCGTGACGTTCCGGCAAAATGCGAATGCGACCGTCTTTTACGGCCTCGAGCGCCGGCGCGGCAAGGGGCGCCATTTTGACGAACCACTGATCGGACAAGCGCGGCTCGACGATAGTATCGCAGCGATAACAGTGCCGCACGGCGTGTTGATGCGGCTCAACTTTCACGAGCCGACCTTCTGCCTCGAGCTGGGCAACGACCATCCGGCGCGCCGCGAACCGTTCGATGCCGCGCAATGTCGTCGGCACCCGGCCGGCGGCATCAGCACCATCGGCCATGGTCGCATCGGGCGCCATGATGACCGGCATTGGCAACGCGTGCCGTTTGCCAACTTCGAAATCGTTGGGGTCGTGCGCCGGTGTGATTTTCACGGCACCAGTGCCAAACGCGCGATCGACATAGCTGTCGGCAATCACCGGGATTTCGATGTTCGCGATTGGCAGGAGCAGCTGTTTGCCGATTAAATCGCGATAGCGGTCGTCGTCGGGATGCACGGCCACGGCGACATCGCCGAGCATGGTTTCAGGGCGTGTGGTGGCGACCACAATCTGGCGCGAAGGGTCGCCGACCACCGGGTACGCGATATGCCACAGCGACCCGTTCGTCTCGCTATGTTCGGCTTCTTCATCCGACAGCGACGTCAGGCAGCGGGGACACCAATGAATCACACGGTGCCCGCGGTAGATCAGTTTGTCGTCGTATAATCGAACGAAAATTTCGCGCACAGCGCGCGAAAGCTCGGGGCTCAAAGTGTACGCGGTGCGCGTCCAGTCGGCGCTGGCTCCAATCGCGCGCAACTGCCGCAAGATCTGGCCACCGGTCTCTGTGACAAACGATTTCACCCGCTCGACAAAGGCATCGCGGCCGAGGTCCTGGCGCGTTTTCCCTTCGGTGGCCAACAGTTTCTCCACGACATTCTGCGTGGCGATGCCGGCGTGGTCGGTGCCGGGAACCCACAGCACTTCGTCGCCGGCCATTCGCCGCCAACGAACGAGCACGTCCTGGACGGTGCTGTTCAAGCCGTGTCCCACATGCAATGCCGCCGTCACATTTGGCGGCGGAATCACAATCACAAATGGGTCGCGGTCGCCGCCGCTGCGCTTCGAACGCGCGGCGTCGGCATGAAAGACACCGGCGCGTTCCCATTCATCGTACAGGGTCCGTTCGGTGGCTGCCGCATCGTAGTGCGGCGGAATCTCGTCGGGGGTTTCCGGAGGCGTCATGCTACCGCCAAAGTTAGCGCACGATCACCTTTGCCGTAGCGGGGGGTGCGCCGCGCGGGTTAACTTTCTCACTATGTCCGCCACACCTGCTCCTGTGCTTCCTGATCGTATCGCCGGCCGCCAGATCATCCTGTGGTCGGTGTTCACGGCTCTGCTCGTCATTGGCCTGGTGTTGTACTTCCGGTTTGCGAACAGCTTTGCTCCGCTGCTCGACGTCCTGACCGAACGATGACGAGTTCTGCGGCAGTGGAAATGCATGGAACACTGACGCTGGTGCTGCCGGACGGTGCGACCCGCGAGGTCCCGACGGGGACGCTGCCGCGCGATGTCGTGGCGACCATTGGTCCGCGGTTGTTGCTGGCGTCATACGCTGTGGCGGTGGACGGGGAAGTGCAGGACCTGATGACTCCGCTGCGGAAAGGTGGCAACTTCGTCGTCATCACCGACAAAGATCCCCGCGCCCTGCCGGTGCTTCGCCACTCTGGCGCCCACATTCTGGCGACGGCCGTCCGCCGTCTGCGCCCCGAAGCCAAGATCGGTTTTGGTCCGGCTATCGACGATGGCTTTTACTACGACTTCGAGGTGGACAAGCCGTTCACGCCGGAAGATCTCGACGCGTTCGAAGCGGAAATGATCAAAGTGGCCGCCGAGAAACTGCCGTTTGTGCGTGAAGAAGTCACGCAGGCCGAAGCCCAGGTGCGGTTTTCCAACGACCCGCTCAAGCTCGAACGGCTCGCCGACTTCGAAGGCAGCGATGAGATCATTTCGACGTACACCGACGGGCCGTTCGTCGACCTTTGCCGCGGCCCCCACGTCCAAGACAGCTCGTTTCTCAAGCATTTCAAACTGCTGAGCACCGCCGGAGCCTATTGGCGCGGTGATGAGAAGCGGCAAATGCTCCAGCGCATCTATGCGACGGCGTTCCTGAAAAAGGACCAACTGGAAGCGCACCTCCATCAACTCACCGAAGCCAAACGGCGCGACCATCGCGTACTCGGCAAGCAGCTCGACCTGTTCATGTTCCACCACTTCGCCCCGGGCGCGGTGTTCTGGACTGAACGCGGCACGTCGATCGTCAACGAACTCAATGGCTATCTGCGTGAACTTCAGCGCGACGGCTATGCCGAGATCAAGACTCCGCTGCTATATAACAAGGCGCTCTGGGAAGTCTCTGGCCACTGGGGCAAGTACAAAGAGAACATGTTCCTCGTGCTCGATAAAGAGACCGGCGAACCTGACTTCTCGCTTAAGCCAATGAACTGCCCGTCGCACTATTTGATGTATAGCGCGAAAAAGCATTCGTATCGCGAGTTGCCGTTGCGCTACAACACGTACGATGTGCTCCACCGCAACGAAGTGAGCGGTGCACTCTCGGGTCTCACCCGCGTTCGCCAATTCCAGCAGGACGACTGCCACATTTTCCTGATGGAAAGTCAGATTGCCGACGAAGTCAAGCGGCTCACTGACTTTATTCTCAACTACTACAACACGTTCGGGCTCACGGCGAATCTCAAGTTCGCCACCCGGCCAGAACAGCGTATTGGCACCGACGATATGTGGGATGCCGCCGAGGGCGCATTGCGACAGGCGCTCGAGGCCACTGGACTCCCGTACACACTTAAGGCCGGCGACGGCGCGTTCTATGGGCCGAAGATCGACTTTGACGTCACTGATTCCATTGGCCGTCACTGGCAACTGGGCACTATTCAGTTGGACTACTCAAACCCCGAGCGGTTTGACCTGACTTATACGGGTGAAGACAATCACGCCCACCGACCGGTAATCATTCACCGTGCCGTAAGCGGGTCGTTCGAGCGGTTTATCGCCATTCTCATCGAGCATTTCGCTGGCGCATTCCCGGTATGGTTGGCACCGGAGCAGGTGCGGGTGTTGCCGATCGCCGACGATTACCGCGAGCATGCCGAAGGGGTGACGCGGGCGTTGCGCGATGCCGGCATCCGGGCCCATCTCGACGTGCGGAACGAAACGCTGAACTACCGCATCCGTGATGGCGAAACAATGAAAGTGCCGTATATGGCCGTCATCGGAAAACGTGAAGCCGAGGCCAATACGTTGGCGGTGCGCGAACGCGGCACCGGCAACAAGCAGGAAGTGGTGCCCGTCAGTGAATTCATTGCGCGCGTCACGGGCGAGATTCGCTCGCGCGCACTCCCGTCGCAGGGTATCGCCGAGTAGGAGTACGCCAGTGGCGTATAGGCGCGCCTGCCAGTTTCGCGATTCAATCCGGAATTAACCGTGTCTGATACCAACCGTACCGCCGTCATTGTCTCCGCTGCCCGTACACCGATTGGGCGCTTCCTTGGAGGACTCGCTTCACTCACCGCCCCCGAGTTGGGAGCGCACGCGATTCGTGCCGCGATTGCCCGCGGAAAAATCGACGTCGGCGAGATCGGCGAAGTCATCATGGGCAACGTGTTGCAGGCCGGAGTAGGGCAGGCGCCGGCTCGCCAGGCAGCGATGAAGGCTGGTGTGCCGAATCTGGTGCCCGCCTACGCGGTGAACAAAGTCTGCGGCTCCGGCCTTCAGGCCGTGATGCTCGCCGCCCAAGCGATCCGGGCCGGCGACGAACAGCTCATGGTCGCCGGTGGTCAGGAGTCGATGTCTAATGCGCCGCATCTCGTCCATGGCATGCGCGCCGGAATCAAGTTCGGCAATCAGGTCATGGCCGATGCGTTACTGAAAGACGGGCTCTGGTGTTCGTTCTACGACCGGCATATGGGTGGTCACGCCGAGTACACGGCGAAAAAGGCCGGGATCACCCGCGCTCGGCAGGATGAGTTTGCGCTGGCCTCGCATCAGAAGGCGATCGCCGCGATCGAAGGCGGGAAGTTTAAGACCGAGATCGCCCCCGTCGAAATCGCTGGCAAGAAGGGGCCGACCATCGTTGATACTGACGAGGGTCCGCGAAAAGATACGTCACTCGAAGCGCTCGCAAAATTGCGGCCGGCGTTTCCAAAAGACGCGCCAAAGGATATGACCCCCGCCGAAATGACGGTGACCGCAGGCAATGCTCCGGGCTTAAACGATGGCGGTGCCGCGCTCGTCGTAGCGTCGGAAGCGTACGCACTTGCCCACGGTTTGCCGATTCTCGCCCGCATCACCGGCTATGCGTCGGGCGGCGGTGATCCACAGGATTTGTTTTTCGCGCCAATCATCGCGGTCCAGAACCTGATGAAGAAAACTGGTGCCACCATCAGCGACTATGATCTCATCGAAGCCAATGAAGCTTTCGCCAGTCAGGCCCTCGCCGACGGCGACGCGCTCGGCTGGGATTGGAGCCGTGTCAATGTGAACGGCGGCGCCATCGCGCTTGGCCATCCGATCGGTTCGAGCGGGGCGCGCGTGCTGGTGACGCTGTTGCATGCGATGCACGATCGTGGCGCGCGCACCGGGTTGGCGACGCTCTGTCTTGGTGGCGGCAACGCGGTCGCGCTCAGCGTCGAGCGCGTCTAAGCACACCGTCGTCCGACCGACCTGTCACGATGAATCCCCGCGCCTTGTTTGTTGATGGCGACGGGACGGTGCGCGCGATTTGGCGTGTGCTGTTCTTCTTTGGCGCCACAGTTGTTGGGTTCACGGTCATCATGGCCATCGCGTACCCGATCGCCGCCGCGCTCGGTCTGCCGGATTTCGCGCGCGCCACACGACTGCCGATTCCCGATCTCATGACCGTTGGTGCGCTGTTGATCGGGACCTATGCGGCGTCGCGCACGGTTGACGGAGTGCGTGATGGCATCTGGACACGTGTTGGGCTCGGCGCTCGCGCACTGCGATGGCGCGTGATCGCCATCGGGTTGGCGGTAGGCACACTGGCGATTCTGTTGCCGAGCGTTGCGTTGATTGCCGCGGGACGTTTTACGGTCGAGCCGCAGCCGCAACTCCAGTCGTGGATGGGTGCGTCCGGCGTGGCGCTGGTGGTGCTGACCTTTGCGGCGCTCGCCGAGGAACTGTCGATGCGCGGGTATTTTCTCACCACACTGCGAGCCTCGGTGGGCACGCCGGCGGCGATAGCCATCAGCAGTGTGGTGTTCGCGCTCTTACATCTTGGTAACCCCGATCCGACGGTTGTCGGCATCGCGATGGTGGGACTGGCCGGATATTTTTTGGCGGTCGTGCGTCTCGCCACGGGTTCGCTCTATGCGACGTGGATGGCGCACTTGGCGTGGAATTTTACCCAGGCCGCTGTGCTCCACGCTCCGGTGAGCGGACTGCCGTTGCCGCAGCCCGGATATCGGCTGGTAGATCACGGCCCGGCGTGGCTTACCGGCGGGTCGTGGGGGCCCGAAGGCGGCATCGCCGCCGCTGTCGGTATGCTGGTGACTATCTTTCTGTTGATATCAGTGCTCAAAAGGCGCGCCACTGGTGAAGCGGTCGCGCCTCTTGCTTCTATATCCGGGGAACTGACGAATGAGTGATGTGATCGCCGTCATCGGCGCCGGGCAAATGGGGAACGGCATCGCGCACGTCTGCGCGGCGGCCGGTATTCCAGTGACGATGATCGATGTCTCGGCCGAGGCGCTCGCCAAAGCCAAGGCAACAATCGAGAAAAATTTCGACCGTCAAATCAAAAAAGGAGCGATTGACGGTGCGGCGCGCGATGCCGCACTCTCGAAGCTGTCGACCAGCACGGATTTGGGCTCGGTCTCGACGGCGACGGTCGTCATCGAAGCCGCCACCGAGAACGTCCAACTCAAGTTCAAGATATTTGGCGAGCTTGACCGCCTTGCCGGTGCCGGAGCGATTCTCGCGACCAATACCAGTTCCATCTCGATTACCGAAATCGCCGCGAAAACGAAACGGCCCGAACTGGTGATCGGCATGCACTTCATGAATCCCGTGCCGGTGATGCAGCTCGTCGAGATCATTCGCGGCCTGGCGACCAGCGATGCGACCCTCGCGCATACGATCGCGCTCTCGAAAGCGCTCGGCAAGACCCCCGTTGAAGCAAACGATTATCCCGGTTTTATCGCCAATCGTGTATTGCTGCCGATGATCAACGAAGCGGTGTTCTGCGTAATGGAAGGCGTCGGCACGCCTGAAGCGGTCGATACGGTGATGAAGCTCGGAATGAATCATCCGATGGGACCGCTAGCGCTCGCCGATCTCATCGGACTCGACACCTGTCTGGCGATTCTCGAAGTGCTGCACACCGGGCTCGGCGATTCGAAGTACCGCCCCTGTCCGCTGCTGCGGAAGTATGTGGCGGCTGGGTGGCTCGGACGAAAGTCCGGCCGCGGATTCTACACCTACTAGCCGATCTGCTCTCGTGCATAAAGATTTGCCGCCCCTGACGGCGCTGACTCCGGAACAGTCGGAGATTCAGCGCACGGCGCGCGCCTTTGCCCAGTCCGAACTCGCCCCATACGCCGCCGAGTGGGACGAGAAATCTTTTTTCGAACCGTCAATTGTTCGGAAGCTCGGTGAACTCGGATTTCTGGGCATGCTCGTGCCGGAAGCGTACGACGGCCTCGGGCTCGACTGCCTCACCTACTTGATTGCTATTGAGGAAATTGCGGCCGCCGATGCGTCGACGGCCGTTTTGATGTCGGTGCATAACTCGCTGCCGACGCAAATGATTCTCAACTACGGCACAGAGCAACAGAAAAGGGAATGGCTGCGACCAATGGTCCGCGGCGACAAACTCGGTTGTTTTGCGCTTTCGGAAGCGGATGCCGGCTCCGACGCGGCATCACTCGCCACACAAGCCGTGCGCGATGGCGATCATTGGGTGTTGAATGGCACTAAAGCGTGGGTCTCGCATGGCAGCGATCCGAACGCGGTCATTGTCGCGATGGCACGTACCGATACGTCTGATGCGCGGCGCGGCCGCAATGGCATTTCGGCATTCATCGTGACTCCTGATTTGGCCGGCTTTCGCGTCAGCAAGAAAGAGAACAAGATGGGACTGCGTGCGTCGCCGACGGTGCAACTTTCGTTCGACAATATGCGCGTACCGGCCGACCGGTTACTGGGGGAGGAAGGGCAGGGGTTTGTGTATGCCCTGCAGTCGCTCGAGCACGGCCGGATGGGCGTCGCCGCACAGGCCCTCGGCATCGCTCGGGCGGCGGTAGAAGCTAGCGTTGCCTACGCGGCGGAACGGAAGCAGTTCGGCAAAGCCATTAATGAATTTCAGGCCATCCAATGGAAACTCGCCGATATGGCGACCCGCGTCCACACGGCGCGCGCGTTACTCCACGCGACTGCGGCGATGAAAGACCGCGGTGAATCGCCGGGTGCGTATACGGCGATGTGCAAATTGGTCGCCAGCGAAACAGCAATGTGGGTTACAACACAAGCCGTGCAGGTATTCGGTGGCTACGGTTATGTGAAGGAGTACCCGGTGGAGCGCCTGTTCCGCGACGCCAAAGTCACCGAGATTTATGAAGGTACATCGGAAATTCAGCGCGTCATCATTGGAAGAGCGGTCACGGAATAGCGATACTGTATAGTAGTAGAACCGCCACTCCACTCCCTCGCACTCGAGACTGGCACTCAACATGAAGATCTTCGACACCGTTGCGGACCTCGGCCACGAACAAGTCGTCCTCTGCTACGACAAGTACACGGGGTATCGCGGCATCATCGCTATCCACGATACCACTCTCGGGCCCGCGCTTGGTGGGACGCGCTTCTGGAATTATGCCAGCGAAGACGAGGCCATTACGGACGCGCTGCGCCTTGCCCGCGGCATGACGTACAAGAACGCCGTTGCCGGTCTCAATCTTGGCGGCGGAAAGTCGGTCATTATCGGCGACAATCGTACGGCGAACCGGGAAATGATTTTCCGGGCGCACGGTCGGTTTGTCGAATCGCTCGGCGGCCGGTACGTGACGGCTGAAGACGTCGGTACCAGCACGTCGGACATGGACTACGTGCATATGGAGACCGAATACGTGGCCGGTCTCGCCAATCGGTCTGGTGATCCGAGCCCGGTCACCGCACACGGCGTGTTCCGCGCGATCGAAGCATCGGCGCAGCATCGCTGGGGTTCATCGTCACTTAAAGGCAGGACGGTCATTGTGCAGGGGCTGGGCAACGTCGGTACGTATCTCTGCACGGAGCTGCACGAGGCCGGCGCTCAACTGATCGTCACCGATTTGCGTCAGGAGCGAGTGGATCACGCTGTGAAGAGTTACGGCGCAGTCGCGACCACCGACAGCGCCATCTACAGCCAGAAGGCAGACATCTTCGCCCCCTGCGCACTCGGCGCCATTCTCAACGACGACACGATCCCACAGCTGAAAGTCGAGATCGTGTGCGGCGGTGCGAACAATCAGCTGCTCGAACCCAAGAAGCACGGACCGGCACTGGAGAAACGCGGCATTCTCTATGCACCGGATTTTGTCACGAACGCCGGCGGCGTGATCAATGTGTACAGCGAACTCGCCGGTTGGTCGCGTGAGCGCGCCCTCCGCAAGGCCGATGAGATTTTCGACACACTGCTTGGGGTCTATCAGATTGCCAAGGAAACCGGTGTGCTGACGTACGACGCGGCGGACAAGCTTGCCGAACGCCGCGTTGCCGCCGTGCGCGGTCTTGTCCGCACGTGGCCGCAGTGGCCACGGAAGAGCTGAGATGGCTGAACGCATTCCTATTGCCTCGGATCACGCTGGGTTCGAGTTGAAGGAAAAAATCAAGTTACAGTTATCGGCACTCGGGTTCGATGTGCAGGACCTCGGTACGCATTCACCCGACGCCACCGATTACGCGGACTATGCTCATCCCCTTGCCGCCGAGGTCGAGCGCGGTGAGGTTCGGCGCGGCGTGTTGTTGTGCGGCACCGGGCTCGGGATGTCGTATGCGGCGAACCGGCATCCGCACGTGCGTGCCGCTGTGGCCTGGACGCCGGAAATTGCTGAGCTCGCCCGTCGTCATAATGACGCGAACGTGCTCGTGCTGCCGGCCCGATTTATCTCGGACGGCGAAAGCGCGGCGATTCTCAAAGCATGGCTCGACACACCGTTCGAAGGCGGACGCCACGAACGGCGTGTCGGAAAAATTGAACTGGAGAATGGTGGATGAGTGGCTGGCCCAACTCGGAACGTGTTCGACCCGGCGCTGCGTTGCGCGCCACCGACCCGG
Source organism: Gemmatimonadota bacterium (assembly GCA_025358315.1). Classification (GTDB taxonomy): domain Bacteria; phylum Gemmatimonadota; class Gemmatimonadetes; order Gemmatimonadales; family Gemmatimonadaceae; genus Fen-1231. The sequence continues at coordinate 15,757 of JANYKA010000037.1, read as the reverse complement.
AGATCGCCCGTCTTATTGACGAAGAAACCACGCGGGAGAATGATGGCCTCGAGCTGATCGCCAGCGAGAACTTTGTTTCGCCGGCGGTGCTCGAAACAATGGGCACGGTGCTCAGCAACAAGTACGCCGAAGGCTTGCCGGGGAAGCGCTATTACGGCGGGTGCGAAGTCGTGGATAAGATTGAACAGTTGGCGATCGATCGGGTGAAACTGCTGTTCGGCGCCGAACACGCGAACGTGCAACCGCACTCCGGGGCGCAGGCCAATGCCGCGGTATATCTCGCGTTCTTAAAGCCGGGTGATACGGTGCTCGGCCTTGATTTGTCCCAGGGCGGTCATCTCACGCACGGCTCGCCGGTGAACTTCAGCGGACTCCTGTATCACGCCGTGCACTACGGCCTAACAGATGCAGCGCTCATCGATTACGACCGCATGGAAGCGTTGGCGCGCGAGCACAAACCCAAAATGATCATCGCCGGGTATTCAGCGTATTCGCGGGTGATCGATTTTGCGCGTTTCGCTGCGATTGCCAAGGAAGTCGGGGCGATTTTCTTGGTCGACATGGCGCACTTCGCCGGTCTTTCGGCGACGGGAGTGTATCCGAATCCGGTGCCATTTGCCGATGTAGTCACCAGTACCACGCACAAGACACTGCGCGGCCCCCGCGGCGGATTAATTCTCTGTAAGGCCGCACACGCGAAAGCGATCGACAAAGCCGTGTTCCCCGGCACGCAGGGCGGCCCGCTCGAACATATCATTGCCTCAAAAGCGGTGGCGTTTCTCGAAGCGTTGCGCCCGGAGTTCAAAACCTACTGCGAGAAGATCGTCACAAACGCCAGAACACTGGCCGCGGCGCTCGCGGCCCGCGGTTACCAAATTGTGAGCGGTGGCACCGACAATCATTTGATGATGGTTGATTTGCGCAATAAAAATCTCACCGGCAAAGTCGCCGAGCAGGCGCTCGATAAGGCCGGCATTACGGTGAATAAGAACACCGTGCCGAAAGAGACGCAGTCGCCGTTTATCACGAGCGGAGTTCGGATCGGCACGCCGGCAGTGACCACACGCGGGATGGGGCCAGCCGAGATGGAGCTGATCGCCGGCTTTATTGATACGGTGCTGAAGGCGCCTGACGATGTTGCGGTACATGCTAAGGTGCGCGCCGAAGTGAAAGCGCTTACGGCGAAGTTTCCGCTCTACCCGACCGTTGGCTAGAACGCCGGGTATTACTGCTTTGCCACGGATTTCACGGATCTACAAAGTGATTTTCACGGATACACCAAATAATTGTTAAGGGTATGTCCGTTGTTGTTTCCAAAAGAAAAATCCGTGTCAATCCGTTTCGATCCGTGAAATCCGTGGCAAAGCAGTAAAACCATGACCCACGCAAGACAACAGCTTGTGGCCCGACCAGCACTGCAGCATTTTTCGGATAACAGGAGCACCGCAGTGGCCGAACTGGCGTTTCGCGATGGAGTGATGGACCGGATCAAGCTGCGCGAGCCGCGGTTCGACGAGCACGCCTATCTGTTCGTGCTCTCGGCACTCGAGTTTTGCCAAGGTCGTCTCACCGAGCGTCGTCACATTACCGGCCGTGAGCTCGCTGCGGCGTGCCGCGATCTCGCGATCCAACGGTATGGTGTACTCGCGCGAATGGTGCTCGAACATTGGGGTATGACCCAGACCGCACATATCGGCGATGTGGTTTTTACGCTTGTAGAGCTTGGTCTGCTCATGAGCCAGCCCACAGATACAAAAGAAGATTTCGCCGACGTGTTCGCGTTCTCCGATGCGTTCGACCGGAACTACCCGTGGAACGTCGCGCCCGCCGCATAGCGGGCTCGTGAGTGGAGCGCTAATGCGCGTGCGCGTGGTCAGCGCATTGCAGGCGGCCGAACTCGATCGCCGCGCGATTGCCACCGGTGTGCCATCGCGAGTTCTGATGCAGTCGGCCGGACGCGCCGCCGCCCAGCTACTCCTTGAGCGTTTTCCACTTGAAGCCTCCCGCGGCGTGGCGATCTACGCCGGCGCCGGCAATAATGGTGGTGATGCGTGGGTCGTCGCCGCCGACCTCGCCCGCCGCGGAATCCGTGTTCGTGTAGCTGAAAGCGCCGCGGCGAAAACGCCGGATGCCATGGCCGAGCGCGAAGCGGCAAGCGCCGTACTTCAGCACGACGTACCCGACGGGACCGAAGGCGTCGTCGTCGATGGGCTGCTCGGGACCGGCGCCGTTGGCGCACCGCGCGGTCCGATCGCCGATACTATCAGACAAATCAACAATGCAGCGGCGCATGGCGCCCGAGTCGTGGCACTCGATATACCGAGTGGAGTCGATGGGACGTCGGGCGCGTGCGCGGGCGCATTCGTCAACGCAGATCTCACCGTGACATTCGGTGCAATGAAGCGCGGGTTGCTGGTAAATCGCGACGCGGCCGGCGCGATTGTTGTTGTTGATATTGGCGTTGCCGATGTCGCTCGAGCTTTTGACGAAGCGCCCTGTCTCTTGGATGAGGCCACGGTGCTTTGGTCGGTGCCGCCGATCACCGCGAGTGCCCACAAAGGCACCCGTAAGCGCTTGCTGATTATTGGAGGTTCACTCGGCTTTGCCGGTTCAACCGTGCTCGCCGCGCGCGGAGCGCTGCGAAGCGGGATCGGAATGGTCAAACTGTGTGTCGAGCCCGCGAGCATTGCTGCCGTGCAAACGCTCGAGCCGGCGGCCATGGCCAGTGCCTGGCCCGCGACCGACACCGAGTTGCAGGCGCTTCTCGCGTGGGCGGACGTCGTGCTCATTGGTCCCGGGCTTGGACTTGCTGACAGTTCGCGGGTATTCGCCCGACGTTTGCTTTCCAAGTGGCGAGGTCCGGTCGTCGTTGATGCCGACGCGGTCACGGCGTTCACCGGCGCATCTTCCGAACTCGGCGCATTGCTCGCTGGCCGCCCGGCCGTCATCACGCCGCACGCGATGGAGTTTTCGCGACTCGCCGGCGTCGATCTCGACGAGGTCAATGTGCGCCGCTTTGAGATCGCCGGCGAACTTGCCCGCACCATTCGCTCCACGGTACTGCTCAAAGGAGTGCCGACAATTATCAGTGATGGATCGGTCACCGAAGTCAGTGCGGCCGGCACGCCCGTCCTTGCGACCGGCGGCAGTGGCGACGTACTCGGCGGCATTGTTGCCACGCTGCTCGCGCAGAGCAACGAACCGCGGCTGAGCGCTGCGGCAGCCGCGTGGGTACATGGCCGCGCCGCGGAGCTTGCCGGCGCCGGCCGCATCAGGGGCGTAACCGTGCACGACATCATCGCCGCGCTCGGGGGCGCTTGGCCCACAGTCGACACACCGCGCATTCCACCCGTAGTCACCGAACTGTCGGCTGTCGGCGAACGCAAAGTGCAGGCACTTGTTTCACCGACGCCGTAGCTTTCCTGACCGTTATGACAGCGCCGAATAATCACCTCACGTTGGGCCCCGGCGCGGAATTCGACGCCGTCCGCGCTACCATTGCGCGATGGGGCGCGATCGCCCGCGGCACCGGCGACGATGGTGCGGTGCTCGACGTGCCCGCCGGCTTGAAGATCGTCGTGAGCACCGATACGTCGGTGGAGAATGTGCATTTTCGTCGTGCGTGGCTTACACCGGAAGAAATTGCGTATCGCGCCGGCGCTGCGGCAATCAGTGATCTCGCCGCGATGGGCGCGACGCCGTTAGCGATGACTGTCGCTCTCACCCTTCCGGATAATTGGCGTGAACAATCGATGGCACTTGCCGATGGGATCGCGATCATTGCCCGCGATACGAGCACGCCGATCGTCGGCGGTGATCTCACGACAGGATCCGAACTGTCCATTGGTGTGACGGTGCTGGGTACCGTGCTACACCCGCTTGTTCGATCAGGCGCAAAAACCGGTGACACGCTTTGGGTGACCGGCCGGCTCGGCGGACCATTGCTCGCCCTCAAGTCGTTTGAGCGGGGACAGGACCCGACGCCAATACATCGCCAGCGCTTTGCGCGGCCCGTTCCGCGGTTACGTGAAGCACAATGGCTTGCTGGGCGTGGCGCCACAGCGGCGATCGATATTTCCGACGGCGTCGTATCGGATGCCGGTCATCTGGCTGCGGCAAGCCACACGCAAATATCGATTGACCTCGATCGCCTCCCGCTGATTGACGGTGCGTCGCCAGAAGTTGCCGCTCGCAGCGGCGAAGAGTACGAACTCTTGGTGACTGGTCCGTCGACGATTGATGCGCTTGAATTCGAACGTGAGTTTGGAATTCCGCTGACAGTAATCGGCACGGTCGGTAAGGTGGGGGCAAGCGGTCCGGGAGTGGTCACGCGCGTCGCCGGCGCCAGTGTGCCCGCGCCCAAAGGTCACGACCACTTTTCCGTTCCATGATCCGCACCGTCTTTGGAGCGTTCTTCACGCTGGTGGCAACCGCTATTGGCAGCAGCGCCGTGGTGATTGGCGCGTTGCTGGGCCGGAAAGACACGGTGGGCAGCATTTTTGATATCACGCCCAGAGTGTGGGGGAAAGCGTTGGTGTGGGCGGCCGGTATTGAAATTGTTGTGCACGGTGAGGAACACACGCACGGTGCCGAAAAAATGTTTGTGTCCAATCATGTTTCGCTGTTCGACGTCCCGGTGATTGCCAGTTTGATGACCCGCGGAAAGTTCGTGGCGAAAGCCGAGCTTTCGCGAATTCCGCTCTTTGGCCAGGGGATTCGCGCTGCCGGTATGGTGTTCATCGAGCGGGAGAACAGAAAAGCCGCGTTCGAGTCGTATCGCGAAGCGTCCGACCGCGTACACGATGGGGCGTCGATTATTGTTTTTGCCGAAGGCACGCGCGGTGACACGTATGCACTCCGGGCTTTCAAGAAAGGCCCATTCGTGTTGGCGATCAGTGCACAGGCGCCGATCATCCCGACCGTTATCCACGGTACGATCCACTGCCAGCCCAAGGGGAAGTTCCTCCTCCGCAAAGGTCGGGTGGATGTGCATTTTCTGGAGCCGGTCCCGACGGCGGGGCTCACGTACGAGCAGCGGGGCGAGCTGGCGGCGACGGTCCGCGCCCGGATGGCTGAGGCGCTGGAGACGCACTACGGGGTGAAAAGCCCAGGGTGGGAGCCACGGAGCCTCACTACAAAGTAGATTGGATTTGTGCGGCGACCGAGTCGGAAACTTTTCACGCCATCCCACACTGCCATGTCTGCAATTGATGCCATCGAAGCCCGCGAAATTCTGGACTCGCGCGGCAATCCCACTCTCGAAGTCGATGTCCTGCTGAGCGACGGCGGGGCCGGACGCGCGTCGGTGCCAAGCGGGGCCAGCACGGGCGAAAACGAAGCGCTGGAACTCCGTGATGGTGACGCCAAGCGATATGGCGGCAAGGGCGTGCGCAAAGCGGTGAAGAATGTCGAAGCGCTCATTGCGCCGGCGCTCCGTGGCGCCGATGCGACAGATCAGATCGGGATCGACCGGGCGATGATTGCGCTCGACGGCACAAGGAACAAGTCCAAGCTCGGCGCGAATGCCATGCTCGGTGTATCGATGGCAGTGGCGCGTGCCGGTGCATTCAGCGCGAACCAGCCGCTCTATCGTTACCTTGGCGGACCGTTGGCGCGCACGCTTCCCGTGCCGATGATGAACATTATTAATGGTGGTGCGCACGCGACCAATACGATCGATTTTCAGGAGTTTATGATCGTGCCGGTGGGTGCGGAGACGTTTAGTGATGCGCTCCGGATGGGCGTAGATGTTTTCCATGCCCTGAAGAAAGTTTTGGTCAAACGGAAACTGGCGACCGGTGTCGGCGACGAGGGCGGTTTTGCGCCGGATCTGAAGAGCGACGAGGAGGCGATCACCGTCATTCTGGAAGCCATTGAGACGGCCGGCTACGCGCCCGGCACGCAGATATGTCTCGCGCTGGACTGCGCGGCGAGCGAACTCTACAACAAGAAGCAGTACACGTTTAAGAAAAGTGGTGCCGGCACGAAGAGTGCAGCGCAGATGATCGAACTCTTTGAAAAATGGATCACGAAATATCCTATCGTCTCGATTGAAGATGGTTTGGCAGAGGGAGATTGGGCCGGCTGGGCCGCGTTGACCGCGGCGATCGGCGATCGTGTACAACTGGTGGGCGACGACTTGTTTGTTACGAACCAGGAATTTCTTGGGCGCGGCATTGATGAAGATGTGGCGAACGCGATTCTCATCAAGCTCAATCAGATTGGCACGGTGACCGAGACGCTGGAGACCATCGAGATGGCGCGGCGGAACGGGTATCAGAACATCATTTCGCATCGCAGTGGCGAGACGGAAGACACCTTTATCGCCGATTTGGCGGTGGCGACGAATGCCGGCCAGATCAAAACCGGCTCGGCGAGCCGGACAGATCGGGTGGCGAAGTACAATCAGTTGCTGCGCATCGAAGCGCAGTTGGGTTCGAGCGCCGAATTTCCGGGCGGCGCGGTGTACGGGATTGGCGAGTAAGAGGCGCGCTGCACCGGCAAGTATCGCGACGCGAGCGGTGCTCGCGGTTGCGGCCATTGGAGTGGTGTATTTCGCCGTGCAGGGCGGGGAATGGGGGACGTTTGATCTTGTGCGGCAGCGAACGCGTTTGGCGCGTGTGCATCACGAGCTCGATTCGCTCAAGCACGAACTGGACTCGCTGAAGAAATACAAGGCGATGGTGGAGAGCGATCCGGTGACGCAGGAACGGATCGCGCGAGAGGAGTTTGGAATGGTGAAGGGGAACAAAGAGCTCTTGTACCGGTTTACCGAGCCGGCGCCTGGGGATACGGCGAAGAAGGCGCGTCGGCCATAAAGCAAAACGGCTTTGCCACGGATTTACACGGATAAACAAGCGATAATTACGGATTGCGACTTTGGGAACGACAGCGGCTGTTCCCCAGCTATTTATCTGTTTAAATCCGCATTTAATCCGCGAAAATCCGTGGCAAAGCCATTTTTTTACCTTGATTAAGCGCCCCCGGGGGCTATGTTTCCCGTATCGACGCGGGGTGGAGCAGCCTGGTAGCTCGTCGGGCTCATAACCCGAAGGTCGCGGGTTCAAATCCCGCCCCCGCCATGAAGTTTCGAGGGCCGATTCCGGAAGGGGTCGGCCCTCGTTATTTTTCGAGGTTGTTGGCTGGGTAGCTCAGCTGGTTAGAGCACGGCACTCATAATGCCGGGGTCGGGGGTTCGAGTCCCCCCCCAGCTATTGGTCGGACGCCCCGTATCTCCAGACGATACGGGGCGTTTGCTTTGCAATTCACCCGCTTGGCACATCCCTTGGCACGACTTGGGTCCCTGAATTTCCAACGAGCGGATCCTTCTCAATAATCTGCCCAACTTTTCTGGGACAACGTCCCCGACCGCGAGATCCCGTTCGCCGGTCAACGGCCAGATCGCCGCCGTGACGGTGCGGGCCGCTCTCTCTCCCGATAGAGCTGGATCCCATCCATCACTCGCTCCAACCCCCAATCGAAACTTTCATCCATAGTCCGCGGCTTCCCGCGCTTCGTCGGCAGCGACGACGACGCTGTGATCCCGCCTGAACTCGACGTGAGAATGCCCGAGAGCAGCGGATAGCGCGGATTGTTGATCGCACGACAGAGATCGGCACCCACGGCTGCCGCCCATTGCTCTGGCGTAACACCTCGCGCCGTCGCGCGGGCGAGTGAGATGATGGTGTCGGAGCTGCCGTGCACGTAGCCGTGCACCACATTGAGCACATCCATCATGTCCTCAGGCGGCATGCCGGTGTGCGCGATGGTGCGCAGGAACGCCTCGTGCCAGCTGAGCCAGTTCGGACCGTGCGGAGCCGCGACAAACGGCAACTCCGCAAGCCAAGGCCGCGCGCACAGCATCGCGCGCTTGGCATACGCCCAATGCCTGATCTCCGCGCGCCATCCTTCGTGCGGGCCTGCGCGATGCGGCGGCGCGCCGAGTGCGGCATCTACGGCGGCGTCCACCAGCGACTCCTTGTTCAGGAAGTAACGGTAGAGCGCCATCGGCGTGAAGCCCAGTTGCGCTGCGACCGCGTGCATCGTGAGAGCGACCAGATCGCCCGCGTCCGCAACACGGATCGCCGCCGCGACGACATCCTCGCGACTCAGCGCAGCCTTGGGTCCACGCGTCGGCTTTTGCGGGACGTCCCACAACAACCCGCTGCGTCTGGCGATCTCCTCGCTGTCGAATGCGACGCTCGACGACGATGCCGACTGGTGATCGGCCGTTGCACGCGTGGCGGGTTTCGCCTCACCACCCTTCCGGCCCTTTGCTGTGGGACGTTTAGCCATCTCACTCCTTTTTCGACCCGCCCACTGACAACCCTGAAACTGTGTATATCGTATACTCGTAACAGTGTACGACATAAACATAACCCACTTCCCGGAGCGAAACAATGTCACGGACATCTGCAACTCCCACCACTACTCCCGTGCCATGCCGGCCGGTATTGCCAGTTGCTCCATCTGCTGCGCGCCCGGCTTGCTGGCGTCAATCGCACTGACCGCCGCCCTCCTCGCCGCCTCGGCCGGCAAAGCCGGCGCTCAGGACTCGAACGAGCATCCGTCGGTGCTGTCCCGGTTCGAGTTCGTCGTCTCGTCGGGTGGATTGCTGCCCACAGGCGATCAGCGGAATGTGCTCAAGCGCGCGAACATGACCATCGCCCAGCTATCGTATGCCGTGCGGCCTTACCTCGCCCTGACCACGTCGATGGGCTGGGCCCGGAGCCGTGACATCGCCATGGCCGATGCGCCGAAGCTGGACGTGTTCACCTATGACGTGGGCGCCGAGCTGCGCGCGGACCGCTGGCTGTCGGGCAAGGCGCTGACGTTCACTCCGTTCGCGGGAGCCGGGGCAGGCGGGCGGAGCTACAACTATCGCAGCCTCGATGTGGACGCAACGCACAACCTGGCAGCGTACGGCAGCGTCGGCGGTGAACTGGGCTACCGTCGCATCCGGTTTCGCGTCGAGGCCCGCGATTACGTGACGGGCTTCAAGCCGATGCTCGCGAACGGCGCATCGGGCCGTCGGAACGATGTGAGCGTGATGGCCGGCTTCCGCATCACGGCGCACTGATCATGAGCACTCGGATAGGACGGCGTGAATCGGACTGGAAGATTCAAGCAGGGCTGATCGCGTTGAGTGTCGTTCCGGCGCTGGCCGGGGCGGCACGGCTCACCGAATTGGCGCGCGGTGCCGCAATCACCGCCGCCAACGCGCGGTTTTTCATGATGCCGCTCCCGGTGGTGTTGCACCTCATCACCGTGATCCCATTCAGCATTCTCGGCGCGCAGCAGTTTGCTCCGGCATTCCGGAAGCGTCACCCAACGTGGCATCGCGCGGTGGGGCGTGTGCTGGTGGCGTGTGGCCTGATCGCTACGCTGACGGGGCTGTGGATGACGCTAGCCTACCCGTGGCCGGTGGGCGACGGCGAGGCGCTGTACATCGAGCGGCTGGTGTTCGGATCGGCGATGCTGCTGTCGCTCCTGATGGCGATTGATGCGATCCGCCGCCGTAACTTCGCCGTGCATGGCGAATGGATGATCCGGGCGTATGCGATAGGCGTTGGTGCGGGCACGCAGGTGCTGACGCATCTGCCGTACTTCGTGCTCGTCGGCAAGCCGGACGAGTCGGACCGCGCGGTGTTGATGGGCGCGGGGTGGGTGATCAATGTCGTCGTCGCGGAATGGATCATCCGCAGGTCGTCGGCACATCGCGCGACCATGAACTCGAGGTGATCTGGTCCCCGCCCGTCGACTGAGGTTGGAGCGGCACGGCAGTCAGGGAATCAAGCATTCCTTAGTATGCTTACTGCTTGACATAACGCTAAGCATATCATAGTATGTATATCAATAGCTTAGACTCTAAGCATATTATGAACGGCTTTCACTCGAATTTCAGATGCCGCGACCTACACCCCCCGATCTCACTCGACTCGACCCACCCCCCGCCGCATCCGCCGTCGCGCGCGGCGCGCGTGTCGTCACGCCCGAGGAAGTGGGCACGGTTGTGCGCGTCGCGCGCGCGCGCCTGTTAGGTCTCCAGCGCGATGCCGCCCCGCGACTCGGCGTTAGCCGCGGCATGCTGAGCGAGTTCGAGCAGGGCCACGGGGGTACACAACTCGACCTCGCGCTCCGCATCCTCGCCGACCTCGGCCTCGACGTGGTCTTGGTGCCCCGCGATCCCACCGTCTCCCTCCGCGAGAATCCACGATGAGCGCCCTGGTCGTGTGGCGCAACGCGCGTCGCGTCGGCCGTCTCGACAGTGCTCCGAATGGGGACGTGCGGTTCACCTATGATGCGGCCGTCGCCGCCAACCCCACGCCCGCGGATCGCGTCGGGTTCCGCTGCCCCGTGCGCGTGGCGCCGTACGTCGGATCCGACGCAGCCGCCGTCTTCGAAAATCTGCTGCCCGAAGGCGGCCTGCGTGACGCGCTCGGCCAAGTGACGAAGCACGATCCGAGCGACACGGTGGGCCTGCTCGGGGTCGTCGGCGCGGAATGCGCCGGCGCGCTCCAACTCTGGCCCGAGGACGTCGGGCCTCCGGCCAAACATGCGTACGATTCAGTGGATGACGCGATCCTGATGACAGCCTTCGCCAGCGCCGGCGGTCAACTCCGGCAAGTGACGGGGCGTGCGTCACTCTCGGGTGCGCAACCGAAGCTCGTGCTGTGGCGGCGCCCGCCGGTGGGGGCCACCGCCGCCCACACGGTCGATCACCGGCCCGAGTACCGACTGCCCCGCAACGGCGCCCCGACCACGGTCGTCGTGAAACGGCCGAACTCGTCGTTCCCAGGACTTCTCGAAGCGGAGCTCGTCGGCATGCGCCTGATGGCGGCGGCGGGCGTGCCGACCGCGTCGAGTGCGCTCTGTCTCGTGGCGCCGACCTGCCACGAGTCGGCGCGTTTTGATCGCACGATGGACTCCGACGGCACGGTGCATCGCGTGCACGCCGAAGACGGCTGCCAGCTGACGGGCCGCGTCTCGCGGCAAAAGTATGCGGGGGTCGGCGGCGTGACGTACCAGGATCTCGTCGCCGTATTGCGTCGCGCCGGCGCGCAGCCGGCCTCCGACCGCGAGCAACTATTGCGCTGGGCCGTCGCGAACGCGGTAATGGGAAACTACGACGCGCACGCGAAGAACCTGAGCGTGCTCTACGATGCGTCCGGCACCGTGCGTCTCGCGCCCGCGTACGACGTCGTGGTGACCACGGTGTTTGCGGGCCTCGATCAGACCTTCGCACTCGCGTTCGGCGGCACGACGCATCCGGCGGCGCTCACGCCGCCGTGCTTGCGCTTTGTCGCCCGGGAATTCAACGTGGCGTTGCCTCAGGTGGAGGCGCTGACGGCAGACGTGCTCGCCCGCGTGCGCGAGGCGCTCCAGTTGGTACTGCACGCCGTGCGTGGGTTGGGTGGGAATGCGGAGGTCTTGGACCGGCTAGGCGCGGCCGTTACCGCAACCGCAAATGCGTTCGCCGACCGCCTGGCACTAAAGTAGCCGCCCATCACCCCGCTTCCACTTATCTCGGTCCGTTTAGCTGTCCCGAAAAGCGGAGCCGCTGCTATGGCCGTGTCGTCTCGACTGATTATCGTGTTGCGATGACACCAACGCCAACCACAAATGCTAATACACCAATTACGATACTTGCCATGAACCAACCAGCAGCCGGATGATTCATATTGAGCGTCCATCCGCCGCCCGATCGTTTTGGAACCAAGAGTCGAGGATCTGAAGCGCACTTATAGGAGCCGTCTTTATTCCAATGAGCAGGATCGGCCCATAGTTGTTGACGTTCGTCGGGTGTCATTTGCCAGTCTATTAAAGATGAAGATGAACGTGCAATGGCGGTACAATGTCACGCAGGAATTTGCGAGGCGTGATATTGTAGCCACGTCACTTCACGCTGTCCATCAGCGCAAAGAACCCCTCGGTCATCGTCGGGTGAATGAATACCGCTTGGTAGAACGTCTTCCACGACGCGCCCGTCATCATCAGTGCCATAAGCGTCTGCACCAGCTCGCCACCGCCCTGCCCGAGAATGGCGGCGCCCAGCAGTTGTTCCGTTTCGGCATCGACGATGACTTTCATCAGCCCGCGCGTGTCGCCGCGTTCGATCGCACGCGCGACGCGCCCCATCGGAATGCTCCCCACGAGAATCGGACGCCCCAACACACGCGCCTGACGTTCTGTCATGCCAACGCGCCCAAGTTCTGGGTCGGTGAAAAGCGCATACGGAACGATGCGGCCCGCCGTCGACCGCTTGACATCATTGAAGAGGTTGTGAAACGCGATCTGAAAGTCGTTGTAGCTGATGTGGGTGAATGCGGGGCCACCATTAACGTCGCCGAGCGCGTATACGCCTTTCACGTTCGTCTCGAGATACTCGTTCACCGGCACAAACCCTCGGTCGGTCCGTACGCCGGTCGCTGCGAGGTCGAGGTCACTCGTGTTTGGGACTCGGCCGACGGCCACCAATAGCTGTGAGCACTCGACAGTGGTCGTGGTACCGGCACGGTCGCGCACCGCGATCCGGATGCTGGCAGCACTCGTCGTGACGGACTGCGCGTCGTGCCCGGTCAGGAACACGATGCCTTCTGCTTCGAGCGACGCGCGCAGTGCTGCCGCCACGTCCTCATCTTCACGGCCGACGATCTGATCGCCACTCTCGATGATCGTGACGCGGCTCCCGAATCGTCGAAACATTTGTCCGAACTCCAGGCCGATGTAACTCCCGCCGAGGATCGCCAAGTGCTCCGGCACTACGGAAAGGTCGAGGATCGTCCGGTTCGTGAGAAACGGCACGTCGGCCAGTCCCGGGATGGGCGGAATAAGTGAGCTCGTCCCCGTATTGATAAAGACTTTGTCGGCGTGTAACTCCTCACCCAGTACGGTGACTTGCCGGGGTCCTGAGAAGCGCGCGGATCCGTGAAAGACGGTGATGTTCGGTCGCGACGCTGTATGCGCTTCCAGACCCGACCGCCACTGGCCAACGATTTCATTCTTCCGCGCGACGATCTGCGGCAGGTCGACGGATACTTCCGGAATGTTGACGCCGAGCGTCGCGCCGCGCCTGGCCTCGTAGACGACCTGCGAGCTCGCGATCATCGTTTTGGTGGGTGTGCACCCGTAATTGACGCACGATCCACCCAAGTGTTCGCGCTCGATGAGCGCAACGCGCCATCCTTTGTCAGCGAGTTGTTGGGCGAGCGGGTTGCCGGCCTGGCCTGCGCCGATCACAATGGCGTCGAAGTCGCGGGGCGCGCTGGGAGCTGTGGTCATTGCCGAGTCCGCCTGAACAGCGTGAGATCGATCGCCTCACCCATGGCCTTATAGCCCGCGTCGCTCGGGTGTAAATGATCGCCGCTATCGTATGCTGGCAGGAAGCGGTCGGGCTGCTCCGGATCGCGCGTGACGGCATCGAAGTCGATCACGTCGTCAAAGGCACCGCTGGTTCGAATCCACGCGTTCACGGCGCGTCGCTTCACGTCCGTGGCGGGAGTGGTTGGGCGATTCATACCGCCGATCGGCGTGAGCGTGGCACCGTAGATCACAAGACCTCGCTCATGGGCGCGCGCAATGAGTTGCCGATAGCCGAAGATGATGTCCTGCGCACTCACGGTGTTGCGCGGATCGGCGCTTTCCGTACCGCGCGTCAGGTCGTTGATCCCTTCAAGCACGATCACATGTGTCACGCCGGGCTGCATAAGAACGTCGCGATCGAAGCGCGCGAGCGCACTCGGTCCGGCGATCGGTCCGAGCACACCATTGCCCGAGATGCCGGCATTGACGACCGCTTTGACCGACTCGCTCGATCCGAGCAGGCGGCGCGCGAGCACATCTGGCCAACGCCTGTTTGCGTCGGGGGTGGAGCGGTATCCGTCGGTGATCGAGTTGCCAATAGTGACGATGAGGCCAGTGGCTTTCGCGTTCACGACGTCCACCCCGGCAAGCCAAAGCCATTGGGCAATCGTCGTGTCGGGAATCAAGCGTGCGGCCGCCGTGAAATCCCCATGGGCAGACACATAGTTGGACTGTAGCCCGAGCGGATGCCGCGTTGTGGCACGGATGGTGTCCTTCACCCAGAGACTCACCGCGAGGTCGGTGAGCGCCGGTATGTGAAAGTTCACGGGATCACTGAAGACGATCGCACCGGGCCGGAGGGTCACTGACCTGCTGCCGCTGAACGTGATCGCCTTATCGCTCGATGAGCGCACCGTCGCACCAGAATCGCGCAACGCGATGTGCGCCGCGCCGATGATCAGCGGACGCTCACCGTATTCGTTGGTGAGGCGAATACGCACACTGTTGCCGCCGATTGTGGTGCGCACGATCTGCCGGATCGTGCGATCGACGTAGGTCGGCACGTAATCGACCGAGTCGCGCGGCGGTGCAGCGGTAGCGGCGTAGTTGGCGGTGGACCAAGTCGCGAGCCAGCGCGGGGGTTGCTGAGCGCCGGCAGGCAGGGCGAGGAGGGCGAGGAATAACGAAGCCGCGAGTCGCATTGGGGGAGCCTCTGTGGGAAGGGAGTGGTGCCGCTGCTACGTTACGCTTTCAAGCCAGTCCAATCGCCGACTTGAAATCCTTAAAACGAAGTGTGCTTCCCGGATATTCGTAGCCAATCGGAGTCGTCGGTGGCTCGCCATAGTTGATCGGCTCCGACACCAATCGCAAAATCTCACGGGTATTAAATACCACGTAGCTGCTGCTGCGCCTGACCATGTCAAAAAATCCCGATTGACTGGCATGCGCCGCCATGACGCGACGTTGCAGCGATTGCATTTCCGCGGAAAGATGGAGGGTATCCGTCGCCGCACGAGGTGACACGAACTGGTTCCAGCGTCGCTCCTCCGGCACCCCATGGTACGCCGGAAAAACGTATAGCGGAATGTGCAGTTCCTCTGCGACGCGTGAAGTGCAGAAACTCAGTGCGTCATGGCCGTTATGTCCGCCTTCGAAATCGTGGCCAACAACACAGTCCGCGAGCACCGTAGTCGCCAGCGCAAGAATATACTCGCGCACGGCACCCACTTGGCCCATCAACTGCCGCTCAGGAACACGCATGAAATGCACGTTCCCCAAATTGACCTTCAATAACCGCATCGATACCCGGGCTTCTTCCTCCCGAACCGACGTCCTGTCCGGGCCCTGATAATCTCCGCTCGTTACATAAAGAATATCTACGCGCATTCCGTCATTCACCAACTGATGTATGAACGCACAGGTATAAATTTCATCATCCGGATGGGCGAGAACAAAGAGGTAGCGAGAGTACTGGAAAAAGTTTTTCATATTCTTGTATTCTACTTCGCCGCGGAACGACTCGCCGCTTGCCTTCGGCAAAGGCGCGTCGCATACTCTGCGGGCCCGCGTCATTGAAATTCCCAACACCGTGACTCACATGCGTCGCCTCACCATCGCGCTCGCCTCCCTCGTCGTCTGCGCCCTCTCCCTCAGCGCGCAGGCAAAGCCCCGCGAGCACGACCTCAAGCTCCCCATTGGCGGCACGCCGGGCCCGCTCGATGCGATCACTGATGTCGCCGGCGTAGAGGTGGGACACACCACGCTCATCTCCGGCAGCGGTAAACTTGTCGTCGGACAAGGGCCGGTCCGCACCGGCGTCACCGTCATCCATCCACGCGGCAAATCGAATTCCGATCCGGTCTTTGCCTCATGGTTCACGCTCAACGGCAACGGCGAGATGACGGGGACCACCTGGGTGCAGGAGAGTGGCTATCTCGAGGGCCCCATCGGTATT
>JANYKA010000002.1 GCA_025358315.1 Gemmatimonadota bacterium | reverse complement strand
TTTTCGGCGAGGTGTCATGTCTCACCGGAGTGTTCACCGCATCGCATTGTCCCGTGCGTCCCGTGGCAATGCCCGCGATCACCGTCGAGTGCTCGCCCAAGACCACAAGCGTCACGTCAAGCGCGCGACTTTCCGTGATTGCGGGCGGCGCTGTGTCTATTGCGGTACGGCCCTTGGGCTAGAGATCGCCACGCTCGATCATGTGTACCCGCTTTCGCGTGGGGGCACGCACGATCCGGGCAACCTCGTGGCCGCTTGTCAGCGATGCAATCAGCTGAAGGGCTCATTGCTGCCAGTGGAGTTTTTTGCCCGCTATCCGTGGGCGGGTTCGAACTTCATGCGCTATGCACGCGCCGTGCACCGGACGCTAAAGCGCGGCGCGAGGCGTGCGGTATCGTTGGCCTTCGCCCAAGCGGCATGATGGTGGCGTCAACATCCGGCGTGGTTTCCAGCGCGAGCATCACGCGCTTGCGGTCGGGGCCCCAGGCGTAGCCGCCAAGTTCGCCGGTGGAGCGAATCACGCGATGGCAGGGGATGAGGTAACTGATTGGGTTGGATCCGACCGCGGTGCCAACGGCGCGCGACGCCTTGGCATTGCCCACGGCCCGTGCGAGCTCACCATAGGTTGTGACGCTGCCGTCGGGAACGGACAAAAGCGCCCTCCAGACTTTCAACTGAAAATTCGTTCCCTTGACGTGTAGCGCCAGTGAAGGAGCGGCGGAGGTGCCGGGGGGCGGAAATGCAGCGGCCGCATTGCCACGAGTTCCATTTTGATCGGGCACAAGGTCGGCCGCCGGCCAATCGTGGCGCAGGCGTGCCAGCGACTGGGTCCGCGAAACCGGATGGACGAACGCGAGGTGGCAGATGCCTCGCGGGGTGATCGCAATCAGGCATTCGCCAAA
This sequence comes from Gemmatimonadota bacterium, assembly GCA_025358315.1. Classification (GTDB taxonomy): domain Bacteria; phylum Gemmatimonadota; class Gemmatimonadetes; order Gemmatimonadales; family Gemmatimonadaceae; genus Fen-1231. The sequence continues at coordinate 3,624 of JANYKA010000002.1, read as the reverse complement.
TGGCGATGGATGGAATCCATACCGGATGACCAGCCCCGCGCCGCCGCGTTGGTATTCACCCGGCGTCACGGCTTCGGCGTTCACAAGCAAATCATGCAATCGCGATGAACCGGAAAGCCCCGACTCGTAACTCGCATCGAGCACGGAATGCCTGTCGCGTAGCAGCTGCTTCACGACTTCTGCTGTTTGATGCTGTAAAAACCGCTTTGGGCTGATACCGGCCCATCGGGTGAACAGTTTTTGGAAATGGGTTTCGCTCAACCCCACGTGCTTCGCGACTTGCGTCAACCTCGGCTGGGCGAGACGGTTGGTATCGAGAAAGCGAATCGCCTTTTCAATTCTGGCGTAGTCGGCGGTGTCAGAGGCGGCAGGCACATTGATCTCGGCTGTGATGTTCCCTGCTATGTAGCGGTCACGTGGCGTGCGCTCAATCCGATTCTTGCTCTCAGTAATCGACCGGGCGCATATACGACTCACCAATTGCCGTCGCTGAAAGCAATGCCACGGTCGGCAGTCGCCGCTTCCAATGGGTGCCATCTAGCCGCTTCCGCACTAGCTCAATCTGCCCGGCGTCAAATCCGCGTGAGGCCAGTTCGTCCGGCGAATATCCGTGTAACAACCAATTCAAAATCACATCGGCCTTCGAATAGCTGATCCCGAAATCATTTTCGTCCGTTTGGCCATGGACCAGATCGGCCGAGGCGGGCTTGCTAATTATTGATTGGGGCATGCCAAGGTGGCGCGCCAGCGCCCACACCTGTGTTTTGAACAGATCGCCAATCGGGTTTACGGGCGGCGAGTCGTCGGCGTGCCAAGTGAAATAGCCCAGCAGCCGCTCGCTCTTGTTGCCCGTACCAACGGGCAAGGCACGGAATTTCGCGCTTAAATCGAACAGGGCGATCATCCGCATGCGGGCCATCACATTTCCGCGACGGGCTGCATCGGCGTCGGCATTCTCCGCCAGGTAACCGTCGACGGCGGCACTGATGTCCACGGTCTGCGATTGAATACCGAGTTGGTCGATGACGAGTTGGGCATGCTCCAGCGAGTCAGCACTCGACGTGCGATATGGCATCCGCACGGCGATGACGTTGGCGGCTCCCAGCGCGCGTGCGGCAAGTGTCGCCACCACCGCAGAATCCACACCGCCCGACAGTCCAACCACAGCTTTTTCGAATCCGCGCCGAGAGAATTCGTCTTTCAGGAATGCGACGAGCCACTGCTCTGTGAGTGCGGCATCGATATCCAGCGACGCGGGCATCCCGCGGCTGGCGTCGCCGCCGGAAACGAGTGGCAACGCGGCGGGTGCTGGCGCAGACTGGCTCGTCGTCGCGGTGACCAGTGGCACGACAAGTGGCGTTGGCGGTGCCGCTGCGGTGGTTTCCGGCTTTCCGTCGGCAACACGCTCGAGCTCGCCGCGCAGCATCGGCAGCATGGCACGCACATCGGACAGGAGCGGCGCATTTGCCCGGGCGCGGGTGATATCGTCGAGGTCGATGTTGGCAGTGAGCAGTGCCTCGTCCCACACCGGCGCCCGCGCCCGCATATCACCGCCGGGCCCCATCACGCATGACGAACCCTGAAACATCTTGCCGCCTTCACTTCCAACCAGATTCGCCAGTGTGACAAATACACCGTGTTCTTCGGCAATATCGCGGACGAGCCGGTCCCAGCGCGCCACACTGGCGGGCACAGATTCGCCATCGGCACGCTCGAATGCTCCGCGGGCTGGTGCGGCCGACGAAACGAACACCACCTGTGCACCGTCAAGCGCAGCGATTAGCCCCGTGAGGGAGTGCCACGCATCTTCGCACACGAGCATGGCAGCGCGACCCCATGATGTGTCGAAGGCCCGCACGCCGTATCCGCGCTCGACGAAGCGCTCTTCGTCGAACATCCCATAAGTCGGAAGAAAGTTCTTGCGGTGGACATGGCGGATCGCGGCCGAGCCATCGCTCCCGACTGTCACGTACATCACGCTATTGTGCAGCGTGCCGGTGAGGCGCTCGTAGAAGCCGATCACAACATCAATCGGCTGGGCACTTGGCGCTGCGGACTGATAGGTGGCGCCAAGCTGGCGGGCCAGATCGGCGGCATCGTACGACATCTCGCGCACCCCACCTTCGACGAAATAGCCAGAGAGCGCCGTTTCAGGAAACTGCACGACCTGCGGCCTCGGATCGAGCGCGGCGGCCTGGGCCAGCACCTCGCCAACGCGACGGAGATTTCCTTGGAGGTCCCCTTTGCGGGGGCGAAATTGGGCGAGGGCGAGATGAAGCTGCGGCATGCTGTCAGGAAAGGTCGCACCGGCGGGGCAACGTGGGCAACGCCGCTGGAAAAACAAGCCGTTACCTCAGAGCGCCGTTGGGGTACAATTGGTGTATCCTGATGCCCGTTTCCGCCTTTTCCCGCGCCATTGTTGCCGTCGCATTGATTTGCGCGGCCACGGTCGTGCGCGCCCAACAGCCCGCTGCGCAAGCCATGGCAGCGAAGCCGACCGGCGAGGCATGGCAGATTGTTACGCCGCCGCAATCGTCAATAGTGCTCGCCCGCGACGGTTCGCTGATCGGCGAAATTGGCAAACAATGGCGCACCAGCATTTCGATCAAAACACTGCCTCGGTATTTGCCGGCAGCATTCGTTGCCGTCGAAGACCGCCGGTTTTACCAACACGACGGCGTCGACCTGATGGGGATCGCCGGTGCCGTGAAAGGAAAGATTCTCGGTGAGAATCGCGGCGGCGCGAGCACCATCACGCAGCAGCTCGTCGGCAACATGCATCCGGATCTTATTGACCGGCGCGATATCACGTTCGGGCGCAAACTCCGCGAGCAAAGCGCCGCCCGCGAGATGGAGCGGCATTACACCAAAGAGCTGATTCTCGAGAGCTATCTCAATCAAATCAGTTTCGGCCACGGCTGGTACGGCGTGGAGGCAGCGGCGCGCCACTACTTCGGAAAGAACGCGGCGAACCTGAGTCTCGCCGAATCCGCTACGCTGGCGGCGCTCCCCAAGGGTCCGACGATTTACGATCCGGCAAAAAATCCCGATCGTGCCAAGAATCGCCGGAATGCGATTCTGGACTTAATGGTTGAGCAGAAGTTCGTGACGCGATCGGATGCCGATGCCGCCAAGGCGCAGCCCGTCATCACGGTTCCAAATGCTGGGATGTCCGCGCCGTCGCAGTATTACATCGATGTCGTGCGGGTGCAGGTTGAACGCGCCGGGGTACCGCTGATGCAAGGCGGTTATCGTATCTACACGGCTCTCGAGCCGGCACTGCAGCGCTCGGCGACGACAGCTCTCATTGAAGGCACTGCCGCCATAGAGGCCCGCCCCGGGTATCGCCACGCCACACGGGCCAACCATCCCAAGGGAAGCGCCGACTACCTGCAGGGAATGGTCGTGGCGATCGACCCATCTTCGGGCGATGTCAAAGCGCTTGTGGGCGGACGCGATTACGCCGAGTCGCCATTCAATCGGGCGGTGAGCGGGATGCGTCAACCGGGCTCGAGTTTCAAGCCGTTTGTATATGCGCGCGCGATTATGGATTCGTTACCACCAAATCTCATAGTGCCTGACACGGCCCTGGACATTACATACGACGGGCAGAGCTATCGCCCG
>JANYKA010000276.1 GCA_025358315.1 Gemmatimonadota bacterium | reverse complement strand
GCCGCATCGGGAACAGATGCATTCACCATTTCGTTAAACGTGCCAAAGCGTTCGCTCGCCGCGGCCCTCGACCTGATGGCCGACGTCGCACTGCGTCCGGCATTCCGGGCAAGTGACATTCGTCGTCAACGTGACCTGCGTCTGGCGTCACTGCTACAACGAAAGGATCAGCCAACCCAAGTCGCTGCATTGGCGTTCAATCAGTTGCTGTTCCCTGCCGGCCACCCCTATCACTATGCGTCGGATGGTGATTCCACTTCGACCGCCGCACTCGATTCCACTACGGTGCATGAGTTTTACGAGCATGCCTTTGTTCCTTCACGGGCAAAATTTATTATCGTTGGCGACGTCACCGAACCGGAAATGCGCGCGCTGCTCGCGACAAAGTTTGGTGCATGGAAACAGGCCGCAGAGCCCGTACTGCTTACCGCAATCACAGTTAAGCCCGTCGTTAATAACAACATCAACGTGTATCTCCTCGACAAACCCGGCGCCGCCCAGTCGGTGATCTATGTCGGAGCACCGGGTGTCGATCGCCTCAATCCGGACTACGCATCGCTGGTCGTCATGAACACGATTTTGGGCGGGTCGTTCTCGTCGCGACTCATTTCAAACCTTCGCGAAACCAAAGGTTACACCTACGGCATCAGTTCGTCGTTCAGGTGGGCACCCACTGCCGGACCGTTTGGGGTGTCGACTTCGGTACGCACAAATGTCACGGACAGCTCACTCGTAGAGATTTTCAAGGAGTTGCGCGCTATTCGCGATACCCCGGTCGATTCCATAGAACTCCAGCGCGCCAAGGCGTATGTATCCTTGGCCCTTCCGGCCCGCTTCGAGACCAACGGGCAGATCGCCGGCCAATTGGTTGATCTCGGCATGTATGGACTTCCTCTCCGCTCCGTCACGGAATTCGGTACTACGGTAAATGCCGTCTCCCGGTCGGACGTGCAACACGTGGCGCGGCAGTACATCCCAATCGATCACCTTACGATTGTTGTCGTTGGGGATCTTGCGAAAGTTCGCACCGGCATCGAAGCGCTGAAGTTGGGCACCGTGACCGTGCTCGACGTGGCGACCGTCGCCCGATAGCGCGGCCTCGATTTATGTCTACACCACTCCGCGTTGCCTTTCAGGGTGAACTGGGCGCCTTCGGTGAAGAAGCGATCCAGCAGATCTGGGGTGGTGACGCAGTGCCGGTACCGACACGGGAGTTTCTCGAAGTCACTGCCGCGTTAGCCACTGGCGAGGTCGACCGGGCGGTATTGCCGATCGAGAACACTATTGTGGGATCGATTCAGGCGAGTCACGACGCGATTGACGCGACCCCGGAGATTTTCGCAATCGCCGAGACGGTCGTCGCCGTGCACCACTGTCTTCTCGGCACTCCGGGCGGATCCTTCGATCAGGCTCAGCATGTATTCAGTCATGCCGTCGCGCTCGCACAGTGTGGCAAGTTTTTTCGTGCCCATCCGAGGTTGACTATCCACTCGGTGAATGACACAGCCGGCGCCGCAAAGGACGTATCAAATCTCGCAGATCCACTATTCACGGCGGTCGCGAGCCGCAATTCAGCGCGGCGATATAATCTCGACGTTCTGGTGCCGGATATCGAAGACCGACCGGACAACCAAACGCGGTTTATTGCCTTCGCCCGTTCGCCGCAGTCGCTGCCAATTGGTACACCGGCGCGCACGATGATTTTGCTTACGACGGACGATGTACCCGGCGCGCTACTCAATGCGCTCGCCCCACTCGCACGCCATGGTGTCAATATACGGCGAATCGAAACCCGGCCGACCGGTGAACCGTGGAGTTACCGGTTCTTTGTCGAATTCGATCACCAGGTTGGCGATACCGAAGCGGAGCTAGTCGTGCGCGATGTCGCTGGGCTATCGACGGCGGTTCGCTCGGTCGGCACGTATCCGCGGTGGGGCGCCGGCCGCCGCAACTCAATCGGCTGGAAGTCCGGCGATTTCCCCATCGCCGACTGACACCAGTTGTGCTCTAGCGTTTCCTTTTACTTCGGGCGATGTGCTCGACCGTGATCACCGACTTGATGCCACCGCGAATATTGAAGTCGCCGACGACCGTCATTTTTTGCGGCTTCACCGCCCTCATTAGATCGTCGAAGATCGTGTTCACCACGCGTTCATAAAAAATCCCGTCGTTGCGGAAACTCCAAAGATAGAGTTTCAAACTTTTTAACTCTACACATTCGCGATCGGGCACATACGTGATGTTGATCGTCGCGAAATCTGGCGCACCACCAGTCAACAGGGCCAGTTCGGCCGCATCGGTTTCGATGCCGCCCAACGGACAGAGTGAGGTAAACTCCGGACAGGTCATAAATATTTCGTAATCCCGTTTGGGATACGGATTCGGAAAGGTCTCGAGCAGTTCTGGTTGTGGCATTTTGTCCTATTCGTCCCGGAGGCGGCGCGACGCATCATCAAGCAGACGCCGTTCGTTGCTGGTGAGGCTATCGATGCCGGTCAATGAAATTTTATCGAGCACTTTGTCGAGCGCACTGGCGTCCGACTCAGCTCGGCGGAGTACACGCGCTGGGGGCGCATGCTCGGCAATGGCCGCATTACTGCGGGCGACCACATCATCAATGTTCTCTCTGGAGCGCGAGCGAGGCATTGCCTTCGGCACCGTGCGGGGGGGCATATCATCGGGTTCATCCAGCACTGGTG
>JANYKA010000128.1 GCA_025358315.1 Gemmatimonadota bacterium | reverse complement strand
GCGCAAATGGTCGCCGGCCTGACGATTGGCCGCAAGAAATACGCGGCCGTGGATGGCGAAATGAAAGCAATTGCGAGTGAAGCGGCGGCACTGGCTCACGAACTGTCGGCACTGGTGAAGCGCGACTCGGCGGCGTACACGCTGGTGAGCAACGCATACAAGATGCCGAAGGATTCACCGGAGAATGCCGTGGCTCGCGACGCGGCGATTCAGCGTGCGCTGATGACCGCGACGGAAGTTCCGCTCGAGACCGTCCGCGCCGCCGCCGGTGTCGCCGCCCTTGCGGCGCGATGCGCGGCGAAAGGGAACACGAATGCGGTGAGTGATGCCGGCGTTGCCGCCTTGCTCGCCGAAGCCGCTTGCAAGGGCGCGGCATACAACGTGCGGATCAACATTGCTTCGATGAATGACAAGAGTGCGGGGGAGGGATTCGCGGCTGAGGCTAAGTTGCTGGTCGCGAAGGCAGCGGCCAGTGTGGCGGAGGCGTTGGTTATTGTTGAGCAACAGATTGGATAAAAGCAGTGGGAGGACAGGCGCGCCGAGGCAACATCTGGACGGACGTACGAGGCGGACGGCGGGCAGCGTGGGCGGGCTGGGAGTGGATTGGGGAAGGAATTGTTTGCACCTGCGGGGCGGACGGCGGTCAGCGTACTGCTTAATGAAGAAAAGCGGTTGCCAACCAGGCACCCGCTGCACGCTGCACGCTGCACGCTGCACGCTGCACGCTGTACGCTGCACGCTGTACGCTGCACGCTGCACGCTGCACGCTGCACGCTGTACGGCCCGTTGTAGTTAACCTCGCGTCAGTACCCGAGGCCCATCTTCCGTCACCGCAACCGTATGCTCAAAGTGCGCCGACCGGGCTCCATCAATCGTGACGACTGTCCACTTGTCCCCAAGCGTCCGCGTCCCCGCCACACCGGCATTCACCATTGGCTCGATCGCAATTGTGAGCCCCACTTCCAGCTTCTTGCCGCGTTTGGGCTTGCCATAATTCGGCACTTGCGGCTCTTCGTGCATCGAGTGCCCTACCCCGTGCCCGACCAGCTCGCGCACCACGGTAAATCCCGACTGTAGCACCACGGCTTCGATCGCCGCACCAATATCGCCGACGTGATTTCCGGGAATCGCCTGGGCGATCCCTGCTTCCAAACTCGCTTCGGTCACGTCGAGCAGTCGCTGTGTTTGCGCATCGATCGACCCGACCGCCAATGTGCGCGCCGCGTCGGTATGCAGCCCGCCATAAAACACCCCGATGTCCACCGAAATAATGTCTCCGTCCCTCAGGATCCGTTTCGACGACGGAATGCCGTGCACGATCTCTTCATTCACACTCGCGCAAATGCTCGCCGGAAAACCATACAGCCCTTTGAACGAGGGCACGGCCCCCGTGTGCGAACGAATAAAATCTTCGGCGACCTTATCGAGATCGGCCGTTGATACGCCGGGCCGTACGGCGGCGCGCACCGCCGCGTGGGTGTCGGCAAGAATTTTCCCCCCTGCCGCCATGGTCTCGAGTTCACGGGGCGACTTGAGCTGCACCATCAACCCTTCCCGACGGCTTGCAACGCGCGCGCCTTCACTTCGTCGAAGGTCCCCAGCGCGTCGATCTCGGCGATATGCTGATCGTGTTCGCGATACCACGCGATGACCGGCGCGGTCTGGTGCTCGTATACGTGCAGCCGATTGCGAACCGCTGAGGGCTCATCGTCCTTACGACGCATCAGGTGGCCCTTGGGGCTCTTCAGGCACTCAGCGTGCAGCTCACCCGGAGCACGCCCCGTAAACGGGCTCTGGCAGGCATCACACACGGTCCGGGCGCTCAACCGTGCGACCAATGCTTCGTCTTCGATCTTGAAAAGCATCACCACATCCAAATGGCGGCCCAGATCGGCCAGAACAGCGTTGAGCCCCTCGGCTTGCGGCACCGTGCGTACCACGCCGTCGAGCACAACACCCTTGGTCTGCGCCGGCGCCGACAGGGCGTCTTTCATGATTCCAAGAATGACATTGTCCGGCACGAGGTCGCCACGGTCGTAGTAGCTCTTGGCGGCGAGTCCCATCGGCGTGCCGGCCTTCATCGCGTCGCGAATCACATCGCCGGTAGAAATCTTGGGGACGCCGAGGGCAGCGGCTACCCGCTCCCCCTGCGTCCCCTTGCCGGCGCCCGGTGGCCCGAGCAGCACGACGATCATATCGCTACGCGATCAAAGGCCGGACGCGTTGCGCCCACGAAAACGTACGCGGCCCTTTTTCATAAAGCCATCGTACTTCCGGAGCAGCAAGTGCTGCTGCATCTGGGCGATCGTATCCAGCGCCACACCGACGACGATCAGCAGCGACGTACCGCCAAATCGGAACGGTACCGCCAGCACGTCGCCAATCCATACCGGCAACAGCGCAATTATCGTCAGGAAAATCGCGCCCGGCAGCGTGATGCGGCTCACCACCTGATCGATATACTCGGCCGTCTTCGACCCCGGCTTCACGCCGGGAATAAAGCCGCCCTGCTTCTTCAGGTTCTCGGCCAGATCGATCGGATTAAAAATGATCGACGTGTAAAAGTAGGTGAAGAAAATGATCAGCGTCGCCAGCAGAATGAAGTACAACGGCGTGCCGATCTGAAAATATTCGGCAAAGTTTGCGAGCTTTTCGTTGCCGCTGAACTGCGCCGCGGCGCCGGGCACGATGATCAGTGACTGGGCGAAAATGATCGGCATGACGCCCGCGCTGTTGATGCGGAGCGGAATGAAGTTCTTGGCCGCTTCGCGCTGACGGCCACGGGCCATCGTCCGCTGCGGAATCTGAATCGCAATGCGCCGCGCGGCCAGCGTGATCAGCACCACGCCGGCGACGACCCCGACCATCACCGCGACAAGCGCCAGCAGCGAAAGTATGCTGAGTGCGCCGGTGGTGACATAGTTGAATGTAGAGATGATGCCGGGCCAGAAGCGCTCGACGATCGAGAAGAAAATAATCAGCGAGGCGCCATTGCCGAGCCCGCGCTCCGTGATCTGCTCACCGAGCCACATCACGAAGATCGCGCCGGTCGTGAGAATCAGGATCATCTCAGCCGTGAAGCTGAAACCCGGATTCGCCACCGCGCCCGTTACGCCCTGCGTGAACAGGGTGTAACCGTACGCCTGGACCATCGCCAATACCACCGTGGCGTAGCGCGTCCATTGCGTGATTTTTTTCCGTCCTTCCTCGTCCTTCTGCATTTTGTCGATCGACGGGATGACCGCCCCGAAGATCTGCGAAAAAATGCTGGCCGAGATGTACGGCATAATACCGAGCGCCAAAATCGTCGAGCGCGAGAGATTGCCGCCGACGAACAAATCATAGAGCCCGAAGAATCCGCCGCCACTTCCCTTGGATTGATTCAGGAAAAAGTCGGCCATGGCCTGCACGTTGACGCCGGGGACGGCAACATGCGAACCAAGACGGTAAATCACCAGGCAGAGGAAGGTAAACGTGATCTTCTGCCACAACTCCGGCGTCTTGTAAATATTCGCCAGTGCTGCTGATGGATTTGCCTGCTGCGCCATGTTACTCCTCGACGCGCCCACCGGCCGCGACGATCTTCTCGCGGGCGGTGGCGCTCATCTT
>JANYKA010000248.1 GCA_025358315.1 Gemmatimonadota bacterium | reverse complement strand
CAAGGCCAGCAATATCGACCACGCGGCGAGTGCCACCACCGCAAAGGCAGGGGTGCCGAAGCGCGGGCTAATGATCGCCAATCGCTTGAAGAACAAGCCATCGGCCGCCATTGAGAAATACAGGCGCGGCGCAGTGAGCATTAGCCCATTCGCTGCACTGAAGATCGAAATGAGAATGAGAACGCTGATTGCGCGGCCGGCGATCGGGCCCAAGACTACGACACCCGCGTCTGCGGCGACATGGTCACTCGCGCTTACCGCGCGTGCACCGAGGGCTGCGAGATATCCGATATTTGCGATCATGTACAACCCGATGAGCGACGCAGTGGCCAACATGATGGCTCGCGGAAATGTCCGCTGTGGGTTGACGGTTTCGCCCGCCGAAAAGGTCAGATACTGCCAGCCCTCGTACGCCCAGAGCACGGCGATCATTGCAATCCCGATGCCGGAAATGAGCGCCGGGGTAAGGGCCTCGGGCCAACTGGGTGGAGCCGCAATCGAGTCAGGCGGAGCGCCCCGCCCGAATACGATTAGCACCAGGCTGAAAACGACGAGCCCGAGAAGCTTGGCCCCGGTCGTCCAATTCTGCACAGTCGAGCTCGTGCCGGTGCCGCGCACGTTGATTAACGCGATTGTCAATACCATCACGAGCGAGACCGCTTTGGCGGCCGCTGCACCAATGGGGATGAGCTGACTGAAGTAGCCAGAGAACGCGACGGCAAGCGTAGCTACCGAACCGCTGGCGATTACGAAGAAGCTGGTCCAGCCGTACAGGAATGCCGGCAGCGGCCCGAAGCTATCGCGAATGTAGGCGTACAAGCCTCCGGCATCCGGCTTCATTGCCCCCATCTCGGCATATGTAAGCGCTCCGAGATATGAAAGGATGCCCGCCACGAACCACACCACCATGGCCAATCCGACGTGCATGCCCGTTTCCCGCAGTACTACTCCAGGCACCAGAAAGATGCCGGAACCGATAACGGTTCCCATAGCGATAAGCGTCAGATCGGTCACACCGAGTGTGCGACGGAGCTGTGGTGTGGAGATCATACCGCTTTCGCCATTCGTTTAAACAGCAGCACGCCACTGCCGCGCCTGACTATCGCTCGGTCGCGCCGTACCACCATCATAAGTACCTCGGCTTCGTCAAGCACTTGCTGTAAACACCTCGGTTCGCCGCGAGAGTGATTCGACCAGCTCTACGTCCACCTCGACGCCGATTCCAGGTCGCTCGCGAGGCACGTGAACCATGCCTTCACCGTCCATCGTCCACTCGGGCGTGACGAGATCGCGAGCCCAGTAGCGGGCACTGGGGCTCAGGTCACCAGGCAGCGTAAAGTTGGGCAGCGACGCCAGCGCGACATTGTATGCGCGCCCAATGCCGCTCTCGAGCATCCCGCCACACCACACGGGAATCCCCGCGCGCTGGCAAATATCGTGAATTGCGATCGACGCGCTAAACCCACCCACACGTCCCGGCTTGATATTGATGATCCGACCGCTGCCGAGTGTGATCATGTCTTCCGCGCGGTCGACGCTCGTGATTGACTCGTCCAGGCAGATCCGGGTAGTGAGTCGCCGTTGCAGCTGCGCGTGCCGCACGAGATCGTCATCACCGAGCGGTTGCTCGAGCATGATGAGGTTGAATGCATCAAGCTCCACCAGATGGTTCGCGTCGGCCAACGTGTACGCGGAGTTGGCGTCGACCATCAGTTCGATGCCCGACCCGACCGCTTCACGCACCGCGCGGACATACTCTACATCCTGACCTGGCTGAATTTTCAGCTTGATTTTATGGTAGCCTGCGGCGACGGCCGCCAACGCGCGATCAACCAACTTTGACGGCTCTGACTGGATTCCGAGCGAGACGCCCGTGGGAATGCGACTTTGCGTTCCTCCGATGAGATCGGTGAGCGGTAGGCCCTGCATCACCGCTGCAACGCCCCAGCAGCCCATTTCAATAGCGGCCTTGGCCATGTTGTGCCCGCGAATGTTCTCCGCCAGGACGGCAGCAACTTCGTGCGGACCGGCAAATTCGCGTCCGAGTACACGCGGTGCGAGCCATTTGCGCATCGCCAGCCATGCGGTTTCTATCGTTTCCGCGGTGTAGTTCGGACGCTCCATCGCGACGCACTCCGACCACGCCGTCGCGCCCGATCGTTCGGTCAGCTCCAGCAGGAGCATCGGCCGTTCGCGAAACACGCCGGACGAAATGCGAAAGGGCTCTAAGAGAGGGAGGTGGACCTCGCGTACCGTAATGCGTTCTATGGTCAGCATTTGCGTGCAGTCGCGGCGGGATTGTGAGAGTGCATGCGGCTCATCGGCCTGCGGGGTCGAGTTGGAGCACGTAGAACGTTCGCGAGCTGGCGCCATCGCGGTGAAGCCCGGTCACAACGTACCCACTCCCGAGCGCCCATTCGAAATGGAGGCGGACGGCTAGACGCCACACTAAGGCGAGCTTCGGCGAGTCTTTCATCACCGTTGCGATGTCGGATGGGACTTCAATCCATATGGCCGGTGGCAGCGATGAAGCATGCGGCAGCTCCTGATTGTCTCCTGACACCGCCGTAGTGAGGATGGGAGCCGTCGAATTCGCTATTCTGGGCGTGGTCGATACGACCTCACCTTTGGCTGCAGGACAAGCGACGATGATTCTGTCGGTGATGGTGCCATGGAGAGCGCTTCCCATGTTGCCGTACATATCCCGGACATACCGGACCACGCGCGCGCCAAGTCGATTCAGATTGAAGTGTGCGTTCTTAGCGACAAGGGGGTCGAACGTCCAGCGCATCTCCGAGATGCCCATGCGCACCAGCTCTGCACGCTGATGCTCCTTGAGCATACGGCCGACGCCGGCATTTTGCGCCGCGTCCCGCACACCCAGCATATGTGACCAGTGAATCGGCCGTCCATCTTCGATTCCCGTGAACCCGGCGACGAAACCGACCAAGCTGCCCGTCGGGGTGAAGGCACCAAGCACAATGCCGCCGATACGAGACGTGACCTGCAGCACGGAGGCGGATACGACGTCGACGAAGCCAGGCCCCCATACCTCTTCCTGAATGGCAACGCATGACCGAAACTCGGCGAGCGACGCTAGTGGCCGGATCTCAAGCGCTGCCGCGAGATCGAATAGCCCCGAAGGTGCCGGGTTCACGTCCGTATGTCGGGCGTTTGTAGTGTCAGGATTTTGGTCTGGCACGGCAGCCCAGATGGATTCGTTGTCCGACAAGGGAGAGGGTGGCGAAGTCCAACGTACGCTTCGTATCGGTATACCGCAATGGTTTACCAATTTACCCCTAGCCTCACTATCGGCGCGCTGCCGAAACACGCTGGCGATGGGTCAAGGCATCCTTGCTCTGTCACATCATGACTCAGTCACAGCCCTGCTTGCGCTCATTGCACGCTACATTCCGCTCATGCCTCAATCACTCTCGGCTGGTAGCGGAAAAGCAGCAACGAGTCCCGCCAGCGCGAAAGCGTCGGCGAAGGCCGCGACGAAGCCGGCATTGGGGCGCAGGCAGGGTAACTTGGCAAATGGCCTCGAACCGGTGATCGCGCGAGGTGAGGGAACGCATACCGCCTATTATGAGTTGCGCGACCGCATAGTGCGAGGGCGCCTCCCACCTGGCGCCCGGCTCGTTGAACGCGAAGTGGCTGCGCGGCTCGGCATCAGCCGAACGCCCGTGCGCGCTGCACTGGAGCGATTGCGCCAGGAGGGCTTCATCGTGGGAACGGGAAGCGCCATTCTTACGCGCGCAACGGTCGCACCGCTTACCACCGAAGACGCGCGAGCGATCTATCAAATCGTGGCGCTGATCGAGGGACAGGCCGCGCACGAAGCTGCCATCAGGCCGCGCACTACGCGTCTCAAGATGACGAGGCACATGCGTGACATCAACGCGCAGTTCCGAAATGCCGCGCTCGTACGAATGCCGGACGCCGACGAATTGCTCGACCTCGACGATGCGTTTCATAACAGTTACGTGCACTTGGGCGCGGGTGCCCGTCTCCGCGCCTTGCACGACGCGGTGAGACCCCAGGCCGAGCGATATGGCCGGATCTATACGAGTACGTTGGCCAATGAGGTCGCGACGTCCGCCGCAGAACACGACGTCATTGTCACGGCACTCGAAGCAGGCGACCCGGACGCCGCTCAGCGGGCGGTGCAGACCAATTGGGA
>JANYKA010000153.1 GCA_025358315.1 Gemmatimonadota bacterium | reverse complement strand
CGGGCGCGAAAAACGTCGCCCGCCTTGATGTGCAAATCGCTCGCCCCGCGGTCGACCGCGGCCTTAATGATTTTTTCCATAGTCTCAGTATCCGGCCTGCTGGTCCACGAGGTTGCGCAGTGGCTCGCCAGAACAATAGCGGGCCCAATTATCGAGGAAGAGTGTCGTAAGACGGTCCCAAAAGCGCCTCGGCGATACCCCCGCCACGTGCGGCGTAAGCAACACCTGTGGAAAGTGCCACAACGGACTATCGGACGCCAGCGGTTCGAGGACAAAAACATCAAGCACTGCACCCCTTAATCGGCCACGTTCCAGGGCCGCGATCAGGGCCACTTCGTCGAGCAATGCGCCCCGCGCCACGTTGCACACGATTGCGCCCTCAGGGAGCAGCGAAAGCCGCTCGGCATTCAGGAACGTGCGGGTGTGTTCAGTCAGCGGCGCCGCGAGCACGAGGATGTCGGCACGAGTCAGCTCCGCATCGGCTTCGGGCAACCCCACCACCCGGGTGAAGCCCTCGGGAATCCCTTTCGACACATTGCGCCGTATTCCCGTGACCTCTGCCCCAAGCATCGTGAATCTTCGTGCAACTTCACTGCCAATTCCCCCAGCACCGAGCACGAGCACGCGACACTCGGAGATCTCCCGAACCCGTGCGGCCGGCGTCGCGAACACCGACGTATCCCAGCGCGCCTCCCGTTGCAGCGTGCCGGCGACGTCGAACGCACGCAACAAGTAGATCACTCCTCCCAGCACATGCTCGGCGATCGGTGGCCCGTACAATCCCGCAGAATTCGTAATGATCACATGGCTCGCCAGGACCTCGGGCGAGAGGATCGATGCCACACCAGCGGTCGCCGAATGGATCCACTTCAGCTGCCGGGCGGCAGCATAGAGCGGCATCGGCATGCCAAATCCCAGATATGCTTCGGCGTCGACAATTGCCTGCATTGATTCGGCGCTTGGTGTCTGCGCACCGTCACCGAACGAGTCAGTGTCTGCCTTTACAACCGTGACACTCCAGCCTTTTGGGGCGGCGGCGGCGATGCGCGCACCGACTGCGACCGGCATACGAAAAGCCGCGGCCCTCGATCGCAGATCAACCACCAGGCGGCGCGCTGTCACGCTATTCGAAGAAGACGTTGAGCACTTCCTGATGATCGTGCAGTGACGCGCGGGCGATTTCGAATTGGCGCGAGGGCCCACGGAGCTTGAGTTCAAACACCCGGTCTTCAGCGTGATTAAAGACCTCGACGTTGGTGATTCGAATGCCGTCGCCGTGCAGCGTGGCCCGTAGCCATTCGAGTTCAATGCCCGGTCGCGTGCGCACCGTGCCGCGCATGGTCCGGTTCACACGCAGCAAACTGTGCTCGAGATGTCCGAGCCCGAACAACACGAGCATCACCATCGCCGTCGCGCCGAGCGCCTCGACGAACAGCCCCGCGCCAATGGTCATGCCGATTGCCGCGACCACCCAGATCGTCGCCGCGGAAGTGAGTCCGGTGATCGTCCCTCTGGCCTGCATGATCGTACCAGCGCCGAGAAAACCGATACCGGTCACAACCTGTGCGGCGATGCGCCCCGGATCGCCGATCGGTGCGCCACCGTGCAACATGCCGACGCCAATAGAGAGATCCATCAGCAAGGCGGAGCCGAGGCAGATGAGGATGTTGGTCCGCAGCCCGGCCGGTTTTCCGGCGATCTGCCGCTCGACCCCAATTGCGCCACCGGCAAGTACGGCCAGCGCCAGCTTCGACGCCAGGTCGAGCCGGAACACAATCATCATGTCGTGCAGACTTGTTATCATGCGAGCGGAAGTCCCATTTTATTTTTTACTTCTGTCAGCGTCTGGTGCGCGATCACACGCGCCTTCGCGGCGCCGATATCGAGCGCCTCGGTGACGCGCTCCGGATGCGACTGCAACTCCGTGGCGCGCTCGCGAATCGGCGTGAGCTCCGCCACCAGATTCGTCAGCAGCGATTTCTTACAGTCAATGCATCCCCATTTTGCGCCGCGGCAGTTCTCTTCGACTTCGCGCACGGTGCCTTCCGGCGAGAAGGCGCGATGCAGTTGATAAATAATCGGGCACAGGTCGGGATTACCCGGATCGGTCTTTCGTTGACGCGCCGGATCGGTCACTGCCGGGCGCAACTTGTCCCAGATGGCGTCCGGTGTTTCCAGCAGGCCGATGGTATTGCCGAGTGATTTGGACATCTTCGCCTGCCCATCGAGCCCCACAAGGCGGCGCGTCGGCGTAAGCTTGGGCTGCGGCTCAGGAAAAAACGGTGTATCAGGGCTGAACCGCGCATTCCAATTGCGCGCCACGACGCGCGACAACTCGAGGTGCTGCACCTGGTCTTCACCGACGGGCACGACGTCGGCCCGATAAAGCAGGATGTCGGCGGCCTGTAGTACCGGATAATTCAGCAGACCCGCCATCACCTGTTCTTGCCGGCTCGCCTTGTCTTTGAATTGCGTTTGGCGCTCAAGTTCACCGAGCGGCGTGATGGTATTGAGGATCCACGCGAGCTCGGTATGTTCCGGCACCTGCGACTGCACATAGAGGGTGGCGACGGTCGGATCGATGCCGGCGGCCAGCAGTCCGACGGCCATGTCGTGAGTTCGCCGACGCAAATCGGCGGGCTCGTACGGTGCGATGATCGCGTGATAATTCACGATGCAGAAGAACGACTCGAATTGGTGCTGGAGCGCGACCCAATTCTTCACTGCACCGAGATAGTTTCCGACGTGGAGATCGCCTGAGGGCTGGATACCGCTGAAGATCCGGGACATTGATGGAACATAGGGCTACGGGAATGACCGATCAATCACCTGACGAACTATTATCGGTCGCGCTCGAGGCGGCCCATGTCGCTGCGGCGTACATCCGCGCGTGTGCGCCCGGCGTGCGCGGCATCATTTGGCAGGAAAAAAGCGCCACCGATTTCGTCAGCGAAGTGGATCTCGGAGCCGAAGCTCGGATCCTCGATGTGGTGCGCCGCCGCGTGCCGACAGCCGGCGTCCTGGCCGAAGAAAGCGCCGCGACGATGCCGCCCGAACGGCTCCGGCAGGGCGTCGTATTCGTGATTGATCCCCTTGATGGAACCACCAACTTCCTGCACGGCTACCCGGAATATGCGGTTTCGATCGGCGTCCTGGCGCACGGCATTTTGTCTGCCGCCGTGGTTATCGACATTCCCGGCCACGAAGAATTCACCGCGACCGCCGGCGGCGGCACCCGGTGCAACGGAGAATTGGTTTACGTGTCAACTATCGACCAGCCGCCGCGGGCGCTGATCGGCACCGGCTTTCCATTTAAGAATCCGGCCGACATTCCGGCCTACCAGTCGCAAATGTCGCGCGTCATGGCCGCCGTGAGCGGCGTGCGCCGTGCCGGCGCAGCGGCACTCGACTTAGCGAGCGTCGCGAGTGGGCGCTTCGATGCCTTCTGGGAACCGATGCTCGCGCCGTGGGATATCGCCGCCGGCATGCTGTTGGTGCGCGAAGCGGGCGGAATCGTTACCGACATGCATGGCGCGCCGGGGATGGTTGCGCACACCGGATTGGTCGCCGGAAATCCGAAAATGCATGCGTGGTTGCTGGCGACGGTGATCGCCGAGTAGATATCGAACATGAAGCTCATTGAATGCGTTCCCAATTTCAGCGAAGGCCGCGACGCCGCGACCATCGCCGCCATCACGGGAGCTATTGCTGCCGCCGAGGGTGTCACGATCCTCGATGTGTCGTCCGATCCGTCGCACAACCGCACGGTCATCACGTTCGTTGCGCCGCTCGCCAGCGCGGCGCACGCGGCGTTCAATGGTATCGCCAAAGCCCGTGATCTGATCGATCTCAACACGCACCGCGGTGAACATCCGCGGATCGGCGCCACCGACGTCTGCCCGTTCATTCCGCTCGACGACGCGACGATGGACGACTGCATAGGCCTCGCCCGCGCCCTTGGCGAAAGGGTCGGTACGGAACTCGGCATTCCGGTTTTTCTCTATGAGCGCGCCGCTACCCGCCCCGACCGCGAGAATCTCGCCGACATTCGCCGTGGAGAATTCGAGCTGGCCCGCACGGATATTGGCACCAACCCGAATCGCGTGCCCGATTTCGGACCGAACCATGTGCATCTGACGGCGGGCGCGACCGTCATCGGGGCGCGCCCATTTCTCGTGGCGTACAACGTGTATCTCGGACCGGCGTCGAATCTCAGCGTGGCCAAGGATGTTGCCAAAGCCGTGCGCGCGTCGAGCGGCGGACTGCCCGGCGTCAAAGGGCTTGGCCTCGAGATTGACGGACAGGCACAGGTCTCAATGAATCTGGTGGATACAGAAAAAACACCCCTGCACCGCGCATTCGATCAGGTAAAACTCGAGGCCGAAGCGCGGGGTGTCAGCCCAACGTGGAGCGAAATAATCGGACTCGTTCCGGAGCGCGTGCTCTTTGACGCAGCGGCGGCGCACATTCAACTCAGAAACTTCTCCACTGATGTGATTCTCGAACACAAGCTGCGCCGAGCGGCCACGGGGACGGAATCGCTGAGCGGATTCGTTGCATCGGTGGCATCCGGT
>JANYKA010000133.1 GCA_025358315.1 Gemmatimonadota bacterium | reverse complement strand
CATGGCGAACCGCCATGCCTCGACGGTCTCGGTCGCGTCGGCCGGGCGTATCACGGTCATATTCGGCATCGCCCGCAAGCCGGCGATCTGTTCAATAGGCTGGTGTGTCGGACCATCTTCGCCGAGCGCAATGCTGTCGTGTGTCCAGACGTAGATCACATGCGCCTTGCTGAGCGCCGCCAACCGGACACTCGGCCGCATATAATCGGAGAATGTCAGAAACGTCGCGCCAAACGGAATCACGCCGCCATGATGAGCCATTCCAGTAATGATCGCGGTCATGGCATGTTCGCGAATACCAAAATGAATATTTCGGCCGGCATAGTTGAGTACGCCGCCGGACATTCCCTGCGTGGGCGGGATTTCTCCTGTGGTAGAAAAATCCGGACTTTGAAAATCACCGAGACCCTTCATCATGGTCATCGTCGACGGATCGAGATCCGCTGATCCGCCAATGAAATTCGGCACGGCGGCAGAAATACGCTCGATGGCTTTGCCGCCGGCGACGCGGGTGGAGAGCTCGCCATCCGCGGGGGTGAATATTGGGAGGGTCGCGTCCCAAGCAGCAGGAAGCTCTCCGCCAATTACGCGCGCGAACTCTGCGGCGATTTCAGGATGAGCGGCCTGATATCCCGAAACGGCGCGCAGCCATCCATTTTCCGAATCAACACCACGTGATTCAGCGCTTCGGAATTCGGCGAGCGCCGCTTCGGGTAGGAAAAAGGGTTGATCCTCCGGCCAGCCGTAGGTGCGCTTGGTGAGGCGTGCTTCGTCGGCGCCGAGTGGCTCCCCGTGCGCGTGGAAACTGTCGTGCTTGTTTGGGCTGCCAAATCCGATGTGCGTACTGGCGACAATAAGGGACGGTCGACTTGTCCTCAGGCGTGCCTCGGTGAGCGCGGCATCCATGCCCTCAACGCTCATTCCGTCGACGTGTTGTACGTGCCAACCCTGTGCCCCAAAGCGGCCGCCGACATTCTCGGTGAATGAGACATCCGTCGTCCCTGAGAGCGTGACACGGTTGGAGTCGTACAGCACAATGAGTCGGCCAAGTCGCAGATCACCGGCCATCGAGGCAGCCTCGGCGGATACACCTTCCATCATGTCGCCATCGCTGGCAATCACGTAGGTATAGTGGTCAACGATGTCGTGACCAGGCCGATTGTACGTCGCCGCGAGCCAACGTTCGGCCATCGCCAGTCCAACGGCGTTAGCAAATCCTTGACCAAGCGGTCCGGTAGTGACTTCGACGCCGCTCGTATGGCCATTTTCGGGGTGTCCCGGTGTACGGCTCCCCCATTGACGAAATGACTTTAGATCGTCGAGCGAGAGATCATACCCGGTGAGAAAGAGCAAAGAATAGAGCAAGGCACTGGCGTGACCTGCCGACAAAACAAACCGATCGCGATCGAACCAATGCGGATTCGATGGGTGATGGCGGAGATGGCGCGTCCAGAGTACGTACGCCATTGTCGCTGCGCCCATTGGCATTCCGGGGTGTCCGGAATTCGCTTTTTCGACAGTATCAATTGCCAGTGTGCGGATCGTATTGATACAGAGTTTGTCGAGTGCCGGGTCACGCGTGGTCATCGTGTTTTCCGATAGCGGCGCATCAGCGCGTTGGTCGAGCTGTCATGTGTCGTCGCCGTTGTGTCAGCGGCAGCGAGCTCTTTGGCGATCCGTTGCGCGAGCGCCTTGCCGAGTTCCACGCCCCACTGATCGAACGAATCGATTCCCCAGATCACGCCCTGCGTAAACACACTGTGCTCGTAGAGCGCGATGAGCGCGCCAAGTGTGGCTGGTGTCAGTTGGTCGGCGAGAATCGTCGTCGTCGGTCGGTTCCCTTCGAATACCCTGTGCGGCACCAGCCAATCCGGAGTGCCTTCGGCTCTCACTTGCTCAGCCATCTTGCCAAACGCGAGTGCTTCTGTCTGCGCGAACACATTTGCCATCAGCAACTCTTGGTGATCGCCAATCGGGTTAAGGGATTTCGAGAATGCAATGAAATCGCAGGGGATGATTCGCGTGCCCTGATGAATGAGCTGGTAGAACGAGTGTTGTCCATTCGTGCCCGGCTCGCCCCAAATGACGGGGCTCGTCTCATAGTCAATCGCCGCACCGTCGAGCGTGACATGCTTGCCGTTCGACTCCATCGTGAGTTGCTGCAGATATGCCGGGAATCGCTTGAGGTACTGGGCATACGGCAATACGGCCACAGTTGCGGCACCAAGGAAGTTGCAGTTCCAAATGGTGAGCAGCCCGAGAATCACCGGCAGGTTGTTTTCGAATGGCGCCGTGTAAAAATGTTCATCCATCATGTGGAACCCGTCGAGCAGCTCGCGAAAGTGTTCAGGTCCGATGGCGAGCATCGTCGAGAGACCGATTGCCGAGTCCATGGAGTAGCGGCCGCCGACCCAGTCCCAAAAGCCGAACATATTGGCCGTGTCGATGCCGAACGTCGTGACCGCGGCGGCGTTGGTTGACACGGCAACAAAGTGCCGCGCGATCGCCGCTTCGTCGTTCAGGATGTTCAAAGACCAGGCCCGCGCACTCTGCGCGTTGGTCATGGTCTCGAGTGTCGTAAATGTCTTGGATGAGATAATGAACAGCGTCTCTCTCGGATCAAGATCGCGCGTCGCCTCGACGAAGTCGGTGCCGTCGACGTTCGAGACAAAGCGCAATGTGAGATCGCGATCGGCATACCAGCGGAGCGCCTCATAGGCCATGACGGGCCCCAGGTCGGAACCGCCAATGCCGATGTTCACAACATTTTTGATTCGCGCACCGGTATGGCCTTTCCAGGAACCGTCGCGCACGCCACGGGCAAACGTCCCCATCCGGTCGAGTACGTCGTGCACTTTTGGCACGACGTTTTCGCCGTCCAGCTCGATGGATGAACCGCGCGGTGCACGAAGGGCAACGTGGAGCACGGCGCGCTTCTCGGACGTGTTGATCTTGTCGCCGCGCCACATTGCGTCAATGCGGTCACGCAGCTGGCATTCATTGGCCAGCGTGCGGAGCAGACGGAGTGTTTCGTTCGTGACCCGTTGCTTGGAGTAATCGACATACAGGCCTGCGGCCTCCGTGCGTAACCGCTCCCCGCGATCAGGATCGTCGGCGAACAGTGTTCGCAAATGCGTTGCCCCGACTGCAGCACAGTGGGCTTCGAGCGCTTTCCAGGCAGGCCGCTCTGTAAGCGTCATTTGGAATCTCCAGTACCGGCCGTGGCGAACGGCGGCGAATAGTTGAGCAGGTCGCTGATACGGTCGACGGTGAGATCGGGTGTTGGATAGCCCGCGACATCATCCGCGTGTGCGTAATGCCCCTGACGGGGAAATATGGTCGTGACGCGCGCCCCCCACGCCTTCTTGATGGCGGTCAGTAGCCGGATCTTGTCGTCAATGAAAACATAGTGGTCGGCGGGAAAGCGGCAGATGACATCGTCGAGTTCCAATTCCTTATGCACGTAGAGCAATACGCGACCGTCAACGGCGGCGAACAAGCCGGACCGTTCGATTTTCAGCGGCTGGAAGACCACGTCGCCGTCCGTGAGAATCACCGTTTGACCAAACTTGCCCAAGTATGTGAGCACGTCAAATGCGCCATCGTACACACGCGTGGCGAACGGGTAGTTCACGAATTGCGAGGAAATCGCCAGCAGGTTGGAATCGTGCGGGTCTTCGAGCCGAAAACGCTGCAGCGCGCCGAGGTAGTCGGCATACCCGACCGTGGCGCGGATCTCCTCAAAGAGTGCCCAATACCTTTGCTCACGCGTGGCGCCCACAAGGCGCGCTATTTCCGTTCGCATATCGGCGATGATCGCGTCGTTGTCGAGGAGCGTGTTGTCGACGTCGAGTAGAAAGACGAGCCGTGCCGGAGTTGCGGTCATACGGTGGCACCTCTCCGGAGTTCCGTTGCGGCGGCCGCATCGACGAGCCAGCACGCGCGACCGGATAAGGGCGCGATCAACTGTGCCGGAAGGGCGTGCGGGGTGCGCGGGCCTTCCATCACACGACGCAGTATCGCGGCTTTTGTGCTACCCGACACCAAGAACAGCACGTTGGCAGCGGTGTTGAGAATTGCTGGAGTTAGTGTCACTCGCTCCGCCGGAACGGTTGGCGCGGTAGCAGCAGACGCCCACTCTGTCGCGTTGTGCACCGTGATTTCACCGGGGAAGAGCGAGGCCGTATGGCCATCCTCGCCCAAGCCAAGCAGGACGAGATCAATGGCGGCCGTATGATCACTGACCGGCATCCCGTTCTCGGCATCGAGCAAGTCGCGCAAAACGGCATTGTAATTCGCGGCCGCGCCAGCAGGAGTGTACTCACCGCGTATCCGTCGCACGTGTGTTGCCGGAACGGGCACGTGATCCAGGAGCGCCTCGCGCGCCATTCTATAGTTGCTTGCCGCATTATCCGGCGGCACGCACCGTTCGTCACCCCAGATAACGATGACCCGTGGCCAATCTATGCTGGCGGAAAATGGAGGTACAGCAAGCCGTGCGTAGAGGGCTTTCGGCGTTGACCCGCCGGAGAGTGCAACAATGAATTGTCCCCGTGCCGCAATCGCCGCCTCAGCTAACGCCGCGAAACGCCGAGCGGCCTCGTCGGCCAGGGCGTCCGCGGTTGGAAGTACGACGAGTTCGGGAAGGGAAGCGTTCATTCGGGAGTCAGCCCGCAATCCGGAGGAGCGTTTCTACCCTGCCATCTGAGTGCCCAACAAGCACCCGGTCAGCTGTCCCAAGAAAAAGCCCGGTGTCAACCACGCCGACAATATCGAGCACGGCGCGTTCGACAGCCCGCGCAATCTTACCGTCAACGATTGGTTCACGCGGAGCGAAGTCGATGATCACGTTTCCATTGTCGGTGACATAGGGGTTCGCACCCGTGCTGTCCATGCGCAACGTTGGCGCGAGTCCAAGCGCCAAGAGTGCGTGAGTGACCGGCCACTGCGCCATTGGGATGACTTCCACCGGAATTCGGCCGCGCTCGCCAATCGTCGTCACGAGTTTATCGGCCCCAACGAGAATCACTTGTCGCTTTGAGGCGGTCGCCACAATGCGTTCACGAACCAGCGCGCCACCCCATCCCTTTACCATATCCAGATTCGGTGCGACTTCGTCGGCGCCGTCCACTGTGAGTTCGAGGAGCATTCTGTCCTCGATGCCGATCAACGGAATGCCGACACTGGTCGCGAGTGTTGCACTCGCCGCCGATGTGGCGACGCCGTGCACGCGCAACCCGTCGCGGCAACGCTCGCCGAGTGCCCTGATAAACGCCGATGACGCCCGACCCGATCCGAGCCCGACGCACGCACCATCGGATACAAACTCCAACGCCGCCGCCGCAGCCGCGAGGACGCCCGGTTCATTGGTATTGCGCGCGTGACTGTTGTTCACTGAACAGGGCTGGCTTCCGGATCATGCCAGCCGCCGACATCCGCAGCGAGCTTCGTCGCCTCGGCAGGACCCCAGCTACCGGGTTCATATTCGTGCACCGGCACAGCGTTGTTCAGAACGGGTTGCACGACTGCCCACGCAGCTTCCACACCGTCCTGGCGTGCAAAAAGGGTGCATTCCCCCTTCATCGCATCGCCGAGCAACCGCTCATACGGGTCCATTTCGTCGCCGTGCGGATTGTGTGAAACCTGAAACTCGGCGAGCTCGGACATCAGCGCCTCACCGGGTTTCTTGATATGGGCGCCGATGGCGATCGTCACTTCGGGACTGAGCCGGAACCGCACGTAGTTGTTTTCCCCCGGCGCGAGGTTGATCAATGGGGGATCCTTGAGCGTTACCAGCACTTCCGTACAGGTCGTCGCCATCGACTTCCCCGTACGGATCAAGAACGGCACACCTTCCCACCGCCACGAATCAATGAACAGACGCACAGCCGCATAGGTCTCAACAGTGGAATCGGGCGCGACGCCCTCCTCATTTCGATAGCCGCGAAACTGCCCCCGCACCAGATCATCCGGACTCAGCGGGCGAATATTCCTGAAGACCTTCGCCTGTTCGTCACGAATGGACTCGCGATAACTGAGTGACGGCGGTTCCATGGCCAAAAATCCGACCACTTGCAGTAAATGATTCTGAATGACGTCGCGAATGGCGCCAGCTTCTTCATAAAAGAGGCCGCGACCATTGACGCCGAATTTCTCGGCCATCGTGATTTGCACGCTCTCGATGTAATGGTTGTTCCAGATTGGCTCAAGCAGTGTGTTGGCAAAACGCACGACGAGCAGGTTCTGTACCGACTCTTTGCCGAGGAAATGGTCGATGCGAAAAATACTGGATTCGTCGAAGACGGTGTGCAAAGTCGTGTTGAGCGCCTGCGCGGATGCCAGATCGCGGCCAAACGGTTTTTCAACGACGATTCGTGCACCCTTTGTGCATCCTGCCGCGCCGAGCCCGGAGGCTACGGTCTCGAACATGTTGGGCGGAATGGCGAGATAATACAGTGGGTTGGCAGCGGTGCCGAGCACCGCGCGGATAGCGCTGTATGTCGCCGCGTCGCGATAATCACCATCGATGTAGGCGATTCGCGACGAAAGCCGTTCGAACACGGCCTCATCTATCGGTCCATGATGCTGTACACTGTCGCGGGCCCGCGCACGGAATTGGTCGACCGTCCATCCCGATCGCCCCACACCGATCACCGGCATTTCCAGCTCGCCGCGTTTGGTCATCGCCATCAGCGCGGGAAAAATCTTCTTGTACGCCAAATCACCTGACGCGCCAAAAAAAACAAATGCATCCGATCGCGGAACGCTCACGTAGTCGCCCCTTTTTCGGCGTGGCCGCCAAACTCCGCACGCATCGCCGAGAGGACACGATTCTGGAAGTCGGCTTCGCCGCGCGAGCTGAAGCGTTCGAACAATGCGGCCGCCAGCACTGGCACCGGTACGGCTTCGTCGATGGCGGCGTCGATTGTCCAACGTCCCTCGCCGGAGTCGGACACGCGGCCGGCAAATTTCTGCAATGCGGGATCTTTCGACAACGCGTCGGCCGTGAGATCGAGCAGCCACGACGCGATGACGCTACCGCGTCGCCATACCTCGGTAATGTCCGCCAAATTGAAATCGTATTGATAGAATTCCGGATTTCGCAGCGGCGTCGTCTCGGCGTCGTGCGTCTGAGCCTGCTTCCCGATGTTGGCGTGCTTCAAAATGTTGAGCCCTTCGGCGTACGCGGCCATCAATCCGTATTCGATTCCATTGTGGACCATTTTCACGAAGTGTCCGGCACCGTGCGGACCGCAGTGCAGGTAGCCGAGTTCGGCGGTGCCGCTCTGAATGGCGCGCCCGGCGGTTCGGTCGATCGATCCGGCGCCCGGTGCGAGCGACGCGAACAACGGATTTAGATGGCGCACATCATCGGCCGTGCCGCCAATCATGAGGCAGTAACCGCGGTCAAGCCCGAAGACGCCGCCGCTGGTTCCACAATCCACATAATGAATATTGTTCGCGGCCAAACGCTCGGCCCGGACGATGTCATCGCGGTAATACGAGTTGCCGCCGTCAATTACGATGTCGCCCGCCTGAAGGAGCGGAGTCAGCAAGACAAGTGTCGAATCGACTACCGCCGCCGGCACCATCAGCCAGATGACCCGCGGTTGTTGGAGTTGGCCGACAAAGTCGATGAGCGACGATGAAGGTGCCGCACCATCGGCGGCTAGTGCCTTGACCGCATCGGCGGAAACGTCGTGTACCACGCACTGATGGCTGCCCCGCATCAACCGCCGCACCATACTCGCGCCCATTCGTCCAAGGCCGATCATTCCGATTTGCACCGACGTCTCCGCTGGCGGGTCAGCCTAAATGATAGCGGATCTCTCTGCCGACGGGCACCGGAAGGGTGCGCGAACGTGACATCCGTGCCAAATTGATCCTGCGAACATCCTTACGCCCATTGCCACCCTCAGACCGCGCCCCAATGTCGAGTCCTAATAACGTCAGTTTTTTCCGCTGGAACGATATGCCCAAGGAAAAAGTGACCGACCAGATCTCCCGCCGACTGGTCACCGGCGAAAAAATGATGCTGGCCCACGTCTACCTCGACAAGGGCGCCGTTGTCCCCAAACATCAGCACCACAACGAGCAGCTCACCTACATTCTGGAGGGACGCCTGCGCTTCTGGATCGGTGAGCAGGGCGAAGAGACGCTCGACGTGGGCCCGGGCGAGGTCCTGCATATTCCCTCGAATGTATGGCACAGGGCCGAGGCGCTTGAAGACACGCTGGACATTGATGTCTTCAGTCCGCCGCGCGAAGACTGGCTGAATCACACTGACAACTACTTCCACAAGAAATAGAAATGGATCTTGGACTGAAGGTCCGCGTCGCATTTGTCGCGGCCGCGAGCCGCGGGCTGGGGCTCGCGATCGCCGAGGCACTCGCCGCGGAGGGGGCGACGGTGGCCTGTTGTGCCCGGAGCGACACGATCACGCAAGTGGCCGCTGATCTGGCGGCGCGCTATGGTGTGCAGACGCTCGGCATTGTCGCCGATATCTCCGACCCGGCCGCGGTGGAGCGAGCCATCGCGTCATGCATTGAGACATTCGGCCGTATCGACATACTGGTCACAAACGCTGGCGGGCCGCCTCCGGGCCCGTTCGAAAGTCACACGCCGGATGCATGGCAGAAGGCCGTAGATCTCAATCTTCATAGCGTCGTGAATCTGGTGCGGGGTGCGCTCCCGGGAATGAAGGAGCGTCGCTGGGGTCGCATTCTGAATGTCACGTCGATCGCCGTGAAGCAGCCGGTGGACAGTCTTATTCTCTCGAACAGTGTGCGGGCAGCGGTGACCGGATTCGCGCGCACGCTCGCGAATGAGGTGGCATCGTTCAATATCACCGTAAACAACCTCATGCCCGGCTACACCAAAACCGAGCGTCTCGTGCAACTCGGCGACAGTAATGCCAAGGCCAAGGGTATTTCCCGTGAAGCGGCGTTCGCGGCGTGGGAGCAGCAAATTCCGATGGGGCGTTTGGGCGAACCGCGAGAGTTCGCGGCGCTTGCCGCATTTCTCGCGTCGGAGCAGGCCAGTTACATCACCGCGCAATCGATTGCCGTCGATGGCGGCTGGATTCGCGCGCTGCTGTAGGCGACGGACGCATAACGACACATGAATTCCGGAGACGTATGAGCAAAATCAGTGAGTCTGAATGGATCTGGCGCGACGGTGAGTTCGTGCCGTGGAAGGACGCGACGCTCCACGTCCTGGCACATGCCGTGCAGTTCGGTTCGGCGGTGTTCGAGGGCATTCGGTGTTACAACACACCGAAAGGGCCGGCGATTTTTCGACTGCGCGAGCATCTCCGGCGGATGTACAACTCGTGCAAGATTTACCGGATGGATGTGCCGTACACGCCGGACCAACTCGTTGAGGCCGCGCGGGAATTGGTGCGCCGCAACAAACTCGAAGCGTGCTACATTCGCCCGATGGTACTCCGCGGCTACGGCGCCGCGGGAATGGTGCCGTTTGAGAGTCCGGTTGAAGTATTCCTGCCGTGCTGGCCGTGGGGTGCGTATCTGGGCGACGATGCGCTCGAAAAAGGCGTGGACGCCTGCGTGGCGAGTTGGCATCGGGTGGCACCAAACACGATCCCGGCAATCGCCAAGATCGCCGGCAATTATCTCAACGGCCAGCTCATCAAGATGGAAGCGCTCGCCGATGGTTATGAAGAAGCCATTGCGCTCGGTCCGGACGGATTGGTAAGTGAGGGATCCGGGCAGAATGTGTTTGTCGTAGCCGACGGCGCGATCTACACCCCGCCGATTGATGGGACGCTTCTTCCCGGTATCACCCGTGACTCAGTCGTGACGATCGCCAAGGACTTGGGCATTGCTACGCACGTGCAACCGCTGGCGCGCGAGGTGCTCTATACGTGCGACGAACTGTTCCTCAGCGGCACGGCAAGCGAGATCACACCGGTGCGTAGCGTTGATCGCCTTCCGGTGGGAACCGGCAAACCCGGTCCGGTGACGCGGGCGATCCAGAAACGTTTTCTGGATATTGTGAATGGCCGTGTGCCCGACGAGCACGGATGGTTGACGCACGTGCAGTAGGGCTTTCTCCAGCCGTGCAACACCGGGGCATCGACCACGGCGCCATCGCGCGCGGTCGATGCCCCGCGTAATTCACAAAATTTTCTTGCCGATGCTCAAGCCCAGAATGAGCATAACCAGAAACATCAACAGGAAAAGCCCGAAGAGTACCTTCGCAATTCCGGCAGCGGCGGCGGCAATGCCGCCAAAGCCGAAGAAGGCGGCGACAAGCGCGAAGAGAAGGAAAATAAAAGCCCAGCGTAGCATGGATGTGCTCCTGAGTTAAGTGTGAGAGATGGGTTCGGCGTTGGCGTCAGCTCTTATCTTCCGGAGGACTGAGCTTGTCGGCGGCGGCTCTGAACTTGGCGGCGAGTTTTTGCTCGAAGGCGCTCACTTCTGTTTCGATATCAGCGCGTGTGGAGCCGTACTGCCGCTGAATCGCACCGACGAGCCTGTCACGGTGGCCGGCAATCACCGTGAGGTCGTCGTCGGTAAGTTTGCCCCACTGCTCGCGCACGGTGCCGTGCAGCTCCTTCCACGAGCCCTTTATTTTATCCCACGTCATGAGTCTGTTCCTCGGGGTTGTCGCACCGTGGCAAGAAAAAACGAGGCGCAAGCCGCCCCTGACCAGGGGCCGCTTGGCGCCTCGCACTTACGGGCCATTTGCCCGTCCGCCAAGGTGCTCGTTGAGATGTGATACAGCTTACGGAAAACCACAATCGTCCGGTATAACTATCAGTTGTCGTACACGAAATAGGTATACTCCAAAGTACCCCAAACGTGTGACTTGCGCGAGTAAATAAGGGTCGCTATTGTCAGGGTGAAGAGAAAAATCGGGCAGCAGAACTTGCGCTGCCCGCCAGATCGCCGGAGGGAATTCGGTCCTCCGTGGATGATGGCGCGAAACGTCGGTCTCACAAGAGATCGCGCTTCGCGCCTTTTTGTTTTTCCGGTTGCCGGCAGTATCGGTGGACGTAGAACTGGGGGGATGCCGTCGGCAACCGGACCCTAGTCCGGTC
Source organism: Gemmatimonadota bacterium (assembly GCA_025358315.1). GTDB lineage: Bacteria > Gemmatimonadota > Gemmatimonadetes > Gemmatimonadales > Gemmatimonadaceae > Fen-1231. The sequence continues at coordinate 13,335 of JANYKA010000133.1, read as the reverse complement.
GGATGATCGACCGGTGATGTGATATGGGTGGTGCGCGGCACGTATGGCCGTGCCGCGCACCGCCTTACCTCAATCAATCAGGAGATAATAATGACGTGGAGCGACCTCAGTATCCGTTGGGCCGAGACGACCGACAATGTGCGCCAGCGGTGGGAACTACTCACCGACCGCGACCTGCGGGTGATTGCCGGCAAACGCGAACGACTTGTCGGTGTGCTACAGCAGCGGTACGGCCAATCGCGCACCGCAATTGAACGCGAAGTGCGCGAGTTCAGTCGGAATTATCTGTAACATCGGTACAGCCGGTTCGAGTGAACGCTGTGCCGCGACCAATGCCATCGAGAGGAGTGATCGCCATGCGTGCGATACCCCGTGAAGTCATACGATTCGGACTGCTGTTCTTCGTGCTCGCGATTGGGCGCTTTCTTGGAGCGCCCGCACATCCGTTCGCCCAGCACGCGGCACTGACATCGCCGACGCGACCGGGCGGCGATGTCACGCTCCATAGCCCTCTGGGCGTCTTGCCTGCGGTCACCGGGACGCCCACGGTGCGCGTCACCCTCGCGAATGGTCTGCATGCTTCGTGGAGCGATACGTCACGGGTTCGCTTCCGTCGGCCGCCGCCAACACCACCGCGCTTCTGAACCTAGTTCACCGCAAGCATCAGTTCGAGCTTGTGCCGCAGGTCGCCCAAGACCTTTGACTTGAAAGCACCCTTGGTCTCTTCGAGGACTCGAACCGTCTCGACGACAGCGTCCCGCAATTGCGTTCCACGCGGACAATTCATCAGTTGACAGGCGTGTGAGCCGACCGGCTTGTTGCTCAACGCCCGGCCGAGTTGCTCCAGGTCGGTCAGCGATCCCATCACATTTCGCAGGGTAAGCGCGAGGAACACATCCACTGATGTTCCGGTGGGTGTCGCGGCCGAGACCTGTGAAAACTCTTCACGGGCTTCCTGGAGTCGCGCCTCGGTGTTCTGCATCAGCTGATAGCTTCGGAACCGCGAGACGGCGGCGCGAACCTTTGACAACAGGAGCGGAAACTCCACCGGCTTGGTGAGATAAGCGGCAACCGGCAACTCGATACACGCAACCGCGGACCGCACGGACGGGTAGCCAGTCAGAATAATAACCGGCAGGCCGCCATTACTCGTTGCGATCTCGCGCACCAGTTGCAAATCCGAGTTTCCGGGCATTTCGAGGTCCGTGATCAGCAAATCGAATTGCTGTTGCGCGGCGCGCGCCAAGGCGCTCGCGCCATCATTCACCGTTTCGCATTCATACCCTTCGCGCCGCAGCAGGTCTGCCGACGCGTTGAGAAAGGTGTCATCGTCATCGGCGAGAAGAATTCTTCCGGCGTGTTGCATCAACTCTCCTTGAGGTTCGGCAACGGCAGTTCGACCACAAACACAGCGCCGCCACTTGGTCCATCCTCCACGCGCACACGACCGCCGGCCGAGTGCACCGAGCGTTGCACCAACGAGAGGCCAAGTCCCATTCCGCTTGTACGCGAGCGGGCATCCTTGGTGCTGAAAAATGGCAGAAAAATACGGTCACGCAATTCCGCAGGCACACCGGGCCCGGAATCGGCGACTCGCAACTCGAGTAGCCCGTCATGCACCGATGCGCTGACCTGCACTAACCCGTTGGCTGGTGACGCATCCATCGCATTCTGCACAAGATTATATACAATTTGGCGCAACACCGCACCGGAGACCCGTACGACGCCCGGCGCGCCGGCGAGATCGGTCTCGACACGGACCTGGGAGGTCCGGTTCACCTGCTGCAAGAATGCCACCGCATCGCCAATGATCGTGCCAAGCGACGCGTCAACGCTGTGTTCCTGCTCGGGACGGTACGTCTCATAGAGCTGTCGGGTCACCGCCGCGATGCGCGCAATCTCGCGTTCGATGGCACCCACATAGGCAAAATGTGGATGATTCGCCGGCACCGCGTCTTTAATCAACAAGAATGAATACTGGATGCCGGCCAACGGATTATTAATTTCGTGGGCGACGCGCGCGGCGATACGTCCCATCGCGGCCAGTGTGTCGACTTCCTGCAGCGCCGCCTCCGCCCGACGCCGCGCCGTGATGTCGCGGACTTCCAGCAGCAATTGCGGTGGGCGATCCGATGCGTAATGCACCGGTTTCATCGCGAGCTCCACGATCACCGGGCCACGATTCGCACTCTCCATTTCCTGTTCGAAATGCTGTGAGGTTCCGCCAGCGGCCGAGGCAATGGCATACCTCAGCCGTCGAGCGGCCTCCGGTGCACCGGCCCAACCGAGCGTCTCCCATAGTCGCTTGCCAATTACCGTGTCGGAGGCGACCTGTTCTTCGTCGAGCGCGCCGCGATTGACCTCCCGCACTGTTCCGTCAGCGTCGAGAAGAAACTTCTGTTGAAAGCCGCTCTCGAACGCGGCGCGGAAGCGGCGGTCGCTGCGGTCCCGGGCGTCGGCGAGCTGGCGCGATTCCGTGACGTCGGCGCTGATGCCAAGCATCCGCAGCGGAGTGCCATCCGGAGAACGGTCTACCACCCGTCCCCGGTCGACAATCAGGTGCCATTGGCCGTTGCGGTGGCGAATCCGGTATTCGGATTCGAATGTGGCAACTGAGTCGTCGAGATGGCGCGCCAATGCGTAGTCGACCAACTCCCGATCATCGGGATGGATGAGCGACATCCATGCGGAGAACTCCGGCGGCATTTTCGACGGATCGTAGTCGAGGCGCTGCCAAAGATTCGCACTTCGCGATGCGAAGCCGGTGAGAATATCCCACTCCCATATCCCGTCTGTCGCTCGCTCCAATGCACTGGCCAGTCGCGCGCGCTCCGTCTCGCGGGCGCCGCGCCAGGCGAGTCGGCCAAAGCTCAGCGTAAGGGGCAGTAGCGCCGCGACGATGAGGCCCATGAACAGCACGGTCGACGGCAGGTTGGAACGGCGGCGCTCGCGTCCGGCCTCTGTGGGCAGCACGGACATCGTCCACGACGTAGCGCCAAATGTGACTTGCGAGTCCTTCCGTAACGGGTCGCTGGGCACTGCCAGACTGTCCGTCCCGGCCACGAATCCGCGATGGGACATCGCGACAATATGAAATCGGTCCGAACTCCGCTTTGCCAGTGAAAACAGTGCGGCCGCATCGAACACACCGCCAAGAGTTCCAGTGCAGCCGCCGGATGAGCAAACGGGGGCGAACATGGCGATGTGATTCTGTCGCGCATCCAGCGGAACAATGGCGAACGTGTCGAGTGTACCGCCCGCACCTGCCAATGCGCGCCAGGCCGCGGCTACGGGAACCGGATCGATCGGTTGAGGCATCGTGATCGCTGGTATGCCGCTCTGGGCGAGGTACACGCCGGCAGTCATTCCGGGCAAGTCACGGATCAGTCGGATCAGATCGCGGCGCTGTTCCTCATCGGTTGCGCCACTGGCGACCCGCTCCGCGGATCGCATCAGTGAGTGCTTAATCGGATCGATTACCCCGGCCAGCAATTGACGCTCCGTCTCGGCGGCGAGCTCGAGCTGTGCTTCGGCTTGATCGATGTCACGTGCCGCGAGCGCCCGCCAGAGGAACAACACCGACACCAACACCGCGATGCCTACGGCAGCTGGCACCCACGCCGGAGGTTCTTTCGTCGTCAGTCCGCGCGCCCAAACGATCGCCAGAAAACAGCAGCCGAACGCCAATCCCGCCACGAGGGTTTGCGCCGACGCGCCGATCAGCGTCCGATCCGTAACACCGCCAAATGCGCCAACGGCCCGCGCACCGATTGCCGTCGCCGCCAGCGCGAGCAGTGTAAATCCGCAGACGCCGAGCAAGAGCTGGCCAAGTTCTTCGCGTCCGCGCAACGCTGCCACAAATATTGCCAGCGATGAAGTAGTTAAAATCAGCACCGACACCAGTGGTACCCGCGTCGCCATCTCGGACATGCCAAACACGATGAGCGCAATGCCGATGGACGAGTATGCCAGGGATGCGGCCGCAACGGCCACGGCAACCCGGCGACGTGCGGTGACCAGCGCCCATAACGCGATACCAGCGCCTATCACGCCGATGGCAGAGGTCGGAGGCATCGGCCGGAAATACGGCAGCGGTCCGGCCAATCGATGCAGATGCCAAATACTCGCGACAAGCGCCGTCACGCACATGGCAACAATCGCCAGCGCTACCCATCGCACCGCGCTGCGCACTGTGCGCAGGCGCGAGTGATGGGAAATCGCTGCTATGCTGACTGTGGGTGTTTGAGGCGTCATGGAAAAAGAATGGGCAGAAAACAAAAAAAGCACGAACGCACCGCGCGCGTTGTGCCCTCAGCTTGAATAATAGGAAGCATTCTCGGCGATGTACCCCTTGGTGAGGTCGCAGCCATAAGCGGTGGCAGCGGCGGTACCCGCGCCAAGGGCAACGACGATCTCCACGACCTCGTTCGCAAAGGCAGCGCGCACGATGTCGTCATCGAACGGCAGGCGCTCGCCGGCACGCACGACAGCATATTCGTTGATCCAGGCATCGGTCGTGCCCGGGGGAATGGTGCATTCCGTGCATTTCCCCACGGCCATGAGAATTCTGCCGACGTTTGGATCGGCTCCGTGCACCATCGTCTTGATGAGCGGGGAGTTGACGATTGACTTCGCAATCACCCGGGCTTCGACCACGCTCCTAGCCCCGCGGACGGTTGCCCGAATGAGATGCTCGGCCCCTTCACCGTCCCGGGCAAGCATTTCGGTCATGCGGATGCAGCCGGCAGTCAGTGCTGCCGCGAACGCGGATTCGTCCACCGATCCCGCAAGCCCATTGGCCAGCATCGCGCAGGTGTCGGAAGTGCTCGTGTCGGTGTCGACGCTCAGCATGTTGAACGACACGTCGACGGCGGCGCGCAGCAATCGGTCGATTGTGGGTGCGTCGAACGCCGCATCGGTGAAGATGTAGGCGAGCATCGTGGCCATATTGGGTTCGATCATGCCCGAACCTTTCGCCACCCATGTGATCGTCGCGGCGCCAACCGAAACTGACAAGGCCTTGGCGTACGTGTCGGTCGTCATCATGCCTTCAGCGCCAACGATCGGATCGTCCACCAGATCGCCGGACATTCCAATTATCCCGCGTTCGATGATTTCAATCGGCAACGCTACACCAATAACGCCTGTGGAACTGACCAGCACGCGGTCGGGCGTTGCGCCAATTTCTTTGGCGGCCGCAGCCGCCATGCGACGCGCATTCTCGATTCCCCGCTCGCCGGTCGCCACGTTGCTGTATTTGCTATTGGCGACGATTGCTCTGAGCCGTCCACTCTTGATCGTTTCACGCCCAAGAATGATCGGTGCGCCAGGAAACTTATTGCGCGTAAAGAGTGCTGCCGCCGAGGCGTCGGTGTCACTGACGAATAGCGCGAGATCTTTCGCCGTGGGCTTAAGACCGCAGTTGCGGCTCGCGCAGCGAAAGCCCCGCGGGAATCGTGGACGGTCGTGAAATTCCATTACGCCCCGTACGGAATCCAAATATTCTTGACCTGCGACGAACGCCGCAGAAATTCCCGCCCCTCACCTTGGCTCGCGTCGGTCCATTGCCGCCCAGGGGGCTCGCACCAGGTTTGTTTCATATTTCCGGTCGAAGCGAGCTCGCTCGCTTTCACGCCGGGCGCGTTGCCGAAATACCAGATGGCGTCCACATCGTCATGTTCAGCAAGTGTCTTGCTCAACTCGTCGCGGTGACCGGTGACGATGTTTACCACGCCGGCGGGCACGTCACTCGTTTCCAATACCTGATAGAAGTCCGTGACGGCCAATGGCTGCGTCTCGCTCGGTATGACGACGACTGTGTTGCCGCAGGCAATCGCCGGAGCCATCAACGAAATAAATCCAAGCAACGGCAATTCGGTTGGCGCGGCGATCCCAATCACGCCGACCGCCTCGTTCATGGCGAGCGCCACACCGCGGATTGGCACCTGATGCACCTGGCCGTCCCACTTGTCGGCCCAAGCCGCATAGGTAAACAGACGCGAAATACACTCCCGAACTTCGCTTGTGCCATCGCGGCCCGTGAGGTCACGAATGCGTCCCGCAAACTCACTGGAACGGGCAGACAGGTTCTCCGCGATGTAATACAGAATCTGTCCTCGATTGTGACCGGTCGCCCGCGCCCATGCGCCGCTGGCATTACGCGCCGCCTCAACTGCGTTACGAATGTCTTTGCGGTTGCCCTCACCGACTTCACCAAGCGCCTTGCCCTTTGCGCCGACGATACGAATTGAATAGCCGGAGTCGGGCCGCGCCTGTTTTCCGCCGACGAATAATTTGGCGGTCCGGTCAACTCCGGCATTTCCGCGGCCCTGCGTCTTCATTTTTGCGGCGATCGGAGCTGCCGCGCGTTTCACAGGTCGCCGAATTGCCGTTTGCCAGTCGGCTTTCAGATACTCCCACATGCCTTCGCGACCGCCCTCGCGTCCATACCCACTCTCACGATACCCGCCGAAACCGGCCGCGGCGTCAAAGAGATTCGTGCAATTGATCCAGACGACGCCCGCCTTGACCTTCGGAGCAATATCAAGCGCAAGATTAATATTCTCACTCCAGACGCTCGCAGCAAGACCGAACGGCGTATTGTTCGCCAATGCGACGGCTTCTTCGGGGGTGCGGAACGACATGGACACAAGCACCGGACCAAAAATTTCCACCTGCGCAATGGTGGAGCTCGGAGCGACGTTCGTGAACAATGTCGGCGGGTAAAAACACCCTTCCTTCGGCACTGCCCAACTCGGTTGCCACAGCTCGGCCCCTTCACGCGTGCCTTGTTCGACCAGCGCGCGAATGCGATCGAGCTGCACCGGTGCGACAATCGCGCCCATATCCACCGCTTTGTCCAGCGGTGAGCCGACGCGAAGTTTTTCCATCCGGGCGCGCAATTTTTCAACGAGGCGGTCGGCGATCCCTTCCTGCATCAGGAGTCGCGATCCCGCGCAACACACCTGCCCTTGATTGAACCAGATCGCATCCACGACACCTTCGACAACACTGTCGAGATCGGCGTCCTCGAACACGATGAACGGACTCTTCCCGCCGAGTTCGAGTGACAATTTTTTTCCACTACCGGCCGTGGCTTTGCGAATGATCCGGCCGACGTCGGTGCTGCCCGTGAATGCGAGCTTGTCAACATCAGGATGATCCACCAACGCCGCGCCAGTCGCGCCGTCGCCTGTCAGCACATTGAGCACGCCGGCCGGCAGTCCGGCCTCTTCGGCGAGTTCCGCGAACGCCAATGCAGTGAGCGGTGTGAACTCCGCAGGCTTGATCACGATCGTGCAACCGGCGGCGAGCGCCGGCGCAATCTTCCACGACATCATGAGGAGCGGAAAATTCCACGGAATGATTTGTCCAACCACTCCTGCGCCGTGGTGCCCGGCGAACTCACTGTCCAACAACTGCGCCCAGCCAGCGTGATGATAGAGATGTCGCGCGACAAGGGGAATATCGATGTCGCGGGTTTCGCGGATGCTTTTGCCGTTGTCCATCGATTCCAGCACGGCGAGCAAGCGCGCATTCCGCTGGACGGCGCGCGCCAGCGCATAAAGGTGCTTGGCCCGCGCATGGCCGGACAACTTCTGCCATGCCGGGAGCGCTTTGCGTGCGGCCTTCACCGCGGCGTCCACGTCCGCCTTCGATCCTTGCGCAACTTTCGCGATGACTTTCCCAGTCGCGGGGTTGATCACGTCGAACTGCGACTTTGGTTTTGTCCAATCACCATTGACGTAGTGGCCGAACGACGCACGATATTTTTCGAGCCACGCGACCGCTGGCTTGTCGCTCTCCGGCGCCGGGCCATACGCCATAGTCTCGAAAATTTCGGATACGGTGGTTGCCATAATTAGACCATCGGTTGGCGGTGGGCGGCGGAGTAACGCCCGGTGGCGAAATGTTCGAGCTGTCGTTCGATGTCGGTCAGCAGTCCGCTCGCACCAAAACGAAACAGATCTGACCGGAGCCAACGGTCGCCGAGTTCCTCTTTCATTAGATACAAATATTCGAGCGAGTTTTTCGCAGACCGAATACCACCCGCCGGCTTATACCCGATCGCGTGCCCGGTCTGCTCAAAATATTCGCGAATCATTCTGACCATCACGAGACTCACTGGCAGCGTGGCGTTGACGCCCTCCTTGCCTGTGCTCGTCTTAATGAAATCTGCACCGGCCATCATCGCGACCATTGATGCGCGCGCAACATTGGTGAGCGTGGCGAGTTCGCCCGTCCCCAGAATCGCTTTCATGTGCGAGGCGCCGCACGCATTGCGGAATGCGCCAACTTCGTCATACAGTGCCTGCCAGTCACCGGTCAGCACATAGCCACGCGTGATCACGATGTCGATCTCTTTGGCGCCGGCTGCAACACTGGCCTGTACTTCGGCGAGTCGCGTTTCGAACGGCGAGAGCCCAGCCGGAAAACCGGTACTCACTGCCGCGACCGGAATGCCGGAACCGGCAAGCGCTTCGACCGCGGTGGGAACGAGGGCGTGATATACGCACACCGCACCGGTCGTGATATGCAATTTCTCGACGCCGAGGAGTTGCTCGAGATCGGGGCGCATCGGGTGCATGGCTTTGGCACAGAGACGCCGCACATTCCCAGGCGTATCGTCGCCGGCAAGTGTGGTGAGATCAATGAGGGTGACGGCCCGCAGCAACCAAGCGGCCTGCCACTGTTTCTTGACGGTGCGGCGGGTCGGGATCGTCGCGGCGCGGCGTTCAGCGGCACTGCGATTGACCCGCTGCGCGAGCACGAGATCGAGATCCAGCGGCATTCCCGGATTGCGCTCGAACTGGTCACCAGGGGCGGCCCGGTGAGCATTCGAGAGCTGGTCGGACTCTGCGCCGGCAAGCTTCAACGCGTGCGTGCGTTTGGCGGTCATAATCAATACTCCGGCAGGGTGATCACTTTCTTCCTTTAAGATAGTATGTTCCCGACGCGGTGGCTTCCCCTACAACTCCGGCCCACAGTCTCCATGTTGATCTGCACACGAACCGCACTCCTGACCCTAGCGCTGGCGTCTGCGCGATCGGCTGCCCAAAGTGCACCGGGCGCTAGTGGCCGACCAGATTCGGTAGTGACGCGTCAGCTACTCACCGGCGTAGTGCATACCCGCATCGAACGCGACAGTGGACCGTGGATCATCAACGTGTTGCGCATTGATCTCCGCCAATCGGGAATGGAGATCAAGACCGCGCGCGCCCACGGTCAGTTGCGGTCCCGCGAGCGCCTCAGTGATATGGTAAAGCGAGCCGAATCGGCCGGCACCGTTGTGATCGCCGCGATCAATGCGGATTTTTTCAATCTGAAAAGCGGCGAAAGCGAAAACAATCAGGTGATTGATGGCGAGTGGTGGAAGGGAGTGAAGGTCACGGATTCGCCGTATGACACCTTCCGAAACCCGCACGCGCAGTTCGGCGTAGATTCGGCGCGTCATCCGATGATCGATCGATATCAATTCGATGGAATCGCATTGACCCGCACTGCGGCTATTCCACTGATTGCCCTCAATGCCATCCCGACAGGTCCGCAGGAAGGCACCGCGTTTTATACGCCGCGTTTCGGAACTGCCGCGCCGGTGATCGGAGCGGCGGATAGTAGCAAACACACCGTCGAAGCCGTGTTCACCGCAGTCGGCCAACGTAGGGACACGGCGTTGTACGTGCGGCATGGCGTTGCCGCACTCAACGGAGGCAGCGCAATTCCTACGGACGGTGCAGTGCTCACCGCGTACGGCCCGCGGAGCAAGAACATTGCCGCAATCGGCGAGGGTGACACGCTGAAAGTGGTATTGCGTGCTTCTGTTGCCGGCGTCCGACCCGTGCCCTTCGCCCAACTCATCGGCGGCTGGCCGCAAATTGTTCGCGATGGCGCCAACATTGCCGCGAACGCGGCCGCGACGGAGGGCGCGCTGTCGTCCAACGCCGAAGTCCGCCACCCCCGCAGTGCGATTGGCTTTAGTAGAGACAGTGCGACGCTATTCTTGGTAGTTGTCGACGGCCGTTCCCGTCAAAGCGTGGGGATGACACTAATAGAGCTCGCCGATTTCATGCATTCGCTCGGCGCGTACCAAGCGCTAAATTTCGATGGCGGCGGATCGTCCACGCTGATCGTTCAAGGGAAAATCGTTAACTCGCCAAGTGACATAACGCTTGAGCGAGGAATAGGGAATGCCGTATTAATCACTCTGCAAAAACCATAATTCCTCACCGTCTTTCCATCGGCTATCTCATGAAATCATCGAAACCGGTCCATCTCGCGTTGGTGGCCCTATGGTTCACAATCGCAACGCCCGTTCACGCCCAAGCGATCGACTCCACCCGCTTGATCAGTGATCTCCGCGTGCTGAGCGCGGACTCGATGGAAGGCCGGCGCATTGGCACATCAGGCAACGCCCGCGCCCGCGCTTTCATAGAAAATGCCATCAATCGAATCGGGCTCCGCCCGTTGAAAGCGAGTCTCAGCGCGCCGTTCGTTGCGAAATCGCGTGCAGGAGCCGATCTCCACGGCGTCAACATCGTGTCACTGCTGCGTGGGCGTATGCACCCGGATCGCTACATCGTGATCTCTGCCCACTACGACCACCTCGGCGTACGGAACGGCGTGACATACAATGGCGCGGATGACAATGCGTCGGGTTCCGCGGCGGTGCTCGCGCTCGCTCAGTGGTACAAGTACCATCCGCCGGAGAATTCCATGCTCTTTGTGTGGTTCGACGGTGAGGAGAGCGGCCTTGTTGGTGCCAAGGCGTTTGTTGAGCAACCGCCCGTGCCGATCGAGAAAATCATCGCGAACGTCAATCTCGATATGGTGGGCCGTAACGCGAAGGGCGAGCTCTATGCGTCCGGTGCGTCACCGTACCCGGTGATGAAACCGCTACTCGACAGCCTTGCGGCCAGCACACGGGTGAAACTCATTCTCGGCCACGACACCGGAAGCGGACAGAACAACTGGATTCAACAGTCGGATCAGGGGCCATTTCACCTGAAGAAAATCCCTTTCGTGTACTTCGGCGTTGAGGACCATCCCGACTACCACAAGCCGACCGACAAGTTCGAACGTATTGAACCCGGCTTTTACTTTCGCTGTGTACAAACCATCAATGAGTTCGTGCGCCATCTCGATCTGGCGCTGGACCGAGTCGTACCGGTACGCGTGGCGGGACTGCAGAACAAGGATTAGGGGGTGTGGATTAGGGCGAACGTTGCAGGGCGAAGGGTGGGGGCGAACGGAACCGCAGTTTCCGTTCGCCCTGCAACCTTCGCCCCGGCTTTTCCCGTTCGCCCTGCAACCTTCGCCCCGTACTGTTCGCCTCGTACTGTTCGCCCTGCAACGTTCGCCTTTGTTTAGAACGCCGTCGACACCCCGACAGTCACGTTCCGCCGTGGCTCCGGCCTAAAGAAACTCGCGTTCGCCGCCTCCGCATACAACGCGTTAGTCAGATTGTTGATGGCGACCGTCACGTCCTGGCGCACGGTGCCGATCGTCCAGCCGCGAATCCCGGCCCGGACGGATTGCACGGTAAATGATGGGAAAACACTGCCAACCGGGCTTGCGCCGACCACTACGTCTTTCTGTTCTCCATTGCGACGCACGTCGTACTCCGCCCAGAACCGGGCGCGCGCGTCGGTCCAGCTGAGCGCCATGTTGAGTTTATCCGAAAAGGTGTTGCCAATCGGCGAGGCCGGATTGTTCAGATCCTGCGACTTGATCGTGGACCAGTTTCCGCTCACGGAAAATCCGTAGTCGAGTCGTATTGCCGCAGAGACTTCACCGCCGTAAGTGCGCAGTGCGCCGACATTGACATTGGTGTACACCGGAAGCCGCCCATTTTTTTGGCCGGTCGGCGCTATTTCAATGGCGTCGTGAATGTCATTGCGGAACAGCGAGAGTTCACCGCTCAGTCGGCCGTCCCGATACTTGAGGCCGGCGTCCACGTTAAAGCTCGTCTCGGGGCGCAGGTTTGGCGACGCATTTTCGTATGCGGAGCCTTCCGGCGTTGGCCCGTCGAAATATCGCTCGACCAGATTCGGCGTACGAAACCCGCGACCGGCCGTTGCGACCAGCGACAGCGCGGGAGTGGCCCGGTACACGACGTTCAGAGCGTACACACCCGTCGAGTTGCTGTGATTGGTCAACGTATCGGTGCGGCCGGTGGTTGCGGTCGGCTGACTCGACGCGCTGAGAAAGCGGCCGCCGGCGATCAATGAGAACCGGTCCGAAAGCTGCCAGTCGCCCTGAGCAAACACACCAGCGTTTGCAAGCGTCGCGTTCGGCACTGACGAGCGATTGCCGCGTTGCGTGGCTGGCGGGCCGAATCCGACGATCGTAGTGACGCTCGAGTCGCTGCTGACGGAGCGGTCCATAAAATAGTCCAGGCCGTATGTAAACGTTGTTGCAGCGAGGCGCTTGGTGAATTCGGCGCGCGCCCCAACAGTGCCAATGTTGGTGAAGTTGAACGTATGAATGTCCGCGCCCGCGCCGGGTGGAGTTCCCGGGCCGAAGAACGCGAAGATGTTCTGATTCAGATTGCGCTTGTTCTGTTGCACATAGGTGGTGAGATCAATCTTGTCAGCGAATGCGCTCTGGATCGCGCCGGAACTCAATCCCGCCGTCAGTTTTTGAAAGTCCTGATGCGGATAGAGAATCTCAACTTTGGTTTGGTCGCCGCCAAGAAGGGCGGGGGGGACAAAGCCAAAGCCGGCATTATCGGCCACATATTGCTCAGCCTTGAGATACACACTCTTGCCGTTCGCGCCGCTCCATCCGGCGTACGCGCGCAGGTTGTGATCGCGCACGCCGCTGTTCAACAACGTGGTGTTGCTGTTGAGCGTAACATTGCCGTAGCTCCCCGAGGGCGCCTGATAGTCCCCGGCAACCCGCCCGGTGCCAGAGAGCTCAAACGCCCACCCGTTGCGATGGCCGGAAACGAAACCATCAACTTTACTCAAATCGCCGGCACTGCCGAAGGCGTACCCCACGCGACCGCTGACACCAGCCGGGCCCGAATTGGTTGGGGCGCGCGTGATCAGATTGATCGCACCGCCAATCGCATCACTGCCGTACAGGACTGACGTCGGACCGCGCACGACTTCGACGCGATCGAGTTGCGACACGTCAACAAGCGCCGGCAATTCACCAAAGTCTTGCTGCCGCCGCGAGTTGTTGAGTCGCATTCCGTCTTCCAGCAACAGAATGCGCTGGCCTTTGAGGCCGCGAATGGACGGGCGGCCTTGATTGACGCCGGTGTTGATCTCATCCACGCCCGGTAGCGCTTTCAGTAAATCCGCGGCGGTGTTCGGCATCTGCGCGCGAATC
>JANYKA010000122.1 GCA_025358315.1 Gemmatimonadota bacterium | reverse complement strand
ACGTACGTCGTCTTCACGGGCTGGATTTTCTATGCGTTAGGCGCGCTCAGCGTATTCGTGTACCGGAGCCGTGAGCCGCATGCTATACGGCCGTTTCGCGTACCGGGCTATCCGGTGACGCCGGCCCTATTCGTAATTGCTGCGGCGGCACTCGTGATCAACACCATCGTCACCCAACCCGCACGGGCGGCCGCAGGAATCGCGATGGTATTTATCGGTGTGCCGGCGTACCTCGCATGGAAAAACCGCAGCCAGGCGCCCACACTGCCAACGGCGGCCAGGAACGAAGATCGGGACGGACGATGATCGCCCCGACCCGTACGGCGCCACCGAGTTTATGGATCCGAGAACCGCATCGCCGGTCGGAATCGGCAGACGTGTTTAAGACTTCAGGCATTTCTTTCATCTGGGAGCGGAGACTTATGCTTCACCGGCTGCACCGTGGCAGTACGATGGCCCTTCTCGCCTGCTCGGCGCTGGCGTGCAGAGGTGACAAGAGCACGGTCATTGCGAAAACGGGCGCCACATTGCAAACGGCAGCGGGAGATACGGCCGTCGTCAGCCCGCCGTTCGACCAGACCGAGGTGCAAATCCCGATGCGCGACGGCGTGACGCTGCACACGAACATCTTTCTGCCCAAGGGGATCACGACAAATCTCCCCATCATCTTCTCGCGCACACCGTACGGCATTCCCGTCGATGCGCGAGCTCTCGCGAATCCCTCGCTCGCCGACTTGGAGAAGGACGGCTACATCTTCGTCTTTCAGGACATTCGCGGCAAGTTCAAGTCGGAAGGCACCTTCGAGATGCTCCGACCGATGCGCAACAAAAAGGATTCGAAGGCGATCGACGAAAGCACAGATGCGTATGACACCATCGAATGGTTGATCAAAAACGTTGCACACAACAACGGCCGCGTCGGAATGATGGGAACGTCGTACCCCGGTTGGTTGACGGTGATTGCGATGCTGGATCCGCATCCCGCGCTCAAGGCCGTGTCGCCACGTGCTTCGCCGGCCGACATGTTCATCGGCGACGACTTCCACCACAATGGCGCGTTCAGATTGCCGTATGGCTTTGAATACGCGACAATGATGGAGACCGACAAACAAGTCACCCAGTACCAGTTCAACAATCCGGATCTCTACGACTGGTATCTCAAAGTGGGTTCGTTGGCGCACCTGACAGACAGTCTGAAGGGAAAGATTCCCACCTGGACCAACTTCGCCGCTCACCCGAATTACGACGCTTTCTGGAAACAGCAAGCCGTGGCCCCGTATCTGGATCATGTCACGGTGCCAAATTTGAACGTCGCCGGTTGGTGGGATCAGGAAGATTTTTACGGGCCGATCCGAATTTACGAGGCCCTTGAGTCGCATGACTCGAAGCACCTCAACTACCTGGTCGTCGGTCCGTGGAACCACGGTGGCTGGAGTGCAAAAACCGGCCAGCGTCTTGGCGCAATCGACTTCGGAAGCCCCGCATCGGCGTACTTCCGCTCGACAATCGAAGCGCCGTGGTTCGCCTACTGGCTCAAAGATCAGGGGAAGCTGAACCTCGCGGAAGCCACCACTTTCCAGTCGGGCGCAAACGAATGGACGTCGCACGACAGCTGGCCGCCGCGCAGCGGAGTAACGATCCGCCCGCTGTATCTGCAGCCTGGCCGCCGGCTGGCATTCTCGATGCCGGAGCCTCCGGTGGACAGCGGGTTCGACGCTTATGTGTCCGATCCTGCTAGTCCTGTGCCGTATCGTAAGCGTCCGATTCTAGGCACGTACGGCAAGGGCTCAACGTGGAGCACGTGGCTGCTCGACGACCAGCGCTTCCTTGCGGATCGCGCTGATGTTCTGTCGTGGCAAACGCCACCTCTCACGGAGGACATGAACATCGCTGGCGCCATCTCCGCGCACCTGTTTGCCTCCACTACGGGCAGCGATGCGGACTACATCGTGAAACTGATAGACGTCTATCCAGAAGGGACGGGGACGGATTCCCTTCGCGGCTACCAGCTAATGGTGGCCAATGACGTGCTACGTGGCCGCTTCCGCAACGGCTTCGTGCACCCGCAGCCGATCACCCCGAACCATATCGATGAGTATACAATCGATCTGCATACGCAAAATTATCGATTTCTCACGGGCCACCGGATCATGGTCCAGATACAGAGTACCTGGTTCCCGCTAATCGATCGCAACCCGCAGAAGTTCGTGCCGAACATTTTCGAGGCGAAGGATTCCGATTTTACTGCGGCCACGGAACGCATTTTCCGTTCGGCAAAGGCTGCATCGTATATCAGTCTGCCAGTGGAAACCGGGGCGGCAGCAGAAGCCGCACACCGTGCGATGCACTAATCACCTGCTTTCGCCAGAGCAGCGGGCAAACCAATTGGGACCGCCTTTTTTTTGGTCTACCATTGTGGGATGCCTAAACAGGTCCTACGTTGGCGTCCGGTGACCGACGACACCTTTCGCACACTGTTGGCGACGTGTCTCAGTTCGTAACTCTTCAAAGGAGTCAGGTATGCGAAATAGGCTGCGTCAGGATATCGCGCGCAGAGGGCGAGTGCCGGTGATTGCCACGTGGGTTGTGGCCGCGATCGCACTCGTTTCTCAGCTCGGTGCAACGACAGTACACGCGCAAAGCGTGCAAACGGGTAGCATCATTGGCCAGGTGACGGAGGCCTCTTCCGGGAATGGCGTAATCGGCACCGCAGTCAATATCGCGGGCACGGCGCTTAGTGCGACTACCGACCAGGAAGGGCGTTTTCGAATCCTGGGTGTGCCCACAGGCACGCAAACAGTCGTGGTGCGGCGCATCGGCTACGTACAAGTCAGGCAGTCAGTCGTCGTTACGGCGGGTCAGCCGGTTACAGCGAACGTGGTGCTCCAAGCGTCGGTCACGGCGCTCGATCAGGTCGTCGTAACGGGAACCGCCGGAACCCAGCAGAGCCGGGAAATTGGGAACGTGGTCTCCACCATTTCCGCGCCCGATCAAATGTCCAAGTCGCAGGCACCAAATCTTACCAACCTGCTCGCGGCCCGCGTTCCGGGCGTAAGTGTCGCTAACACCACCGGACGCCTCGGGGGCGCCCAGAACATCCAGATCCGGGGCGTTTCCAGCCTCGGGCTGAGCAACGGCCCGTTGATCTACGTGGACGGGGTAAGGGTCGGCAGCGAGACTGGCGTCGGACCGTCCGGAGGCGTGTTCAGTGGGCAGAACTCCTCTGTCGCCGGCCGGTTGAACGATATCAGTCCGGACGACATCGAAAGCGTCCAAATTATAAAGGGGCCAGCCGCCTCTACGATTTACGGAACGGAAGCGGCCAATGGCGTGGTCCAGATCATTACGAAGAAGGGCGCCAGCGGCAAGCCGCAGATCAGCATGAAGATTCAGGACGGTACGATCTCCTTCCGGAATGCAGCTGGACGCCTG
>JANYKA010000063.1 GCA_025358315.1 Gemmatimonadota bacterium | reverse complement strand
CACCGCTTGATTTTGGAGCAGGATAGCCCGCCGCGCCCACGCTGGAGCAAAATTCGAATCGAGTGCGATCGCGCTGTCGACAAGCACCAACGCCGCGGCCAGTTGCTCCCGCCCAAATCCAAGGTACGCCGCGCGAAGATTGAGGTCGTAGGCGACCAAACTGGTCGTGCGGTTGCGAATGAGCGTGTCCGCCGTTTTGCCGACGATCGATGGTCGCAACGCCAATACGACCGCCTGTGCCACTTCTTCCTGCAACGCGAACACTTCCGAGCGGGCCCGGGTGAATGTGAAGGTCTTGCGTTGCAGGAGCGACGTCCCATCGACTAAACGCACGGTGATGCGCACACTATCGGAAGTCTGACGAACGCTCCCTTCGAGGAGATTATCCACTCGCAGGCTGTCGGCAACCTGTCGCGGCGTTGGGGATCGGCCCTTCCAGGCAAACGAAGCAGTGCTCGACGCCACCGATATTCCGGCGTTGCCGAGCGCACTCTGCAATTCTTCAGTGATTCCGTCGCTGAAATATTCAAGCGACTTGTCGTCGCTCGCGTTCACGAACGGCAGAACGGCGATCGAGGGTACTGGCGATGGACCAGCGTGGCGGAACATGCGCAGTCCCGCGGCGACGGCGATCAGCAGCGTAGCGCCAATCACCAGCGAAATGATCGGAGTGGAGCGCCAACCAAGGCGTCGAGCCTGAATCAGATGCGTGTGAACAGTCGATTCGTCGTCAACGGCGCGCAATGCATTCGCCAATTCCCGCGCCGTGGCAAATCGATTCGCCGGATCACGGGCCAGCGCTGTCCGTAACGTCGCTCGCAACGCTCGGCTGAACCGACCCGACTCCGGTAACCCGGGAGCATTCTCAGTGGCCAATCGGGCCAACGTTGCGTGCACCGTCGCCTCGGCGAAAGGCGGCGTGCCGCTGAGGATTTCGAATAGGATGCAACCGACAGAGAATACGTCCGCCCGTCCGTCCAAATTCTTCTCTGCATCGAGTTGCTCCGGACTCATATAGTACAGCGTCCCGATAACTGTGCCGGTGCGGGTGAGCGCTGCCCCTTCGTCCACTATCGCCCGCGCGATGCCAAAGTCAGTGATCAGCGGTCGACCGTCGGCGATGAGGATGTTTTCCGGCTTCACGTCGCGATGTACGATGCCCATCTTGTGCGCGGCCTCAAGAGCCTCCGCCACTTCAGCAAGCAACCGGCACGTTTCCGCCACGCCGAGTGCCGGTGCACGCGACATCCGCTCGCGTAGCGATTGTCCGCGGATCAATGGCATTACATAGTACAGCAAACCGTCGGCGTCGCCGGAATCGAATACGGGCACGATTCCGGGGTGTGTCAATCCTGCCGCAATTTTGATTTCACGGGTAAATCGTGCCGGATCAAGCGGTGCCGTCGGGCTGGTGCCGAAAACCTTGATCGCCACTTCGCGATCATGCCTTCGGTCACGGGCGGAGTACACAACCGCCATTCCACCCCGACCAACTTCGCCGATGATGTCGTAGCGGTCCGCCAGAGCCCGACGCACGTGATCGAGTTCTGGGTTCAAAGCGCGGTCTATAGCGGAATGATCACTCGGGGAACCTAAAAGCGCCGCCAATGGTCCGCTACCACCGGCGGCGCGACAATAGCCAAGCGCCGGCTTGGGGTGCATTCAACTACACGCTACCTTCATATCAGCCCGATGGACGATACCCGCATTCGCGCCGATCTCGTAGACCCCAGCTCGCTGTCGGCATTAGGCCGCATCGAGGTGGTGGCGCGTTGGGTAGTGGACGGATTTATGACCGGCCTCCACCGTTCGCCGCGCAAAGGCTTCTCGGTGGAATTCGCCGAGCACCGCACCTATCAGCCGGGTGACGACCTTCGATATCTCGACTGGCGCGTTGTGGCTCGCGCCGACAAGTGGTTGATCAAACAATTCGAAGAAGAGACCAACCTCCGTGCCACGGTGGTGCTGGATGTGAGCCGGTCAATGGCGTGGTCCGGTGACCCGGCACGCATCACGAAACTTGCCTACGCCGAACGTGTGGCGGCCGCCGTGTCGTGGTTGTTGCTCCGTCAGCGCGATGCCGTCGGGCTCATTCGGTTCGACGATCAAGTGCGTACCGTGATTCCGCCCAAGGCCCGATCCGTGCATTGGCGCCGTCTCGTCGGCGCGTTGAGTGATCCCGGCTCCGGGCAGGGCTCCGACGCGCCCGGTGCGCTGATGCAGGCGGCGCGTATGGTCACACGGCCAGGAATGGTCGTCGTGATTTCTGATTTGCTGGTTGAGGAAAATGAAATGGAGCGTGCCGTTTCGATTCTGCGAGCAGTGGGGCATGATGTGTCCGTCATCCACATTCTCGACCCGGCAGAACGCGACCTCGCGATTGCGAAAACCGACGCCGAGCTCGTGGACACCGAGAGTGCGCTCTCAGTGAATGCGACGATTAGCGAAGTACGTGACGCGTATCGCGAAACGGTGGACGCGGTGATTGATGAATGGCGGCAACGGCTCACCAGTTCCGGGGCGGCGTATCAGCCGGTGTTTACGGATCAGCCGTTCGGTGTTGCGCTCCGCCAAGTGTTTGCGGCTCGGCAGCATCTGCCATGAACTTTCTCGCACCCTTTGCGTTGGGGCTCGCCGCTGCGGCGGCGGTGCCGCTGGTGCTGCATTTGTTGCGCCGGCGGCAGGGGGAGAAAGTTGATTTTCCCGCGGTGCGCTATTTACTGCGTGCGCAAAAGGAACACTCGCAGCAACTGAAAATCCGCAACCTGTTGTTAATGGTGCTGCGAGTCTTGGCGGTGCTGGCGCTCGCGTTCGCCGCGGCGCGGCCGATCGGCCGGCTCGTCGGCACCGGTCACGCGCCGACGGCAATGGCGATCGTACTCGACAATTCACTGAGCACATCGGCCGTGGTGAACGGAGAGCCGGTGTTGGCGCGCCTCAAAGATGCGGCGCGCACTGCAGTCGACCGCGCCACCGGCGGCGATCGTGTGTGGCTCGTGACGGCCGATGCGCACGTCATCGGCGGGAGTGCAAGCACCGTCCGTGAGGCGATCGCCCGTGCCGAAGCCCTGTCCGGTGCCGGCGACTTGCATGCCGCGATCGCGCGGGCCACTCAGTTGGTAAAAGGCTCGGGGATTCCCGCGCGCCAGGTGGCGATCGCGACGGACGCACAAGCCACAAGCTGGACCAGCACCGTGGCGCTCGACGGCGTGGCCGCCACGGTCTTTGCGCCGACGCTCGCCGCACCGCGCAACCGTGCGGTGATTCGTGCAGCAGCTGAACCGCCGCACTGGACACCGAGAGGTGCGGTTCGCGCCGCCACGACCGCCACCGATTCGGTCACCTACCGCGTCATGCTCGGTGGGCGCGCGGCAGCGAGGGGCACCGCATCGCCCGGCAACGACATTTTGGTGCGGCTCGAACCCGCAGAGCGCGGCTGGATCGCCGGCGCCGTCGAACTCGAGCCCGATGAAATGCGGGGCGACGATGTACGATTTTTCGCCGTACATGTCGGGCCAGCGCCGAGTGTGATGGCAGATCCGTCGGCGGGCCCGTTCGCGCGAACAGCAGTAGATGCGCTCACGCAGCAGGGGCGCGTGGCCAAGGGCGTCAGCATTACAATCGCCGGCGCCGAGTCGGCGCGCATTCCTGGCGTGATCTTCGCGCCGACGAATTCCGTGCAATTGGCGGCGGCAAATCGAATGCTCGAACGCGCGGGAATTCCGTGGCGCTTCGGTGCGGCTCGCACCGGGCCCGCATTGGTGCGCGGCATTGGGCTAACAAATGTTACGGCCACACAATGGTATGTCCTTGAATCGCGTCCCACCGTTGCAATTCCGGAAGGCGGCGCGATCGATACGATTGCCCGCGTCGGCGGCGACGCATGGGCAGTGGCCGGTGACGGCTACGTTTTGGTTGCCTCACCACTTGTTGCCGATGCGACTGACTTACCAGTGCGGGCGAGTTGGGTGCCCTGGCTCGGCAGCCTCATCGCCGATCGTCTGTCGGGCGAGGCAGGCGCCGTCACCGAAGCGGGGCCCGGTATGATGGTCGCTCGGCCAAGTTGGGCCCGCGAACTGGAGGGTCCCGACGGTGTGCGACATCCCGTCACCGCACCGCGCGTTGAAGCTCCGTCACGCACCGGCGTGTATTTCTGGCTGCGCGGTGCGTCGCGGGCTGGCGCGTTGGTGATCAATCCCGAAGTTGCCGAGAGTGAATTGGCTCGACTATCAGTAGCCGAACTGCGCACGCGTTTCGCCGGAGGCGAATTGTCGGTGACCGATAACGCTGCGCGCTGGACGGCAACCGCGTTCGATGTCTCCGGCCGTCGCACACTCGACGGATTTTTTCTTGCGCTCGGCGTCCTGCTCTTGATTGCTGAAGCAATCGCCACACGCGCCACACGTCCCAAGGCGACCTGACGATGCCGCTCCCTTCGCTCGTTGAGCGCCTGTCCGCGCTCCCGGCCTTTAGTCAGCTCCTGAACTCGCTCCCGGCGACGCGGGGTATTCAGCGGGCCAGTGGCCTCGTCGGCTCGTCCGACGCCGTGCTGATGGCGGCACTCGCGGAGCAGCAGCCGAACCGGATGATCGCGATTATTGCCGATCAACTGCCGGAGGCCGAACGGTTGCTCGCCGACCTCCAGTCGGTGATGGGTGAAGGCGCAGTGGCGTTGTATCCACCGCGTGAAGGATTCGGCGAAGTGGAGCCGCATGCAGAAGTGGCCGGTGAGCGGGTGGAAACGCTCGAACGCATGACGCGCGGCGAGGTGCGTCTGCTGCTCACCACGGCGCGCGCCGTGCTCGAGCGGACGCGATTGCCGCAGGCGCTCGCCGATGCACGGCTTGAGTTGAAGCGCGGTGACACGTGGCGTCTCGACGCCCTCATGGAACACTTGCAGTCCGTCGGATTCGAAAAAGTGGAGATGGTCGAGGACGTCGCCCAGTTCGCCGTACGGGGCGGAATTGTCGATGTGTACAGTTTCGGCATGACTGAGCCGGTGCGCGTGGAATTCTGGGGCGACGAGATTGTCGAGTTGCGCCACTTTGATCTCGTCACCCAGCGGACGACGAAAATGGCGGAGGTCGCGCTCGTGTTGCCGGTGGATGTCACGGGCGGTACCACGGCCGATGAACGATACGAGCGGGTCTCGCTCCCGGCGCTCTGGCCACCCGCGACGCTGGTGGTGATTCCGCGGGCCGTGCATCTCGAGCCGGAAATGCGGCGCACGTGGGACGAGGCCGCCCATCATCTCGATCTGGCGCGACGCCGTGGCGAAGACGTGGCGAGCCGCGATGAACTGTACGATGCGCCCGACAGCGCACTCCACGCGCTGCAAAAATTTCCGACGCTCGAACTGCACGAAAAAACCGAAGATCCAGCAGCGATTGTATTTCCGCTTCGCCGGCCGGAGTCGATCGACCGCGACATCAACAAGCTCGCGGCGCTCGTGCGCGGCGGCATGCCGACGATCATTCTCTGCGATAACAGCGGGCAAGCGGAACGCCTCGATGAACTGCTGGCGGCCGGGCGACACGAACCCTCGCCCGCGGCATTAGCGATTGGCGTACTGGGCGGCGGTTTTGTTATTCCGGCGAACGCCGAGTTCGAAGGGCTGCGCGTGCTCACCGACCATGAGATTTTTCGTCGTGAACGCCGCATCCGCCGGGCGCGCCGGTATGTCACCGGGGTCGCGCTCGACAACGTCGGCGCGCTCACCCCCGGTGATTTCGTCGTCCATCTGGAACACGGTGTCGGTATTTATCGCGGCATGAGCACGATTTTCGCCGGCGAGACCACGATCGAAGTGGTGATCATTGAATACGAAGGCGGCGACCGGCTCAACGTGCCGCTCTATCGCATCGATCAAGTTGAACGATTCCGCGCCACTGGTGACGTGAACGAAGATGCGCCGCCGCCACGGCTGCATAAGCTCGGTGGTGGCCGATGGAAGGCGCAACGCGATAAAACCCGCGGCGCGATTCAGGAAATGACCGTCGAGTTGCTCGATCTGTATGCGCGTCGGAAAGTCGCCTCGCGCCCGCCGCATCTGCCGGATACCGCATGGCAGCGTCAGCTGGAATCGAGTTTTCTTTTCGAAGACACACCGGATCAGCGCAAGGCCACCGAGGACGTCAAGCGCGACCTCGAGAGCCCGCGACCGATGGATCGCCTGCTCGTCGGCGATGTCGGATATGGGAAAACAGAAATCGCCGTGCGGGCGGCATTCAAAGCGGTGCAGAGCGGCCGGCAAGTTGCTGTCCTCGTGCCGACGACGGTGCTGGCCGAGCAGCACGCCCGCACGTTTGGAGAACGCTTCGCTGATTTTCCGGTTCGCGTCGAGGTGATGAGCCGCTTTCAAGGGCCGGCTGCGCAGAAGGAAACATTGAAGGCGCTCAAAGAAAAGAAAGTCGACATCGTCATCGGTACGCACCGGCTGCTGTCGAAAGACGTCGAATTCGGCCATCTCGGACTGATCATCGTCGACGAAGAGCACCGGTTTGGCGTGAAGCACAAAGAGCGGCTCAAACAGCTCAAGCTCGAGACCGACGTGCTCACACTGACCGCCACGCCGATTCCGCGTACGCTGCATCTCTCGCTGGCTGGTCTGCGCGACATGACGCTGATGCAAACACCCCCGCGCGACCGATCGCCGGTGCTCACCTTTGTCGAGCCATGGGACGACGGACTCATCGAAGAGGGGATTGCCCGCGAACTCGACCGTGGCGGGCAGGTGTTCTTCGTGCACAACCGCATTGAGACCATTCAGGCGATCGCCGATCACATTCAGCGCCTCGTGCCGCGGGCCCGCGTTGCCGTCGGCCACGGACAAATGAAAGAGCGCCAGCTCGAGGCAGTGATGGCGCGGTTCGTCAGCGGCGAAGTCGATGTGCTCGTCTCCACGCTCATCGTCGAGAGCGGGCTCGATGTGCCAAACGCCAACACGATGTTTGTGAATCGGGCCGACCATCTGGGCCTGGCGCAGCTGTATCAGCTACGTGGCCGCGTTGGGCGCTCGCACCGTCGGGCCTACTGTTACCTGATGGTGCCGGACACCGTGGACGACGATGCGGAACGCCGACTCAAGGTGCTCGAACATCACACCGAACTCGGCGCCGGTTACCGGGTGGCACTCAAAGACATGGAACTGCGCGGTGCCGGGAATTTGCTCGGGCCCGAACAGTCCGGCTTTGTGCAGGCCGTGGGCTTCGATTTGTACCTGCGAATGCTCGACGAAACAGTGAAGCGGGTGATGCGTGGCGACAACGCGCCGCCTCCGCCACCTGCCGACGTCGTTGTTGACGTTCCCGCATTCCTCCCCGACGACTATATGCCGGGACAGGACGCAAAATTGGACGTCTACCGGCGGTTATCCGTAATCACCGACCCCGACGGGATCGCTGACGTGCGGGCCGAAGTGCGAGACCGGTTTGGACCGCTTCCGGCGGCCGCAGAGACCTTCTTTGATGTCTCAACCCTGCGCTGCGTGGGTGGCCTGCTGGGCGTCGAGGGAATCCTCGTGCGTGGAGAGGAGGCCCGTATTACCTTTCGAGACGACGCATTGCCCCGAATGAAGCCGTTATCGGCCGCCTTTCGGGATGTTCAGTTTCAGGTTGATGTGCGACGCGTACAGCCGTTATCGCTGAAACTGACGCGACTCGGCGGATCCCCGCTGCTGGCAGGCTTGGTGCGGGCGCTTCGAACAATTGTGTCCGAACCGCGGTAACAATAACTGCAGCTCCCCCTTTCCCGTCTCCAAACCTTCCCATGCTTCGTAATCGATTCGTCGCCGCCGCGTTCCTTGCTTCGGTCAGCCTCACGGCTTGTGCCGGCCTGAAAGATGCGCTGACTGCTCATGTTGACATCGCCGCGCGCGCCGGCTCCCAGGAGCTGTCGAGCACCCGGCTCGCCCAACTGATTGCCAGTTCAGGGGTCAAGCCGCGCAAGGACATTGCGATGGCGATTGCCAACCTCTGGGTCAATTACCAGTTGCTTGGGCAAGCCGGCGCCAAAGGAGACACCCTCGGCGACCCGAAGCTTGCTGATGCAGCGATGTGGGCGCAGATCGGACAGATCAAATCCGCGAAGTTCATGGAGGCAGTGGCCAAGACGTTCCCGGCAGCCGATTCCAGCACGTATGAAAAGCGATACAACGATGGTGAGCTGCTGGCCGCTCGCCACATCCTGTTTATGTCGAACGCGAAAACGGACAAGCCTGCACAGCGCGATTCGGCGAAGCGCGAGGCGCAACGCGTCCTGAAGCAGGTCACGGTCGCGAACTTCGAAGCGATGGCCAAGAAATACAGCAAGGATGGATCGGCCGCACAGGGCGGCGACTTGGGTGTGTTTCCCAAGGGCGCGATGGTGCCGGTCTTTGAGCAGGGCGTGCTCGCGCTGAAACCGGGTGAAGTGTCCGGCGTGATTGAGTCGGAGTACGGCTATCACATCATCAAACGCGAGACGTGGACTGAGGCGAAGGCCAAGGTCTCGGCTACATTTGGGAAGAGCAAGAATCAGGCGGCAGAAAGCACCTATTTCGGCGCGATGGAAAAGGGTGCCAAGCTGGAAGTGAAGCCGGGCATCGCAAAGTTGGTAAAGTCGGTTGCCGAAGACGTCGACAGTTACCGCAACGATCGCACCGTGGTCGCGACGGCCCGGAGCGGTGATTTTACCGCCGGTCAACTGGCCCAATGGATTGCCGCGTTCCCGCCACGGGCGGACATTCGTCGGCAGATCGCATCAGCGCCCGATTCCGTCATTCCGGTGTTCGTCCACAACGTTGTGCGCAACGAACTGATTATCCGCGCTGCCGATAGCGCCAAGATCGTTGTCGATTCGGCGGAAATCGCTGGTATTCGCAACGCCTTCCATAGTGCCGTGATGGCGTCGATGACCGGCCTCAGACTCTCGCCGGCGAATCTGGCGGACAGCGCCAAGACACAGTCGGAGCGCGAGAAGCTCGCCGCGAGCCGCGTCGAAGCTTATATGGATGCGTTGCTCAAGAATCAGGCGCAGTTTATTGACATTGCCGAGCCCGTGGCGATTGCCCTGCGCAAGCATTTTGAAGCGCGCGTTGTGAGTGCCGGCATTGATCGCGCCGTCGCCGAGGCCGATAAACTTGTGGCGAAAGCAGATTCCGTGAAGAAGGCGACCCAGCCCGCGTCCGTCGTGCCGTTGCCGGGTGACCCGGCAACCGCCACTGCCTCACCAGCCCCGAAACCGGATGCCAAGGGTTCACCCAAAGCTGATCCGTCCAAGCCAGCGGCAAAAAAGCCGTAGGATAGTTCAAATGCGTCGCACTCTCTCATTGGCTTTGATCTCTTGCTGTGTCGCGGGAACGCTCGCGGCACAGGTCACGCCGCCGGCGGCTCGTCCAGCGCCCGCGGCGGCTTCGGCATTGACGCCAATGCCAATCGACCGGATCGTGGCAATCGTCGGCAACCACCCGATTTTGTGGAGCGAAGTGCTCGACGTGATCAATGCCCAGCGGGCCAATGGTCTGGAGTTGGCGACGGATTCGGCGGGTCAGATGGCGCAGGCCCGGGACCAGTTGGGGAAGCTGATTGACGAAGAACTGTTGATCGCGGTTGCCAAGCAGTACAAAATCGAAGTCGGTGACGCTGACGTGTCGCGTCAGGTTGACGAACAGATGAAGAAGGTCCGTGGGCAGTTCAAGACGGAAACGGAATACCGTGATGCGCTCAAGCGCGACGGATTTGGAAACGACATCGAGTTGCGCCGCTTTTTCAATGAGCAGGCCAAGCGCGAGCAGTTGCAGCAAAAGGCCACGGATTCGCTGCGCGCCCACGGAAAGTTATCCGCACCGGCCAGCGTAACCGACGAAGAAATCACCACGGAATTCCGCAAGATCAAGGACACCAGGAAACGTCCGACGACGATTTCGTTCCGCCAGATTGTGGTGCCGCCGATGCCGAACGCCGTCGAACTTAAGACGGCGTTGGACAAGATTCTTGCGGTCCGCGAGGAAGCCATCAAAAAGGGCGCCGACTTCGCACAAATCGCCAAGCGCGAGTCGATGGATCTCGGATCGAAAGAACTCGGCGGAGATCTTGGCTGGAATCGCCGCGGGGCTATGTTGCCCGAATTTGACGCCGAGATGTTCCGGCTCCCGCCGGGGATTGTGAGCGGGATTGTGCAGACCTCGTATGGTTTTCACATCATCAAAGTGGATCGGGTACAACCCGCCGAAGTGAAGGCGCGTCACATTCTGATCAGGCCGGCGCTCGATTCGAACGACCTGAAGCTCGCGCGGTTACGGGCCGACACCGTGCTCATGCTTTGGAAAGCCGGCACGTCGTATGACACGCTGGTGGCGCGGTATCACGATCCGGCTGAAATCCGAAGTTTCCCGGACGCGTATCCGCTGGAGAAGTTGCCGGCAGAATATCAGAAAGCGGTTGAAGGATTGAAGACCGGCGAGTTCACAAAGCCTTTTGATATTCCGAATCCGGAATCCGGCAAGCCAAAGATTGTGGTATTTCAGGTGACGGCGCGTGTCGATGGTGGCGACTACACGGTGAACGACATGCGGGAGCTGATCAGGTCGTCGCTCGCGCAGACCAAACAGGTGCGCCGGATGCTCGATCAGCTCAAGAAGGAACAGTACGTCTCCGTGCGAATGCCGTGATGCGCGTGCGGCTCGCCGTGACGCTCGGTGATCCGCGCGGCATCGGCCCCGAGATCGTGCGGAAGGCGCTCGCCAGCGAGCGTGTGCGATCGGAGTGCGATGTGGTAGTTGTTGGACCGTCCGGCGTTGAACAGCACGCGGACGAAGTGATTGGCGAATGGCACGTGGACTCGCCGGAAAGCGAAGCCGGCCGGCTGTCGGGTATGGCGATTGAGCGCGCGGTGCAATTGGCACGCGACGGCGCGGTGCAGGGAATCGTGACCGCACCGATCGACAAACATGCATTGCGTGCCGGTGGTTATGATTTCCCCGGGCACACCGAGATGCTTGCTGCTCTCACTGGTGCGACCACGGCGATGATGCTCGCCTCAGACAAACTGCGCGTGGTGCTGGCGACGACGCATATCGCGTTGCGCGACGTGCCGAGTGCAGTGACGGCCGACGCGATCATCACTGCTGCTCATATTACCCGCGATGGGCTTCGTGCCTGGTTTGGCATTGCGGAACCCCGGTTGGCACTGTGTGCACTCAATCCGCACGCCGGTGACGGCGGACGGTTTGGCGACGAAGACGACCGCGTGCTTCGGCCTGCGGCACGCGCCGCCGGAATCGTCGGTCCATTTCCGGCGGACACGGTTTTTGTCAGGGCCATGCGCGGCGAGTTCGACGCGGTGATTGCGCCGTATCACGATGTTGGGATGACGGCGATCAAGGTGGCGAGTTTCGGGCACGCGGTGAATGTCACGCTTGGGTTACCCTTTCCGCGGACCAGTCCGGACCACGGCACGGCGATGGACATTGCGGGGAAAGGCATCGCGGATCCTGGGTCTATGATCGAAGCGCTTTTGTGTTGCGCACGGATTGCTCGGGAGTTGTAAGCGTTACTTCGGTGCGCGCGGCCGGCCCCGAGTGTCTCGCTTCGGTTCGCGGCGTCA
>JANYKA010000061.1 GCA_025358315.1 Gemmatimonadota bacterium | reverse complement strand
GGCGTTCGCGGCTGGCATTTGGCAGCGGATAGTTTGGGGCGTCCCGATTCCGAAGAGAACTGGCTGCCGTCGCCATCCGCCTGATTAATTCTAAGGAGATCGAATGACCGACACACTCAGCGGGCCTGACCTGACCAAAGGCACCGCTCTTTCGACAATCGTCGACGGCGCAATGGTGCTCGGGCATGCGCACGGTGAGCCGGTGCTGCTCGCGCGCCGCGGAGACGAATTGTTCGCGGTCGGCGCTACTTGCACGCACTATGGCGCTCCGCTCGCCGACGGATTGCTGGTCGATGATACAGTGCGCTGTCCCTGGCATCACGCCTGTTTCAGTCTCCGTACCGGCGAGGCGCTCCGTGCGCCGGGGCTTGATCCCATTTCCTGCTGGCATGTCGAGCAGCGGGACGGTACCGCATATGTTGGCAAGAAGTTTAAGGTCGCTGGACCGCCATCACTCCGGGCACCGGCCAGGATGCCGGAGTCAGTCGTGATTGTAGGCGGTGGCGCTGCCGGCAATGCCGCAGCAGAAATGCTCCGGCACCTTGGCTATTCCGGCCGCATCACGATGTTGAGCGCCGATTCGTCCTTGCCTTGCGATCGTCCCACTCTTTCCAAGAGCTACCTGTCGGGCGCTGCGCCGGCGGAGTCCGTCCCGCTCCGATCGGCGGACTTCTATGAAGAGCACCGCATCGACGTGAAACTGGACGCTCGTGTTGCTGCGATCAACACGGCTAGTCGACAGGTGCAACTTGTGGACGGCTCAAGCCACCCGTACGACGCACTGCTCCTTGCCACCGGCGCCGAGCCGGTCCGGCTCGAGGTGCCCGGCGCGAATCTTCCACACGTCCATTATCTGCGCACCTCTGCCGACGGCCACGCGCTCGTCGCTCAAGCGCTGGAGTCGAAGCGGGCCGTGGTGATTGGTGCGAGCTTCATTGGGCTCGAGGTGGCCGCGTCGCTTCGCGCGCGAAATATCGCCGTGGATGTGGTCGCGCCGGATAGCGTACCGATGCTGAAGGTCCTCGGCAAGGATGTCGGAACCTTCATCCGAACCCTCCACGAACGACACGGTGTGACGTTCCATCTCGACACCGTCGCGACGTCGATCGACGATCGACATGTTACGTTGCGAAATGGCGAACGCTTGCCGGCCGACCTTGTCGTCATCGGCATTGGCGTTCGCCCGGCTCTCGCGCTCGCGGAACAGGCGGGGCTGGCTATCGATCGCGGCGTCACGGTGGACGAGTACCTCGAGACGAGCATTCCGGGCATCTTCGCGGCCGGTGACATTGCGCGTTGGCCCGACCGGTTCACGGGCGAGCGCATCCGCGTCGAGCACTGGGTGGTGGCCGAGCGTCAAGGGCAGACCGCAGCGCGCAATATCCTTGGAAGGCGGGAGCGGTTTGACGCCGTCCCATTTTTCTGGACCGAGCAATACGATTTCAGCCTCGCCTATGTCGGTCATGCTGAGCACTGGGACAATGCCGAAATCGACGGGCCACTGGACGCAGTCACTCAGGACTGCGCGATCAGCTATCGGCGCGATAATAAGACGCTGGCCGTTGCGGTCGTTCACCGCGATCTGAAGGGCCTGCTCGCTGAAGTCGCGTTCGAGCAGGCAACCTGAGGCGCGCCAATAGGGGCGGCAAAATCATCGATCAGAATCTCTTTGCCGATGTGTTACCGAACCCATGATTTATCTCGCAGTTTTCCTCGCCGCGCTCGCCGTTGACCTTGTACCCATCGTGTCACCGCCCGCTTGGTCGGTGATGCTGTGGTTGCTGGTGAAGTTCGACCTCGATCCGTGGATCGTGATCCTTGTCGGCGTCCCCGGATCGGCGCTCGGCCGCTACATCTTCAGCCTGTACGTGGTGAAGATCTCGGACAAGATGATCAAGCGCCAGAAGCACGAAGAGTTGCAGTGGCTCGGCGGGAAACTCGGCCAGAGACTGTGGCCGACCTGGCTCTTCGTTTTTCTCTATACGCTGACGCCGCTCTCAAGCACGGCGCTCTTCACAGCCGCCGGCATGGCGAAAGTGAAGGCGGTGCGCACGATTCCGCCTTTCTTTGTCGGTAAGTTCATCAGCGACGCCGCGATGATCTTCGCCGGGAGCTATGCGGTGGGGAGCCTTGGTGGAGTGGTGGACAACATGTTCTCACTGAAGGGAATCTCACTCATGGTGCTCGGCGTGGTGATCATCGGCGGTTTTCTTTTTGTTGATTGGTTCGCGCTACTGCAGCGCAAGGAGCTCCGGTTCAACTTCAGGATCTGGAAATAGCATCAGTATTCAGCAGGATGTTCCTGACTACTGACGAGAGTACTTCCTATGAGCGATAGGAACGTCGTGGGCGGTGCCGTAACGTTCGTATAACCGGAGTGAACCATGAAAACTGACAAAACGACCGCGCTCGCGATGCGAGACGATGTTTTGAAATTGCTGTCCGATAATGAAATGGCAAGCGTGAGCTCTGCCGAGGCGGTTGCGCACCTGTCGAAGGGAGACGAATACCTCGACTTGGAGGCGCTCGGCAAAGGCGTCCTCCGTGCCGACGGATCCGCAACGCTAATGGAGAATGTGCTCCCACAAAAGGCTGTGCAGCCGGCAACGTGGACCAAGATTCTGGCGAAGCTGGCGACGCCCGCCGCGCATTCATGACCAAACACGTCGCCGTTTGGATTGATCACAAAGAAGCCCGTGTTTTTTCCTTCCATCGGGACAATACGGATGAAGGGACCGTCCAGGCACCACCGCACAACGATC
>JANYKA010000011.1 GCA_025358315.1 Gemmatimonadota bacterium | reverse complement strand
CATCTAACTTCTCCCTGGGATTCTCTTTTCGTACGGTGCGGACGGCGGACAGCGTTTGTTCATTCCTGCAGGGCGGACGGCGGACAGCGTTTATATGTTAGGGGGTGCAAGCTAGGGGTGATCGTGATAGCGCGCCAGCGCGCCGTAAGTGCTTATGCTGCAACCACTTGAAAATGTAAAGTCACAGATCGTTTCATTTATTGTGGATGAACAATAGGCTTCGAACTGAGACAAGAGTGTTGGCTGGAGCGCCAGCATTGGGACAGTGGTGCGCCATTGGGGATTCTTTGCTAACTGGCATTACTGCACACAGTTACAGAGTTGGAAATGTGCCTGAATTTTGAATTGTATTTGGAGTCACGAGTGGGAGGCGAAGGGTACTGGCTTCGGGTGGGGTTCGCTAGTCCTTGCTTACTTACACGTTGTGTAGTTACGACAAATCGAACTGCTTAAAAGCAACAACGCGGGTTGCTGATAGGTCGAGATTGATTACGGGGCGGACGGCGGGCAGCGAGCGTTGCCTACGGGGCGGGCGGCGGGCAGCGCACCACTAAGGCGCGCGGACTAACCTGGCGTTGATCAACACGGTTTTTACGTGGCAGACGCTGGGCCTTACTACGGTTACACCTGAAGTCGATTGCGTCTTGTAGCCCGTTGCCCCCACGCTGACTACGTAGGTGCCTGCACGCTCGCCTGCCAGATTCACAATGAGCTGGGTGGGGAGCATCACTGCGACGGCGCTGTCGGAGTATGTCCCTTCACGCGCTGTGGCCCAAGCGTTGGCTATTCCACCGACTGTGCCAGTCACAGAATCGGTGATCGTCACTGACACGCCGGGCACTAACTGTGTCGTGCAGGCAATACTCGGGTCGCTGGGCACTGCGCAGGCGACGAGCCCGAGTGCGGTGGTGACGAGCAGAGCGCGCTTCATATTCTGTAGTACCCGGGCTCTGCGCGAAATGCCACAAGCTGGCAGAAATTAAACCGGCGAAGCCCGCGCTAAGGCTGCGCGAATCATCGCGTCCTGCAAATCCTCGACCCGCACGGGCTTACTGACAAAATCATCCATCCCCGCATCAATCGTCGCCTGACGCTCCGACTCCATCGCGCCGGCCGTCATCGCTACGATCCACGGACGATTACCCGAGTGCGGCGGGAGCTCGCGAATAAGACGCGTCGCCTCGAGACCATCCAACTCCGGCATCTGCACATCCATCAAAATCACATCATACGGCATCATGTCCACGGCCTTGAGCGCTTCGACGCCGTCGGCGACAACATCCGGCCTGTATCCGAGTCGCTGCAAAATGCGGCTCGCTACCAACTGATTCACCGGATTGTCCTCGGCGATCAACACTCGCAGCGGATACTTCACCGCCAGCTCCGTGTCGAGAACTTTCACCAACCCACCGAGCGCCGCTTTCTGTTTCGTACCGCCCAATGCCCGCTCTAACGCGATCAACAGCTCCGCAGGACGCACGGGCTTCGAGAGCACCGCCGCAAAGCCGGCGTCAGCAATGTCGGTGCCGCGATCGCCGAGTGAACTCAACATCACCAGCGGTGGCGTGGCTACGCCGAATTGTTTGCGGATGCGCAGCGCGAGTTCGCGACCATCCATCGCCGGCATGTGGTAGTCGAGAATCATCAAATCAAAGCGCGTGCCGAATGCCAAGAGACCAAGCGCTTCTTTTCCTGACCCGGCTAACGTGACAATGGCCGTTGCACGCTCGACCTGACGTTTTAGGATGTCGCGGTTGGTAGCGTTGTCGTCTACCACGAGTATCTGTCGGCCGCGCAATACATCAAGCGATGGTGCCCGACGGTGACGCGGTTCCGTCGTGCCCGTGGTCACGTGAATCGCAAACTTGAATGTCGAGCCTTTGCCTTCGACACTCTCAACCAGTAGCTCGCCACCCATCAAATCCACCAGGCGCCTGCTAATCGCGAGCCCCAGACCGGTGCCACCATAGTGACGCGTCGTGCTCGAATCGACTTGCGAGAATGACCGGAACAGTCGGTCGATTTTCTCGGCGGGAATACCGATACCGGTGTCGCGTACACTGACGCGAAGTTCGAACTCGTCCAAACCGGACCTCGGTCCGAGCCGTTCGCCCTCGACTTGCAACACCACTTC
Source organism: Gemmatimonadota bacterium (assembly GCA_025358315.1). Taxonomy (GTDB): domain Bacteria; phylum Gemmatimonadota; class Gemmatimonadetes; order Gemmatimonadales; family Gemmatimonadaceae; genus Fen-1231. The sequence goes on along the minus strand of JANYKA010000011.1, from coordinate 5,193 downwards.
GCCGACCGCGGTAAACTTTATCGCATTCGAGAGCAGATTCACGATAATCTGTCGCAACCGCGTGTCATCACCAATGACAATGTGCGGCACGGCGTCGCTAATGTAGTAGATCAGATCGATCCCCTTCTTTGCCGCGATCGCCGCGACAATATCCAGTGACGACTCCACGCACTGTCGCACATCCAACGCCACGTTTTCGAGCTCGAGCTTACCAGCCTCAATCTTGGAATAGTCTAGAATCTGATTGATGATCACCAGCAACGAGTCGCTGCTCGCCCGCGCAATCTCGACGAACTCCCGTTGCTCGGCGGTGAGTTCGGTATCCAACAGCAGGCCGGTCAACCCCACCACGGCATTCATCGGCGTGCGAATCTCGTGACTCATATTCGCCAGAAACTCGCTCTTCGCCCGCGCACCCGACTCGGCGAGATCGCGGGCCCGCCGCAACTCGGCTTCGACGCGGTCGCGCTCTGTCGCATCACGGATCACGGCGATGACAAACAGATCCTGACCCGGGCCCGATTTTGAGAGCGAGATTTCAATTGGAAAAACCTCGCCGTTCTTTCGAACGGCCACAGGGTGGTCAGCGCTCGGAACAGCGTAGGCGCTGGTCGTCGCGCCTTCTAACCAATCGTGTTGATACATTGCGGAGCTGTATTTGTCCGGCGGAATCAGCATTTCGAGACTCTTGCCAAACACTTCGCGGGCCTCGTACCCGTACATCCGCTCGGCGCCGCGATTGAACAGGACGATGCGGCGCTCGGCGTCGGTGCCGACGATCGCATCAACTGATCCCTGAAGTAACGCGTCGAAGCGTGATTCGGCACGACGGTTTTCTATTACAGTCTCGCGCCACATCGGGATCGCGACCCAAAACCACATTAACGCCGTGCTCAACACCACGTCGAGCAGGATCGAGGCAATACTGTAGGTCAGCGGAGTGAGAAACGGGACAAACGCGAGCAACAGGTCGATCGAAATGTCGGAGAGCGCCACGACCAGAATCAACAGCCCGAAGTACCGCCAGAGCCGGCCGTTGGAAAGGCGCGAGAGCAGCTGACTCACGGGGCTTCGATACTGGCGCGGGAGCGCGTCACGCTATTGCGGAATCATTGTCGCGATGATCTCTCGAGGGCGAACGTGGCAGCCGCTCTTCTGTACGACGACGCCGGTGACCGCAAAAGTTTTAACCGCGGTACCGGTGACAGTGACCGCATACGTGCCAGGGCGCTCGTAGGCCGTCGAAAAACTCGTGACGTTGCGTGTACGGGAATCGATTGAGTCGCCCCAAATGCCATCGCGAACCACGATCTTCACATTGAGCACGTTTCCGGAGTTGCCCGCCGTATCGACGACGTTGACGGAGATTCCGGGCGCCGCATAAGTAGCGCAGGCGTCAACGGAATCCTGGGTGCAGGCAGCGAGGAGTACGACACCCCATACTGCGGCCGCACAAAACGACAATCTTTTAAAATCGGCGCTACGCAACATTGAAACGTGCTCCTGATGCAGGGCCGGGATGATGTTAATGAATACCACCGGAGAGCTTCGTTTGTTACCGGGTGTTGCGATTCGGTCAGACGTGGGAGGTCGTATGTCGCTCAAACTCGCCGGCGTGATGACGCTGCAGAAGATCGATATACGCAACGTGGCCGCGGGCCAGACGGTCACGGTGGGCGTCCGAAAGTTGCTTCACAACCTTGGCAGGGGCGCCAAGTACGAGACTGCCCGGCGGGATGATCGTGCCTTCGGTCACAACAGCGCCGGCGCCAACAATACTTCCTCGGCCGATTACTGCATTGTTCAGGACAATCGCGCCGATGCCAATAAGGCAATCGTCCTGGACTTCGGCGCCGTGGACGACGGCGCGATGGCCGATGGTTACCCGCTTGCCAATCGTGCAGGGAATTCCGAAGTCGGTGTGGAGGATGGCGCCGTCCTGGACGTTGGAGTCGTCGTCGATTTTTATTTGGTCGGTGTCGGCGCGGATTACGGCGGTGGGCCAGACGCTGGCGCGATTGCCTAGAACGACATTTCCGAGTACTACGGCGGTTTCATGGATAAAGGCTGAAGGCGAGATTGTCATTTGGGGGTTTTGGGGGATTACGGGGCGTGCAGGTTGCAGCGTGCAGCAGCGCGTTTCCTACTGAGCGGACGGCGGCCAGTGTTAAAATGAAAGGCCTACAGTTAAATACGCGGCTACTGCGGTTTTGCCGAAATATTTTCTTCCGGCTATTGGGGTGGCGGCACCCAGTCTAAAACGGAACGGATAGTCGTACTGCAATGCGGCATCGAGGTTCAATTCGGCGCCGGCGCTGGACATCCAATCCTTGGCGGTCCCGCCGGGGGTTGAACAGACCGCCGAGGTTGGGCTTCCGGTTGGGCACCAGGCTGTTGCCGCGTCCGCGAAGAAAGTCGCGCTTATGCGCTGTAGAAAAATTGGGAACAATTTATAACCCGCTGCGGGCAACGATATCGGGGCGCGATACTCGGCGCTCGCTGCCAACGCCTGTTCACCATACTGCGAGTTAGCGGGAAATCCTCTGGCGAAAAATGTCCGGCGGCCGTCGCCGATATTGACGCCGGGGACAACCGATAGAGTCGAGCCGCTCACGCCACCGGCGTTGAACTGCGTTACCGCTTTGTCGTCTTCCCAGCCCGCCGCCGCGCGAACGGCGATCACGTGATGGGCAAAGCCCGGCAGGTCGAGTGACTTGAATGCACTGAACACTCCGACGGCGCTCGTACTTCGCGTGTCACTCGGCGAATCCGACCGCCAGCGCTGACGAACCGAGCCGGAAAGTTGAATGCCGTCTTCGTATGAGATCGCCAGGATCGGCACACGGACGTTGCTGTATCCGGCGCTTGCAAATAGCGCGGGATAGGTAAACGTTTTACTGAACGTGCTGTTGATCTGATTGATCAACGGGGCGGGATCGGTGCGGAAATCGCGCCATTCATGCTCGGCGCCAATGGTCAGGTATGAGTTACTGCGAACATGCGGGTTCGCAAAAGTCAGCGAAAGGTCGAGAATATTTCGCCGACGGGCGATCGTTCCGACATTCTTTCGCGTCGAATCGAACACGCCGAAGTGGTCCCACTCCTGAGTGCCCGACAGCGCGAACACCGGGTTGCCGAAGCCCGCGTACGAATATCCAAAATCAATATTCGGTTCGAGCCGGCGCGGTTCGAGCGTTGCCTGAATCTGATACGCGTGGCGGCCAAGTACATCGTTGCCGCTAGTGAGGAATCCGTATGTCTCGCGGTTTTCGTCGGAGATCTGCGCGGCCGGCAACCAGTACGCGGGAAGCAACGAACGAAACGCCGAGTATGGCTGCACCGGCGCATCACTGACTGCGGTTGGCCGTTGACGACTCGGTGGATACACCGACGCAGAGTCAACCGGATTGCGATTGGTGTCTGGTTTAATCAGGGCAATGTGATATCCATCGCCCTTGTAGTGCAACGTCGCGAGACGCGTACCGTCAGGACTTGGTTCGCTCTCACTCAAACCTGTTGCGACCTCGGCAACACGAAAGAGTTGATGGCTTTTCGCGGAGACGCGGTAGAGCGCTGAGCGGCCGTTGCGATCAGAAGTGAAATAGATCGCGCTGTCGCCCGGCGCCCAGCTCGGCGCGGAGTTTACCGCATGCGAGCGGCCGACCGCACCGATCACAACTCCGGTCGTATCGAGAATGACAATCTCGCTCGTGCCGCCGCGCGTCCAACGGACCGTGGCGATCCGCGTGCCTCCGTGCGACCAACGCGGCTCGCTCCAGATGGTATCGCTGTTGAATCCGGTGAGCGGCGCGATCACCGGGCCGTAGGTCGTGAACGTCACGCGGACGAGTCCGCTCGCTCCGGGCGACAACTGCACGGCGACAATGTCGAGATCGTTTTCCCAGCCGGGCGCAGTGCACTGCGGCGTTGTGCAACTGTTCGCCGCGCCGTGAAAACGCGCGTCAGGCTGCATCAACCGCGCGCCCGTCGTGAGGCGGCGGGTCTCGCCGTTCAGTTGGGAGTACAGATCGTTACGAGCCGTGTACGGATCGGTGTATTCCTGCTGCGCGTAGAGCGTGCCGCCATTGCTCAGCGGTACGGTGATATCAATTGAGTTCCGGCGTTCGATGCGGCGAGGCTCCATTTTTTTGTTAGTGCCGACGCGAAGCTCGCGGAGCGATGAAACCGAGCGACCGTCGTTGCTGCCGTAGATGATTGTTGTGTCGTTAAGCCATCGGAGTCGCTGCGTGTACCAACCGCGCGCCGTGAGATCGGTTGGTGACGTGAAGCGCGCCGCGACGGCGAATGCATTGCGCGTGATCGAATCGCTCCACTGCTGGTACGCCTGTGTGAAACCGATTCCGAAACTGGCCCGCGCGTTGTCATTCAAGAGAAACGGAATCGTGTTGCCCGCGCTCTGGTCGATAAACGCACGCATTTTTTCAGGGCTGGAAGTACGCGCCATGTAGTCCATCAAAAGCGAACCGTACGCATAGATCGTTTCGCCAAGTGGAAATACGGGCGTCGCTCCGGAGATTGCGTTGAGGGCGGGCGTCGTACCGTCGAGTGCTTTCGCCCGTACGACCATTGAATGCTCACTGCCGATGATGCGACCGGCGCCGGTGAACCGCGATTCGTAATACACCGCGATGCCCTCGGACATCCAGTTGGGCGAGTAGAGATTCGGAAAGAGAAACGGATTGCGTCCAAAAATGTGTTGCGCCACACCCCACCACCCCGCGGACCGGTCGAGGTGGAAAATGTGCGTCAGTTCGTGGGTGATAACTAAATCAATCCAGTCGTCGAGAAATTTCAGCGACGTGGCGTCGACGTTTGGGCGCGCCCAGATGGTAATGCGATTGGTCGGAAAAACAGTCGCATTGCCGTTGGAGATGTCGAGATTGTCGCCGAGTGTAATGTCGATTGGGCCGCGGGGCTCGTGGAGTTCGAGTGCAAGGGAGGAGTAGGCGCGCTCGGCGGAGCCGGCTAGGCGGCGGGCGGTTTGCTCGAGGCCGGGAGCGAAATTTACGTGGAAGTGGTTGGTGGATAGGGTGGACCAATGCAAATCCGGGGCCACCTGAGACTGCAGTGGGAGTGCGAGTACAAGTGCGAGGAGAACTGACGCGAACGTTGCAGGGACAACGGAACAGCGGCGAACGTTGCAGGGCGAACGGAATAAGCTGTTCCCGTTCG
>JANYKA010000262.1 GCA_025358315.1 Gemmatimonadota bacterium | reverse complement strand
TCCGTCCACGCCGGCATTCGGAGCAGCATGGCGCTATCGAGCCGATGTTCTGGAAATCACGCGAACGCTCGCCGCACTTCTGCCCGCTGGTCTCCCACTCGCCCGCGCTCTCGAGACCGCGGCGCGACTGCGTCCCGGTATCACCGCCGACGCGATAAGCGATGTGCGTGCCCGTATCGAACGCGGAGACGCATTAGCTGAGTCGCTCGCATTGTATCCGGCGTTGTTTCCGCCACACTACACCGGCCTCGTCCGTGCTGGCGAACGCAGTGGCGATCTCGGACAAAGTTTCGCGCGACTCACGACCCAGCTCGAACGCGACGCGCATCTGCGCAGCCGGCTCACGTCCGCGGCACTCTATCCGGTTTTGCTCGCGCTGGCCGGCGGCGGGGCGATTCTCGTGCTGCTGCTTGTTGTGCTGCCCAATTTCGCCGAGTTGTTGCAGCGCAGCGGCGCGCGACTGCCGGCCTCCACGGCCTTTGTACTCGGCGCTAGCCACATTGTCCGCCGGTTCTGGTATGTGATTCCGCTGGTGATTGGTGGGTCGCTGTTAATCTTCGCCAATCTGCGCCGCACGCCGAGCGGGCGGTTGATGATCGCCGAATTTCTGGATGGATTGCCGCTTATCCGCACGTTGCGCCGCGAGAGCGGCGCAGCGCGGTTCGCCCGTCTCACCGGCACCTTACTTGAAGGTGGAGCGCCGTTGCTCGCGGCATTGCACGATGCGACGGTATCGCTCGACGACGCGCTCGCCCGCGCGGCAGCCGAGCGGGTGAGCATTGCGGTGCGCGATGGGGCATCGCTTTCCAGCGCCATCGCCACCGAGCCGGTGATGCCTGCGGTGCTCGCGCAACTCGTTGCCGTCGGTGAGGAATCGGGGCAACTCGGAAACTTTCTGCTCAAGGCCGCGCAGCTATTTGAGGATCGCACGGAACGATCATTGCAGCGGCTGGTTGCTCTCGCCGAACCGGCGATGATCGTGCTGTTCGGCTTGATTGTCGGAATGATTGCGCTTTCGCTGCTGCAGGCGATCTATGGTGTGAACGCGGGATCGTTCCGATGAACAATCGTCACCGCTGTGTTTGCGAAGTGAGAGGATTCACTCTTATAGAATTGGTCGTCGTACTGCTGATACTCGGCCTGACCCTGGCCGCGGTCGCACCGGCATTTGCGGCGCGCCGTGACCAGGCGGCCGATCGCGCGGTGGATGCAATCGCGATGTTGCTCCGCACGGCGCGCAATACTGCGCTCGAGACCGCCGTGCCGACTGCGGTCACGATCGACCCCACCAGTGCGCGCGTTTGGGTGCGGGCGGACGCGATCAAGAATCCGCTCGATACTTCGTTCACAATCGCTGTTCCGGTAGGCACTGAATATTCGGCGGCCTCACCTCGCGTACGATTTATTTTTGATCCGCGCGGTGGTGCGACGGTCGACACGCTGATGGTTTCATCGGCAGGCGGACGTTGGGCCGTGACCGTTGATTCATGGACTGGCGATGTGATCGTTACATCGGTCGCCGTTGGGGCGGATAATCGTGCGCCATAGCCGCGGCGGCTTCACGCTGCTCGAAGCGGTGGTCGCGCTGGCGATCATAGCGATAACTTCTGTGGGCGTGTTACAAGCGTTCGCGGCGGATCTGCGAGGGGCGGGGAAGGTGCGGGATGCACTGACGGCATCCACACTCGCCCGATCACGGCTCGCCCGCCTGGAAATTGCCACCGTTGCCGACTTGGCCATTCTACCTGACTCACTCGCCCGCGGAAAGTTTAACGCACCATTTGAGGCGTTCAGATGGACCGCCGATTCGCGGGAAGTCGCCGGCGAGCCGGATCTGTATGATCTTCACGTCGCTGTCGTGTGGCCTGACGGCAGTACTGAATTGCGGTCGCGCCGTTTTCAAAGAGTGCCGCTGGTGGCCGGCCAATGACTCGGCGCAACGGGTTTACTTTGCTCGAACTCACGGTCGCACTCGCGGTCGGCGGCGCGGCGATTGCAGCGGGATACGCGACGCTTGCGACGCTTGTGGACCATCGCCGCTCCGCTGAACAGGCAACCATGGATACGCAGCACGCGTTTGCACTGCGGGCGACACTATCAGACTGGCTCGCCGGTGCGCGCGTTGATGTTCAGGGCTCTACGCCGACCTTCCGTGGCCTGGATGGCCGGCACGAGGGGCTCG
>JANYKA010000257.1 GCA_025358315.1 Gemmatimonadota bacterium | reverse complement strand
GTTGCCAGTGGAGAAGAGCGACAATGCCGTCGGGGTGTTGGCAGTTTCGGCCGCGAGAGTTCCCGCGCCACCGTTGTTATCGAAGGTGACGGTGGCGTTCGCATTGACCACCCACTGGGCGTACAACGTCGCGCTCGCCGTGAAGGGATAGGTGGCACCATCGGCGTAGGACGTGCCGCTGCCATTGGCGGTCGTATTCCAACCCGTGAAGTGAAAGCCCGCCTTCGTCATGTTGCCAGTGGAGAAGAGCGACAATGCCGTCGGGGTGTTGGTGGTTTCGGCGGCGAGAGTTCCCGCGCCACCGTTGTTATCGAAGGTGACGGTTGTCGGATTGGCGGTAGCCGCGAAAATCTCAGCGATTGATGTCGTGTCGCCGGCCGGAGTCTGCGTAGCGGTCGGTGTGTACGCCGTCGAAGGAGCAAGCGCTGGGTTGAAGAGGCTGAGGTTGCCGTTGAGGGTGGGGGCGTAAGTGAAACCGGCGGACGAACCCGCTACCCCCTGCGTGGTTGATTCCGAGTAGCCCCAGTACAACTGAGAACTTCCCGAGCCGCTGGTGACGGTCGGGTACGTGATGGCCGTCGTAGAGGTCGCGGAGGTGCCGCCACCGGCGACGGTGCTCCACGTGGAAGGCACCGATGTCGTGAAGGAGTCGGCCACCAGTTCAGGCGACAGGCTGGGGCTGGTGATAGACGCGGAGTAGGTGACGGTAATCGGCGTTGCGGCCGTGGTCGCCGTAACGGTGGCGTACCACACCTCTTCGGTGATCACCGTGCTGTTCGTACCTATGTAGCGCTTCGCCATGGTCCACGATCCCGTGTCCGCCGAGGCGACGCCAGTGACGGTAATCGTTGGGGAGTGAATCTGGGAACTGAGTATCACGATGTCGCCCACCGCGTGCGGGCTGATATTGATGGTGTTCCCACCGGGGTTTTCGGCGTTCACCGGGAATCCGGCAACTTCCGAAATGTTCGAAGTCGCCGACGCAATGCCGGCTACGCCCAGGGTGAGTCCGGAAGCCACCAAGGCGAATACGGCGACGTATTTGCCAAGCGCTCGCGAAATTCCAACGAGTGGGAACGAAATCGACATTTTCACATACCTCCGGGTAGACGCCAAGATCCTCTTGGCGCCGATTGACCTCCATGAAGAATACACGTAAACATTTGAAATTCGCCTCGGCAACGGGCCAACGGCAGTCGTTGCGTGTCATTCGACGAGGTCTTCGACCATCGGCGTCAACCCATCGCGACGACGGAACCGTCAGCACCGATTCGTGGACCTTGCAAATATTGACAATCCGAAGGATTACGGACGGCAATTGTCGAGTCACCATTTGCTCACGCTCGACTGTTACGTCCTCATGACAATTCCGCCGATGGCCCCGCACGACCTGGTTACCACGATTTGATGTCGCATTGAGCAACCACCTCCCGCGCGAGGCAACCGGCGAGAAATCGTCCTCAAATCATTGTGATTCCGACATCGCGCAGAAACGAAGTGATTGTGAGGCTCAGGGTGATTTCGTCGGCCGTGCCAACGTCTGCGTTCTCCACCGCGAGCCACTTCGTTGAGTGCTCCATCGACGGCGTCCTCTCAACTGGGGTTGGTGGTCCGATGAGGTGTCAAATTTGGTCGCGCGCACCGTTGGTAGGCTCGCGAGAAACGTCGATGGGAAAGCGTGTGCGAGCCGAGCGCGGTGAAGTAACGATGCTGCTGTCGCCCTTAATGGGTGGATTGTCGACAACGAGTTCACCGTACACCGAGCGTCGATACTGTGCGAATCCACCTTCATGACTCGAACGCTCGCAGATCTGCGCTCCGGCGGCCGGCTCCTTGTCATCTCGCCGCACCTCGATGACGCAGTGCTCTCCTGCGAAGCCCTTTTGAAATTTTCGCGCGACGCTCATGTATTGACTGTTTTCGGGGGTGACGCGCCGGCCGACGCGCCGTTAGCCGAGTGGGATCGTCAGTGCGGATTCCCCGCCGGCGTGAATGTCATGGAAGCCCGTAGGGCCGAAGACTCCCGAGCCCTGACTGGACTAGGTGCGGTGCCCCTTTGGGGTAATGAACTCCAAGAGGGCTATCGCACCGACGCGGCAAATCTCGAACGAATCAC
>JANYKA010000219.1 GCA_025358315.1 Gemmatimonadota bacterium | reverse complement strand
CCAGCTCGGATACAAAATCGCAGCGCTTGCGAAGAGGAACAACCACAGATTGAGTTCCAGCCCAAACGGCGGTGTCGGTGGCTTGAACATTCCGCCCATCGGGGCGTAAACAAAGATCGGCACGGTAAAGATCAGGCAGATCCAGAAACGATTGCGCATATCGCGAACCATCGCCGGTAAATCCTTGTCGCTATGACCCATTTCGTGTGCCATGTTTGCCGGCATCGTTGTTGGCGCACTGGGCGCTTTATGGCCGGCATGTTCCGATGGCGGCGATGACGATGATGGTGTATCGGGACCGGCCTCCGGTGTCGCGGATGTTGGTGCCGGTGGGGGCGCGTCAGGCGGTGGCTTGTCTTTCGTCACATCGGCCGCTGCCGCCGTGTGTTTGTCTTTGCTCGCGTCAGCCGGAGGAGCGGCGGGTTTGTCGTTGCCCGCGTCGGTTGCCGCTGTAGGGGGAGAGGGGTCGGGATTCGGACTGGCAGATGCTGGCGTGTGTTTGGCGTGGTGTTCGTGCGCCGCCTCATCGGCTTTCAAACGTGCAGCCACCTTAATGTCCGCAGCCTTCAGTCGCGTTTCGTCATATCGAACGGTGGCGCTGCCTGCGGCGAAGTTGACCGTGACGCTTTCCACCCCCGGCACTTCGCCAATCAGATCTTCGACGCCTTCGGCGCTCAATACCGAAAGCATGTCATGCAGTTCAATTACGCTGGTCTTCATCGCGGCTCCTGAATAGGCGGAAATTTCTTGGGACATCGCCGCCACTGTATGTGACCGCCACCAGCGCTCGTCACCATCACACGATGACTCGCCACTTGGAGACGAGAATCGTTACGATCTGTTCTAATGTTTGTGCACCGCCTTAGCGGGCGCTGCTGGCTCTTCCTTGGTTCGCTTCACTGGTGGTTGTGGTTTCGCGATCGGTTGTTCGGGAACGACCTTTTTCGGAGCATCGCCCATTCCGGGCATGTTCGCGTGTTTGTCAGCCATTGTTCGCTTCCTCAGAGTGATGGTGTGTACCATGTGCGGCGAATTGCCGCAACTTAGGAACGTGAGCCAGTATCTGTCATCTACCATACTCGATCGACGCTCCCGCGCTGCAGACTCGGAAACTACTCAGCATTTGCTGGCCGACGGCGGCGGCACGAATGCATTCACTTGCATATCGTGGGAACCGTCAACACAGCGACACCATTGATACTGCGCAGTGAAGCGTCAGGGCGCCATGCTTCGTGCGATGGCCTCGATTGCCTTGAGCCCCGTTCCGAAGCGGCTCATGCTCTCACGGTGCCGTTCGAGATCACTGTACGCGAGGTAGCGTACGCGTAAATCACGAACGCGACTGAATGCGGGACGGGCAAGCTGCGCGATGATATCCGCTTCGCGATTGTCGGGCGCAACCAGAAACAGTTCTGCGACCGCCTGTTCGGGCGCCCCCAAAGCGAGGTCCAGCAGCCGAACGATACCTGAATAAATTGAAGTGGTGTGTTCGACCTCAAATGCAGCCGCAACACGGGCAGTGCTTGCGTTCTGCGCGCTCGGGCGGTCGAGCCAGAGCACATCGATCAATCTCACGGCTTCGGCGCCAGGCGCCGCAGATAACTGTTGTGGCAACGATGACAGGCAATTGTCACCGAGCCGTCCATTTTGCCATGGCCGAGCGCGGTCGTTGGCAGCGATCCACACGTCGTACCCCAGCGCAATTCCCAAATCGCGCAGCCACGCCTGGATTTCCGTGTGGGTGCGATCGCCATCCACGGCAATTGCCCGAGCGCGCACTTCCGCGGCCGACTCCTCGCGAACGCAGGCGAGGTCGTGTTCCCATCGCTGGTAGGCTTGGTCATCATCCGTTTGCGGCGGCAATGGATACCTGCTCCGACCCACATCAAACAGGAATCCCGCAATGGCACCGAGATCATTGGACAGCAACGCGCGATGTTGCTCATTCAACGCGAGGATTCCGCGCCGCATCGCCAGATATTCTTCCCATCGGCCCAGCTTCACATTGGCCCCGGTGAGCGCGTTGTATCCTGCAACAATCGCGGTGTTGAACGGCGGCGCCAACGTGGGGTGCAGGAAATACAGAAGATTGGCGGCTGTGGGTCCGAGTCCCTTCACGCGCTGTTCATCGAGCCGGCGTATTTCTGCGATGACCTGGTCTGCACTGTGACAGCAGATGCACGAATCCAGAAACCGGCCGAATGCGCGCTGGTTCTCCGCATTCTCGTAAATGTCAGGGATGCGCAGTTTGGGTTTCCACAGCCAGGCATGATCGGCGCCCTTAAAAATCTGACGCTGCTCCGCAATAGAGTGCACTACCGTTTCCAGCGAAGAGCCACGGTAGGCGGTACCAAAGCCGCCGGACTGAATTTCCTCCACAACTTTCTGCAGACCACGACGGATCGAACGAAAGTTTTTTATTCGTTCTTCCCAGAGAAACCACGTTTGATAGGTGCCACCCGCGTCATCCCGCCACCGACGGAGCAGCGCATCAACTTCCTGTTCATTCGGCATGGCGATGGTGCGCGAGGAGACGTTCGATTGAGAACGAATCTATCTCGCCTGATACATTTTTACACAATGTAAACAAAGACGCGCCGTGATTCCGCCGTATCCGCGGAATCACGGTCTCGCTGTGTGGGTCTACTTTTTTGCGCCCATGTACATGAAACCGAACGAACCGGATCCAGCCGCGCCATCGCTCGCCACCGCTTTCCACTGCACCGTGTAATTGCCATTGCGGAGCGCACCTTTGATTTGCGCAACTGCCACACGGTTGGAGTCCGCCACTTCTCGCAGGGCCTCAACTGGCACTTTGGAGCTATCGGACGCCACCAATTCCACCGACGCCTTGGAAACGTCAATCTTGCCGGTGAACGTGAGCCGCAGTTCGGAGAGCGGTCCCATAACATGCGCATCTTTGGCCGGATTGGAGCTGGCCAGACCGATGTGTCTTGCTGCACCAACGGTGGCCACGGGTAGCGCCAACGCGAGCACAGTGATGAACGCGCCGAACATAGTTGCGGTTGAACGCTTGGGCGACTTGGAAGCAGACGGTCGTTGCATTGGTGAGGAGGTGAGGGGGTTTCAGCACGAAGGACTCACGCATGGGACAAGCGAGTGAGTGACACGGGAAAATGCGGTTTCCCTGCATTTTACTGCCCGTAAAGCAGGAGGAAGTTAT
>JANYKA010000205.1 GCA_025358315.1 Gemmatimonadota bacterium | reverse complement strand
GGAAGAAAGACGAAAAAGTCGCCGTATTCGACTTGGGCGGTGGCACATACGACATCTCGGTACTCGAACTGTACGAAGTTGATGGCACCCGTCAGTTCGAAGTGAAGTCCACCAACGGCGACACGCATTTGGGCGGCGACGATTTCGACCAACGCGTGATCGATTGGCTGGTTGTCGAGTTCAAGAAAGATCAAGCGATCGATCTTTCGAAAGACCCGATGGCCATTCAGCGTCTGAAAGAAGCTGCCGAAAAAGCAAAGATCGAGCTTTCCGGCACGATGACGACAGACATCAACTTACCGTTCATTACCGCCGACCAGTCCGGCCCGAAGCATCTCAACTACCAGCTCACGCGCGCGAAATTCGAACAGCTCGTGGACGATCTCGTGCAGCGCACCCTTGAGCCAATGAAAAAGGCACTCGCGGACGCGGGCATGCAGCCAAGCGAGGTGGACGAAGTGCTCCTCGTCGGCGGTTCGACGCGTATGCCGAAGGTTCAGGAAGTGGTGAAAGCGTTCTTCGGCAAGGATCCCAATAAGGGCGTGAACCCGGACGAAGTCGTCGCCGTTGGCGCGGCCATTCAGGGCGCCGTGCTCACCGGCGAGCAGAAAGACGTCTTGCTGCTCGACGTTTCGCCGTTGTCACTTGGCATCGAAACGCTGGGTGGCGTGACCACGGTGCTCATTCCACGCAACACGACCATCCCCACGAAGAAATCAGAAACATTCTCCACTGCGGATGACAACCAGACGACGGTCGAGATCCACGTGCTGCAGGGCGAGCGCGAACTTGCGGTCTACAACAAGACGATCGGCAAGTTCCAGCTCACCGGCATTCCGCCGGCCGCGCGCGGCATGCCACAGGTCGAAGTCACCTTCGACATCGACGCGAACGGCATCCTGCACGTGACCGCCAAGGACAAGGCGACGAACAAGGAACAAAAGATTCGCATCGAGGCGTCGAGCGGGCTGAGCGATACCGAGATCGACAAGATGGTGAAGGACGCCGAAGCGAACGCGACCGAAGACAAGCGGAAGCGCGAAGAGATCGACACCAAGAACCGCCTCGATACACTGACCTATCAGGTGGAGAAGGAATCGAAGGAATGGTCCGACAAGGTTCCGGCCGAACTCAAGACGCGTCTGGATGCAGCGGTGGAGCGGGCCCGCAAGGCGCACCGCGGCGACGACATGAACGAGATCAAGGGCGCGCTTGAAGAGTTGAACGCCGCATTCCAGGCTGCGGGTCAGGCCGTCTATGCAGCGCAAGCGGCGAATCCGGCAGGGGAGGCCGCCCCAGCAGAAGGCGCCGCCGAGGCCAAGAAAGATGACGTGGCCGAAGCCGATTACGAGATCGTGGACGACAAGGCGGAGAAGAAGTAGCGGTTCGTACTTGAAAATAACGCGGCGTCGCGGGAAACTTTCCTGTGGCGCCGCGGGTCTAATCAGCACGAAGTTCGTCACACTCACTGAACCACCGAACCAACCGAGCTATGAGCCTCAATCTTTCCAAACCCAGAATCGCCGTGATCGCCGCGATGGCGTTCGCCGGCGGAATATTGTTCGCGTCTTCGATGGACTGGACACGGGTAGCCGGTGCACAGAGTCGTATCGGCGGTCGGACGCTTGCCGCGAATCTCTCGCCAGCTGGCGAAAACGGATTCGCCGCTGTCGCCGAGTTGGTGACGCCAGCGGTCGTGTCGATCACCGCAGAACGTGATCCACGGCCCACTGACGCCCGACTGCGTGGGCGGCAGGATCTCCCGCCGGGATTCGAACAGTTCTTTGGTCAAGTCGACCCGCGCGTGCAGCGCGGCCCGACTGTCGCTGGTGGGTCGGGATTTATTGTCTCAAGCGACGGCATTGTACTGACGAACAATCACGTCGTCGAAGGCATGGACCGCGTCACGGTCGACCTCACGGATCGTCGGTCGTTCAAGGCGAAGGTCATCGGACGCGATCCGCAAACCGATGTCGCCGTCCTGAAAATCGATGGCACGAACTTGCCGACCGTCGCCCTCGGTGACGATTCGAAAACACGCGTCGGAGAGTGGGCCGTGGCGATTGGCAACCCGCTCGGCCTCGACTTCACCGTCACGGCGGGAATTATCAGTGCGAAAGGACGGTCGCAGGAGTTGAGGGATTTGTCACGCGACAAGTACGCCATTCAGGATTTCATTCAAACCGACGCGGCAATCAATCCCGGGAACTCGGGTGGCCCGCTGGTGAATGTGCGCGGCGAAGTTATTGGCATCAACGCGGCCATTGCGAGCCAGACGGGCACGTACACCGGATATGGTTTTGCGATTCCGATTACCCTGGCCAAGTCGGTGATGGACGACATCATTGCCCATGGACGGGTGCGGCGGGCGATCATGGGAATTTCGCTGAACGAGGTGACAGCCGCCGATGCTGGCGTGAACAGGTTGAAGACGATTGCCGGCGCCAAAGTCGCGTCGCTGAATCCGCCAAATGGTGCGGCGGAAAAAGCCGGCCTGGAACCGGGCGATATCATCATTCGGGCAGACGGAAAGCCAATCGATCGGGTGAGCACCCTGCAGCGGCTGGTCCGCATGCATCAGCCGGGTGAGAGCGTGACGATCGACGCAGTGCGTTACGGTCAGTCGAAGAGCTTTACGATCAAATTGACTGAGGCGCCGGACTCGGCCACTGCACAGGTCGCATCGGCGGAACGCAGTCCGGATGCTACGGGTGACGCGACGACGGTGACGTCGAAAAAGCTTGGCATCACGGTTGAGCCGATTACCGCGGCAACGCTCCAAGCGAATGGGTATCCATCGAGCGTGCAGGGCGGCGGCGGCGTGTTCGTCAAGTCGGTGGACCGTGCCGGTCCGGCCCAATCCGCGCTCGGTGGCCCCGGCTGGGTTATCACGGGGACGGTGTTCCCGGAGCACACGATTATTAAGACAGTCGCGGACTTTCAAAAGGTGATTAGCAAACTCAAGGAAGGTGATTACGTCGGGCTGCAGGTGGAATCGCCAGCCCCCGGTGGCAAGACCACCCAGTCATCGGTCATCAACGTCCGCGTAGGCGGGCAGTAAGGGGCGCCATCGCCAGGACATTTCGGCGACGTTCGTATTGCAGTACCCGTGGGGGAACGCCGGCTCACCCAGCCATCGTTCCCCCGCAGTTTTTTTGTTATCTTTGGACGCAGGCGAGAGTGGCGGAATTGGCAGACGCGCAGGACTTAGGATCCTGTGGGGTAACACCCGTCCGGGTTCAAGTCCCGGCTTTCGCATACAACTGAGTGTTGAGTGGGAGTAAGAGTGCTGAGTGCGAGACTAGTGGGAGAAAGGCGTGGGAGATGAGTGGGAGCAAAAGTAGTGGGAGCGGCATTGTTGTTACTCTCTCGC
>JANYKA010000178.1 GCA_025358315.1 Gemmatimonadota bacterium | reverse complement strand
CAGACCGGACTCTCCGTGGCGTTCGATCTTCCGACGCAGATGGGGATCGATTCCGACTCTCCGCGCGCCCAAGGCGAAGTTGGGCGCGTCGGCGTCGCCATCGATTCGGTCGAAGACCTGGCCACGTTACTCGATGGAATTCCGCTCGAGAGTGTGTCCACATCAATGACCATCAATGCGACGGCCGCAACGCTGCTGGCCATGTACGTGGTTGTTGCTGAAGAGCGTGGAATCGCGCGGAATACCCTCAGCGGCACCATTCAGAATGACATTCTGAAGGAGTACATTGCCCGCGGGACCTATGTGTATCCACCGGTACCGTCGCTGGCGTTGATCGCCGAAACATTTCGGTTTTGCGCGTCGGAAGTTCCGAACTGGAATCCGATTTCGATTAGTGGGTATCATATTCGCGAGGCCGGCGCGACGGCGGTGCAGGAGCTGGCGTTCACGTTTGCGAACGGACTCGCGTATGTGCAAGGAGCGATTGACGCGGGATTAATGATTGACGCATTTGCGCCGCGGCTGTCATTCTTTTTTGCCTGTCACAATGACTTGTTCGAAGAAGTTGCAAAATTTCGTGCCGCGCGGCGGATCTGGGCCCGGCTGATGCGCGACCGCTTTGGAGCGAGCGACGCGAGTTGCAAGTTGCGCTTTCACACCCAGACCGGCGGTGTGACCCTGATGGCGCAGCAACCGTTGAACAATGTGGTGCGGGTGGCGGTGCAAACGCTCGCTGCCACTCTGGGCGGCACACAGTCATTGCACACGAACGGGTACGATGAGGCGCTGGCGCTGCCCACGGCAGAGGCGGCGACGCTTGCGCTGCGGACGCAGCAGATTGTTGCCTACGAAAGCGGCATTACTGGCACTGCGGATCCGCTGGCCGGTTCGTACTATGTCGAAGCGCTCACGGACGAAGTGGAACGATTGGCGCTCGAGTTGTTGGCCCGCGTCGAAGTGCAGGGCGGAAGTGCCAGCGCCATCGAGGCGGGGTTTTTCCAGGATGAGATTGGCCGCAGCGCCTACGAATACCAGATGGCGGTCGAGCGGGGAAGTACGGTGATTGTCGGTGTCAATAAATTCGCCGATAGCGAGCCGCCGCCGGTAATTCCATCGCCCGATTTTTCGAAGTTAGCGCGCGAGCAGGTTAGCCGGGTGGCTGCGCTCAAGGCCCGTCGCGATGCGAACGGCGTTCACGCATCACTGGCCGCGTTGAGCGCGGCGGCGCCAGCGATTGGCACCGCTGGTGTTGAGCTGATGCCATTGATCATCGATGCGGTGCGCTCGCGCGCGACAGTCGGGGAGATCAGCGATGCGCTGGAAACCGCGTGGGGGCGGTACCGGCCGGCGTAGCGGCGAAACATCCATGTTCGCCAACTGCATTTTTTGTCACTCGGCGCTCGGCGCCAATGAGAGTATTGAGGAATTCCCCGTCGGCCGCCGCCTAGCGTTCGATGCGGCACGCGGACGTTTGTGGGCCATCTGCCGACAGTGCGAGCGGTGGAACCTCACCCCGATTGAGGAGCGATGGGAGGCGATTGAATCGTGCGAGCGATTGTTTCGCGACACGAAGACTCGCGTGTCGACGGATCACATCGGCCTCTGCAAAGTGCGCGAGGGGCTGGAGCTGGTACGCATCGGACAGCCACAACGGCCGGAGATGGCGGCGTGGCGGTATGGGGATCAGTTTGGAAAGCGGCGGCGGCGCTATTATGCTCGCGCCGCTGCGCTGGGAGTTATCGGCACAGGCGTGGTCGTCGGCGGATTAGCAGTTGGCGTCGGCGCGGCCACGCTTATTAATCTGCCGCAATCGGCCCGCAATATTTATCGATGGCTCCACGTTGTGGCACGGGTCTCGGACGAGAGTGGCCGTCGCCTTGGCATCACAACGCATCAATTGCACTCGCTCTCGGTGTTGAGGGAAGGGCACGCTGACGGTGCCATCAGGTTCCGATATTTGCCAGAGCGGCAATTGACGGCTCTGCCGAGTCGTTTGATGACGGCGCTCATCTCGCCCCGTGTTTCGGTGAACGCGTGGCACAATAGAGTCACGGGTACGGTGACGACGCTCCACGGCAATGTCGCATTGTCGGCGCTGAGTGCGCTTCTCCCATTTGTGAACAAATCGGGCGGATCATCCGCGCGCATTCAGGATGCCGTCGATATCGCTGCGACTGCGGGACACCCCGCTCAGCTCCTCAGTCGCATCGCAACTCAGCGAGTATCAGGTCACCCTGACGACTTTAGGTCATTCTCCGTTGTCGCACCTGAAGTCAGGTTGGCGCTCGAGATGTCTCTTCACGAAGCCGACGAACGCGCCGCCATGGAAGGCGAACTCGGCGCACTCGAAGACCGTTGGCGCGATGCTGAAGAAATCGCCGCGATCAGCGACAACATGTTTCTGCCGCCGGGGATCACGAATGCGATCCAGCGGATGCGCGGCGACTAGGCCTCGGCGTTCCAGCGCCAGAGCGAACGTTGGCTGCAATCAGGGAACGACTCGCCTTGTTCAAGGGCGCTCGCGACGCTAGGTTTTAGAAGCAGTTCCCCTCTCAAAATGCAGCGTTCCGGACATGCCCACGTACGAATATCGCTGCCCTGATGGGCACGACTTCGAGAAGTTCGTCATGAAAATCAGCCAGGCCTCCTCCGCACTCCCATGTCCGGTCTGCGGTAAGTCGGCGGATCGCCGTATTTCCGCCGGCGGCGGATTGCTGTTCAAGGGGTCGGGATTCTACATCACCGACTACGGCAAGGACGGGAAAAAGGATCAGCGCCAAGGCGCCGCGTCGAAGTCCGACAGCGCGGCCTCGTCGTCGGCAAGCGAGTCGAAAGGCGAGTCGAAAGGCGAGTCAAAGGGTGACTCAAAACAGGAATCAAAAAGCGAGTCCAAGGGCGGTGGCGAATCTTCGGGAACAGCAAAACCCGACGCGAAGGCGGATTCCAAGCCCGCTCCAAAAGCCGATGTGAAAGCGGCGCCCGCAAAACCGTCGGGCGGCTCAGCATGAGTGCTGACGGTCAGCTTCGCGCCGAGCTGATCCGCGCCGCGCGCGCCCTCGGCGCACCCGACGATGTACAACCAGTCATTGAACGCCCACGCGACCCGTCGCACGGCGACTGGGCGACGAATCTCGCAATGACGCTCGCGAAGCCGCTAAAGAAGAAGCCCGCGGATATCGCCCAAGCGCTCATCGCCGAGTTGCGATTGGCCGATGCCGGTGTGGCCGAGGCGACCGTCGCGGGTCCCGGATTCATCAATTTCCGGATCGCTTCAGCATCATTGGCCTCGCAGCTCGCCACGATTCTTGAACGTGGAGCGGAATTCGGTCGCACGGCGACGCCACACGAAGCGCCGGTCGTCGTCGAGTTTGTTTCGGCGAACCCTACGGGTCCGCTCCACGTCGGTCACGGCCGCCAAGCCGCGCTTGGCGATGCCATCTCGGCATTGCTCGGCCACGCCGGATGGAACGTGTCGCGGGAGTTCTACTACAACGACGGCGGCGTGCAAATCCACACGCTGGCTGTCTCGGTGCAGGCGCGCTTGTGTGAACTCGCCGGTGCGGCGCTGGTAATTCCGGAGGGCGGATATCACGGTGAATACATCGTTGAGATCGCCAAGTCGTATGCCGCGGAACATCCGGACGACGCATTGGGCGGGAATCTCGATGCGGTCCGCATTCATGCGGTGAACGCGCTGCGTACCGAACAGGATCTGGACCTCAAGACGTTCGGCGTGACATTCGACACTTATTATCTCGAATCGTCGCTGTATACAGATGGCAAAGTAGATAAAACTGTCGTCGCGCTCAACAACGCCGGGCACACTTTTGAACAAGACGGCGCCCTCTGGCTTCGCACCACCGACTTCGGTGATGACAAAGACCGTGTGATGCGCAAGAGCGATGGCACGTACACCTATTTTGTGCCCGACGTCGCGTATCACGTGACCAAATGGGACCGCGGATTCGAGCGGGCGATCAATGTGCAGGGTGCCGATCATCATGGAACGGTTACCCGCGTACGCGCAGGGCTACAGGCGCTCGAGATCGGAATCCCCAAGGGATATCCTGAATACGTGTTGCATCAGATGGTGACGGTGATGAAGGGCGGGGAGGAAGTGAAAATATCGAAGCGCGCTGGCAGCTACGTGACCGTGCGCGACTTGATTGACGAAGTCGGCCGCGACGCGGTGCGTTATTTCTTTCTGATGCGCAAAGGCGACTCGCAACTCGTATTCGATGTCGATCTCGCGCGTTCACAATCGGAAGAAAATCCGGTGTACTATATCCAGATGGCCCACGCGCGTCTCACCGGTATTTTCCGCGTTGGCGAAATCGACGTGGTAGGGGTGTCAGCGAACAGAGTTCAGTGGGAGTGTCTCGCCGAGCCGGAGGAGCGGGAACTGATCAAGGCGCTCTTGGATTGGCCGCGTTTGGTTCAGGGATCCGCCGAGGCGCTGGAACCGCATCGCGTCGCCAACTATCTATTGGAGACCGCGCGGTTGGTGCACACCTGGTATCACAAGTGCCACGTCTTGAATGAGCCGGAGCACATTATGCGGGCGCGGTTGGTGCTGGCCAAGGCGTCACGTATCGTGCTTCAGAATGGTCTGGCCCTGCTGGGGATTTCCGCACCGGACCGCATGTAGTCCGTTGTGCCGTTGCATTATTTGTCCCGTTCATCGCCCTTCATCTTCCACCGCTAACACAAATGTCCGTTCTCGTCGTCGGTTCCGTAGCGCTCGACTCGGTCGAAACGCCGTTCGGCAAAGCCGATGACGTCCTCGGCGGCTCCGCCACTTATTTCTCTGCCAGCGCCAGCCATCAGACGCCGGTGCAGCTGGTTGGCGTGGTCGGCAGTGATTTCCCGATGGAGAAATTGAAACCGCTCGCCGACCGAGGCGTGGACCTCGCCGGGCTCGAGCGCGCGGACGGCGAGTCTTTTCGCTGGCGTGGTCGCTATCGGCACGATCTGAACTCGTGCGAAACATTGGAGACACGCCTCGGCGTGTTCTCCCATTTTCGTCCGAAAATTCCGGCCGCGTTCCGGTCGGCGCAATATGTCTTCCTCGGCAATATCGATCCGCGGCTACAACTCGACGTGCTGCAGCAAGTGGACAAGCCGAAGCTCGTCGCCTGTGATACGATGAATTTTTGGATTGAAAGTCGGCGGGATGATTTGATTGCACTGCTCGCGCATGTCGACCTCATTACGCTCAATGACGCCGAAGCGCGCCAGCTGACGGAGAAGTCGAATATCGTCCACGCGGCGCGCTGGATTCTGGAACACGGACCGCGGACCGTCGTGATCAAGAAAGGCGAACAC
>JANYKA010000160.1 GCA_025358315.1 Gemmatimonadota bacterium | reverse complement strand
GCCGTGACGTACGAGATGCTCACCGGTGATGCGCCGTTCACGGGTACGACGGTGCAAGCCATTGTGGCGAAGGTGATGAGCGCCGAACCGGAGCGCCCGACGCTGGTGCGCAAAACGATCCCACCGCACGTCGAAGGGGCAGTGTTGACGGCACTCGCCAAGTTGCCGGCCGACCGCTTCGCGACGGCGGCCGAATTTGCGGCAGCGTTGATCAACACGGGATATGAGGTAACGGGCGGCACGAATCACGCGGCTCCCGCGTCGAGCGCCAATCGCCGGGCGTCCTTGGGCGTCGGTGCCATCGCTTTGTTTGCCATTGCGGCGGCCGCGTGGGGATGGCTCCGCCCAGCGCCACCGGCTCCGGTCATTCGATATCAGCTACAGGTGCCCGCCGGGATGACAGGGATCGCGGAGGTTCCGGTTCCGCTTCCGGCGCCCGATGGGTCCTTCATTGTATTCAGCGGCCCAAGGCAGGGTGGCACGGCCGGCACGCAGCTCTGGATAAAACGGCGGGATAGCCAGTCGACGACACCGATTTCCGGGACCATCGGCGCACAATCTTTCACCCTTTCGCCGGACGGCGAATGGATTGCGTTTGTGATCGGTGCAAAGCTCTTCAAAGCGCCGGTGGGTGGTGGCGCACCGGTCACCCTGGTGCCCGCGGGTGCCAACGGTGTGGCCGGGCTGGCGTGGCTCGCGGATGGCACGATCGTGTACACTCGTATTGGCGCGCGTCCGTCGATCGCGCAGGTGTCGTCCAGTGGAGGTGAATCGGCGGTCGTCTGGCGCAGTGACAGCTTAGAGGGACGGGTACTCGCGCCGATCTTTGGAACGCACAGCGTCCTGTTCAGCCGATGCGCGACCATCGCCCTATGCGATGTTTGGGCCATTGACATTCGGAACAAGAAGTCGCGTCTTGTAATCCGGGGAGTCACGTGGGCGCGCTATGCTGAGACTGGACACATCGTGTATGCGCAGGACGGCCGTCTGATGGCGATTCGATTCGACCCCGGCACGTTCGCGGTGGCTGGCCAACCGGTGGCGCTCGCCGGCAGCGTCACGCGTCGCGTGCTTCCGTTCGAGTTGTCGTGGTCGGGAACGCTGGTGACCCGAGGGGACGGTGCCGAGGAGGGCGGAGGTGCGTTCGAGATGGTGTGGGTAGACCGTGGTGGGCGCGCGACTCCCGTTGATACCGCATGGAAGTTCAACGTCACCGCGTTTGCCGCCGATCACGGATGGGCGCTATCGCCGAACGGATCGCAACTGGCGATCGGCCTGTTCACGGAAGTGGGTGACTACATATGGGTCAAACAGCTTCCGCGTGGACCGCTCTCGCGGGTGTCCTACGATCCGGGGCCTGAAGCGCGGCCGCGATGGACGCGCGATGGACGCGCGCTGACGTTTATATCAGCTGGCATTGGACGGGGTGTGTTTATGCATCGCGCCGATGGCCTCGGTACCGATTCTCTTCTGTCCGCCGGGTTGAGCGAGGAAGCCGTCCTCTCGCCGGATGGCGCATGGCTGGTGATACGCGCTGGCGCAAATGGTTCTGTAACCGGTGGACGCGACATCACTGGCGTGCGGCTCGGCGCCGACACGGCGCGCGTTCCGCTGATCGCGACGCCGTTCGACGAAGAAGCGATTGCGATCTCGCCCGATGGTAAGTGGATTGCCTATCAATCCGACGAGAGCGGGCGAACAGAAATCTTCATACGTTCATTCCCCAATACCACCACGTTCAAACATCAGGTGTCCAACGGGGGAGGCACCGCGCCGCTCTGGTCGCACGACGGGCGCGAACTGTTTTTCGTGAGTGCAGGGAAGGACATGATGACGGCGCGCGTGACCACGGGCGCTCCCATCGCCATCAACGCGCCGGTGTCGCTCTTTCACATCGCAGATGATCTGCTCAAGGTCGAGTACGAATACTACACACCGTGGGACGTAGCCGCCGACGGCCGATTTATTATGGCGCGGGCACGCCACTCGGGCTTGATGGTCTCGACCGTGGTCGTGGCGGAGAATTGGTTGACGGAGTTGAAGGCGCGAATGAGGCGATGAGTATGTACTTGTCGTCGCGACAATGACCATTGTCGCGGTGCTTCGCGATGTGTTAGATTGCCAATCGGTGCGGATTTGGTCAGTTTTGGGCGACCTCACCATCTAATCCAATTTTTATGCGCCGTCTACTCTTTTTTGCCGCCATCATCGGCCTCGCCGCGTGTCGCCCCGCCGCTGCTCCGGGCGGCGGCGATTATCTCTTTGTGTGGGCGGGGGACTCCGCCGAGAAGGCGAGTGACTTCCTTGCGGTGATTGACGCGAATCCTGCGTCGGCGAAATACGGGAGCGTTGTGACCACGCTCCCGGTCGGCGCTGTGGGTACGCATCCGCATCACACTGAAGCGGAAATGCCCGCAGATGGGCATCTGCTGGCGAATGGA
>JANYKA010000084.1 GCA_025358315.1 Gemmatimonadota bacterium | reverse complement strand
TCAAGCTCGCCCAGCAGTGCGCGTTGGTTTAACGATTCGATGTCCTGCAGTTCGTGGATATACGTGAGTCCTTCGGTATCCACTTTGTGTTCGGCAAGTGCATAAAACATGAACGCGTCGTCGGAGTCGGGGCTGTGGGCGACGCGGATAGTGGTCTGCGGCATAGTTGCGGTACGAGGATGCGGGTTAGGGCTTCGCTCCGCGTGCAGCGGTCAGCTCAGCGTCGATGTCGTTCTTGTGATCTGCGTATTCCTTCAATTTCTTCATGCGCTCGGCTGGAACTGCCGCCAGAAATGTTTTTACGAATTGGGTGCGGGCGGTCATGTCTTGTCGCAGCCCTGCCGCTTTTATGGCGAGAATAAGGCCCAGTAGATGTGTTGGAGCGTGTGCAAGGATTGTGTCGGCCTCTGCTTTGGCGAAGTTGGCGTCGCCCGCAATGACGGCGATCATTCCCTCGTCGTATCGGATGTGCAAGTCCGGTGGTCCGATCATTTCGTAAGCGCGAATCGCCATTGGGGCAAAGAAACGCACACTGTCCTGCTTTCCTTCCTGCCCCAGGCGCATAATAAGGTCGAATAGCTTAGCGGCGCGATCTTCCGGTGACATCGAAGAAATATCAGGCGCCCGCGGCCCACGTCCGTCAGCCGGCGCGGCGGCGGTCATTCCGGACGTCGATGCGACAGGGTCGGTGGCCGCAGTTCCCGCGTGTCCGAGTCGTTGGCCAATCAAAAAGGTTACCAAAAGAAGCACGGCGATCGCCGGAACGAGCCAGGCAATGGCGAACCGGGCAGCTGTTGCAACGGCCGCGCCCTCCAAGCCGACGGCAGTACCGCAATGGTGGCAGAAACGGCCATTCGGTGGCAGCGGCCTCGAACAAGCCGGGCAGGCTGACGAGCCTAGCGCGGCACCGCAGTTGGAGCAAAAATGTCCGGCTGCTGCCGTGTTGCAGCGCGGACAGCGGACAGTCGCGGATGACACCGGGGAATCCATGGCTGAAAAGTACACCCGGCGCCCCATCGCGTGGCATCATGCCGCCCGAAGGATTTGCTGTGTGTGCGTCACGTATCCGATATTCCCTTGGCAAGGGTTCGGTCAGACTGCCAAACCTGCTCAAACATCAGAGGCTTCGATTGACTGGTTCGACCCGCGCACTGCTCGCCGACCTGACCGGCGCAACGAAGCAGGACATTCTTGATCTTACGCGCACCCATTCGGTGCGCTTTCTGCGGTTGATGTTCACCGACATACTTGGCGTGAACAAGAACGTAGAGATTCCGGCATCGCAGTTCGTCAAGGCGCTCGACGGCGATATCATGTTCGATGGATCGTCGATTGAAGGATTTGTGCGCATCGAGGAATCGGACATGCTGTTGAGTCCGGATCTCGCGACGTTCAAAATCTTTCCTGGCGGCGACGAACAGAATCGGGTGGCGCGTTTGATCTGCGACATAACGACGCCTGAAGGTGCGGCGTTCGACGGCGATCCGCGTGCAGCGCTCAAGCGGCAGGTGGCACGTGCATCGAAAGCTGGATACACAATGAACGCGGGGATGGAAGCCGAGTTTTTCATGTTCAGGCTTGGGGCGGACGGTTCGCCCAGCACGACGACCCACGATGCAGGTTCGTATTTTGATCTGACGCCGATGGATCTCGGTGAGGATGCCCGGCGGGCAATCGTGGACGTCCTGGAGCAGATGGGCTTTGAAATAGAAGCCGCGCACCATGAAGTTGCTCACGGCCAACACGAGATTGATTTTCGCTATGCCGACGCGCTGACGACGGCGGACAATTTGGCGACGTTCCGTTTTGTCGTGCGGAATGTGGCGCAGCAGTTTGGATTACACGCGTCGTTTATGCCGAAGCCGATTTTTGGGCAGAATGGCAGCGGCATGCACACGCATCAGTCGCTGTTCCGGGATGGGAAGAACGCGTTCTTCGACCCCAAGGGAGACTATCAGTTGTCGGCTGTCGCCAATCATTATATCGGCGGCCTGCTGACGCATGCCCGGGGGATGAGCGCTATTACGAATCCGCTGGTGAACTCGTACAAACGGCTGGTTCCCGGGTATGAAGCACCGGTGAATGTGGCGTGGAGTATGCGCAATCGTTCGCCATTGATTCGCGTGCCGGCTCGGCGCGGCACGGGGACGCGCGTGGAGTTGCGCAGCCCGGATCCGTCGGCGAATCCGTATCTCGCGCTCGCCGTGATGTTGGCGGCAGGACTCGATGGAGTGGAAACAGAGGCCAGCTCGCGCGAGCCCGTGAACGAGAACATCTGGGAGATGTCGCACCGGGAAAAGCGGCGGCTACGCATTGATGACTTGCCGCACGACCTGAACGAAGCGTGCGATGAGCTTGAAAAAAGCGACGTAGTTCAGGCCGCGCTTGGCAAGCACATTACCATGCAGTTTCTGGCGGCGAAACGGCAGGAGTGGAGTGACTATATTTCACAAGTCAGCCAGTGGGAATTGGATCACTATTTGGCGAAATATTGATACCCGATATGGATGTGGGCCGCATAGACTCCACGCCGCGCAACCGGTACCGCCGGTTCACGCTTGGTCTCACAGCCATTGGCGCGTGGTTGATCGGCAGTTCCAGCGCTGGTGCGCAAGCGCCGTCGCTGAATGGGTGCACTGTCGACACGCTGACAGTGGGTTTTCCGGTGAAGTGGGTGGGCACGACGATCGGTCAAATCAACGTTCGTTCGCGCCGGGTTGATCTAGTGAACGAAACGGTAACGAGACTGGCGCAATACGTGCATCAGTCGACTCGACTCAACGTTGTGCTCAATGAATTGAGCTTCGCTCCCGGTCAATTAGTTGACTCCGTTGAGGTGCTCGAGTCTGTTCGGCGGCTGCGGCTCACGAACCTCGTGAGTGAAGTGATTCTCGATGGCAGCCAGTGCACGCCCGGGCGCACCGACTTTACGGTTTGGACGCGCGATGCATGGAGCTTGCGCACCGGATTTCGATTTGCAGATGCGGGGACGGCGCGTATCGGTGTATCAGAAACCAACCTGTTCGGAACCGGCAGGACGGTAGGCATTTCCGCTGATCAGATTGATGATCGCCGTTCGATGAGCGTGACGCTTGCCGATCCGTATTTGTTCGACACACGAATGAGTGGCGACGCGACGTTGCGAAACTACCCGGACGGACGGACCTGGTATTGGAATATCCACACGCGCGAACTCTCTCCGCGTGATCGGTGGCGCGGTTCTATCTCCGCCATTCAATCGCGCCGTTTCGACGACGACCCCGTGGTGCATACGCACACCGACATTACGCGCCGCGATGCCGCAGTTACGGTGAACAGTTTACTCGGAATCACGCCGACGATGGCGTGGGCCTTGGTCGCCGGACTTGAGCACGACTATGCGAATATCTTTGTGATTCGTCCCGGAAGGCGATTGAGCAAGACAACTGTTCGGCGCGATCTCACGGCTCCGCTTATTGGCGTGTCGTTGCGATCCAATCGCTTTGGCTCAATCAATTGGCTGGTCCCCAACCAGCCTCCCACCGAAGTGCCTTTAGGGATGCAGGGTGAGTTAGTGGTGGGGATCGGGCATGACGCCGTCTCGCGCCGCCAGATGACTCATCTCGATTCGTGGATTGGCGGCACGGCTATGCCGGGATCGAGCACGATGGTAACCGGTGACATATGGACATCGGGATACTATTCGGCTGATTCGATATCCGGCGGAAATATTCGTGTATCGCTGGCCATCTACCAGAATGGATGGAATGGCATGTGGATTGTGCGCGCAACAAGCGAGCGGCTTTACAATCCGGATCCGGATGTGTTCGCGTTGTCCACAGTCGATGCGGCGTTGCGCACGCTGGCCCCTAAGTCACGTGTTGCCGAGCGCGCCGTGAATGTGTTGCTGGAGCGTTCTTGGCATCTTATGAGCTATCAGGGTCGATGGACGTTTGACGGCGCCGTCACGGCGTCGTATTCGGCACGAGACCATAGTATTGACGAAGTGAGCCTGACGCCAACGAACCCGCAAGCATTGGTCGTTGGCATTGGATTTCGTCATGTTCGAAACCAGACGACGCAAGCGCCACTGCGACTCGACATTGGACGTGCCGTGTGGCGCACGAAAGGACTGCCCGACCGCTGGATTATTGGGCTATCCACCGCAGCGTGGATCAACTCCGGTCGCACGCGCGACGGCGTTCGAGACGTATCGCGCTGAGGGGAACTTGCCCAGACGGCACGGCGGCTACACCGGGAACAGCATCTCACGATATCGTGGCAGCGGCCAGAGGGAATCTGCCATGGAAAGCTCGAGCGCATCGCTCGTTTCGCGCACCGACGCCATCGCGTCGGCACCGCTGGAGGTCAACAGCTTTGCCTGTTTTTCAGGATCGTGATGGAGTGATTCAGCCTTCGCAATCACCGCGTGCAGGTCGGCCGTTCGTTTTTGCAGAGTGGCAACAACTTTTCCGGTATCATTTGCCGCTTTGAGTTGCGGCGCGACCTTGATGCCGGCGCGCTTGGCGTTTGCGGCCGCTGCAGCAAGGGAACCGAGATACCCATAGCCTGCCGGCAGCACCATTGTATCGGCGAGTTCGGCGAGCGTGTGCAACTCGATCAGCATGTCCTTGATGTAGCGCTCGAGCCGAATGTGGTACCGAGACTCGACCTCTTCCTTTGAGAGGATCCCGAGCGACGTGAAGAGATCGACCGACTGTTTGGTGACGATCTGACCCAATGCTTCCGGGGTGCGCCGGAAGTTCGGGAGACCGCGCTTTTTGGCTTCTGTGACCCAAGCGTCGGCGTAGTTATTGCCTTCAAAGCGGATGTTTTTCGTCTCTTTGAATGCGTCGCGAACAACCTTGAGCATAGCGTCTTCTTTGGACGCGGTATTCTTGAGTTCCTTGCGCAAGGATCCAATGAGTTCGCCGATCGCGTCGGCAACCGTGGCATTGAGCAACATGACCGGAAACGCGATCGATTGACTGGAGCCGACGGCGCGGAACTCGAACTTGGCGCCAGTGAATGCAAACGGCGACGTACGATTGCGGTCCGTATTGTCCTTGGCGACTTCCGGCAGTTTTGCGACCCCAAGTTGGATCATCGCTTGCGCCGCGCCCTGTTTGCCGGTTTTTCCGGCGGCGATATCATCGATCACGCGGGTCAGCATGTCACCCATAAATACCGAGATGATCGCTGGGGGCGCTTCGTTGGCACCGAGTCGGTGTTCGTTGCCGCTGGTGGCGATGCCGGATCGAATGAGGCCAGCGTGCTTGTGAACGCCTTTAAGCACCGCCGCCAGTACAAAGAGAAAGCGAATGTTCTGATGCGGCGTCTTGCCCGGCTTGAGCAGGTTTACACCGTCGAGATCGTTGTCCGCGGCGATTGCCATCGACCAATTGCAATGCTTGCCGGATCCGTTGATGCCGGCGAACGGCTTTTCAGCAAGCAATGCCTGCAGTCCGTGACGATGTGCGACTTTCTTGAGGATCGTCATCACAAGCTGATTGTGATCGACGGCGATATCGGTTTCTTCGAATACGGGCGCCATCTCGAACTGACAGGGTGCAACTTCATTGTGCCGTGTAACAATCGGCACGCCGAGTTTGTAGAGTTCGTACTCCACCTCAGCGATGCAGGCGAGAACGCGCTCCGGAATGCCGCCGAAGTAGTGATCTTCGAGCTGCTGCCCGCGCGGCGGTGGCGCTCCAATCAGCGTGCGACCAGCCATGACGAGATCTGGACGGAGTGCGAAGTGCTCACGATCAATCAGGAAATACTCCTGCTCAGCGCCGAGCGTCGTAACGACGCGAAGGGCGCCCTGATCGCCGATGAGCTCCAGAAGTTCCATCGACTTCCGGGAGAGTACTTCGCTGGAGCGGAGAAGCGGCGTCATCTCATCGAGCGCTTCTCCGTGATACCCGATGAATACGGACGGAATGCACAGTGTCTTGGCGCCGGGCGATTCCATAATGAACACCGGCGACGCCGGATTCCACGCGGTATAGCCGCGCGCTTCCCACGTGGCGCGCAGGCCACCGGACGGAAATGATGAGGCGTCGGGCTCGCTCTGAATCAGTTGATCGCCAGTGAACTGCTCGACGGCCGTTTTGTTTTCGTCGAAGTTCAAGAAGGCATCGTGTTTTTCGGCCGTGAGTCCGGTCTGCGGCTGGAACCAATGGCAGAAGTGTGTCACCCCGCGTGCAACGGCCCATTCCTTGATGACCTGAGCGACGGTCGGCGCAATCTCGATATCAAGTTTTTTTCCGAGGCGGATGGCCGCGACGAGTTTGACATAAACGTCCTTCGGCAACTTGTCGCGCATTTGCCGCGCGCCAAAGGTGTTTATCCCGAAGTATTCCGATGCCGGTATCGGATTGTCACTGGAGACTGGAATGTGTGGCGCGGTGACAGAACGCGTGCTGATGGCGCGGATAGCGGCAGCGCGGGGAGACAAAGAGGACGACATAATTGGCTCGTGTACAGGCGTGGGAGTAAGAGCGATTGTTGTCTAAAATATGCCTATTAAGCAAAGATATTGCATTGAAAATACAAATTCAATGGCTAATCAGCAAAAATGACATTGAATAAGCGCATAATTGCCACTTCTTGTGCCAGCTGTGACCATAGAATGCTAACGCACTACAACCGTACCCTTCATCCCTCGATGGGTGCTACAGATATACATGTATCGGCCAGCTGTCGCTGCTACCCAGCGGAATCGTTTGCCGCGCTTCAGGCGCCCTGAATCCCAGTAGCCGCCTCGACTCGTTGCCGTGTGTGTGACGATGTCGGTGTTGAACCAAACAATTGTGTCACCGGGCGCCACCGTCAATTCGGTCGGTCGGTAACTATCGGCCGCCATCGTAATTTCGTGCGTCACGGGAGTGTGCACTTGGGATTGCGCCGTGGTGATCGCTAGGATGGCCGCTGCGAAGATGAGGGGATGCAAACGCATGGTACCATAAGCTACGGCGCGCCGAGGCAATGCGGATGCCCCGATGCGTCGAGCCAAACATGGTCACATGGTGGGTCTTACTCTGGCGGGCCACCCCGGCCGCCGCCGCGGGTGCCGCCCGGACCGCCGAAGACAGCGGTCGGATTCTTCATTCGTTCAGGAAGCTTAACCCATTGTTCTTTCGTGAGAATAATCTGCGCTTCGCGTACTGCTTTGGCGCCAAGATTCTGCGCCTCGACAAGCACTGGCCGCAGATAGGCGGTCAGGGCCGCTTGATCAACGTTGTTGCCGGCCTTTTTCACGCGATCTTCGAGATGTACGGAGAGCGTGTCGATTGCTTTTACCATCGAATCGCTGAGAATTTTCAGCAACGATTTCTGAGACTCATTCAAGGCGAGTTTCAACGTGTCGGCGCGATCGAGGATGTCCTTGAAGATGTTCGGTGCGTAGCGACGAACCATACCGGCGACAGCGCCGCCTGGGCCTGCCGCCGCCCCTCCGCGTCCGCCGCGAGCCGCTCCCTGTGCCGCCAAGAGTGCTTCCCGGGCCCGGTCCGGTCCGATGGTATACCGAGCCGTCAACGAAACTTGAAACGGCTGCTGAATCACTGTCGTCGTTGTCGAGCGTTGATCTCCAAACCGTTCGTTGACCTGGTACAGAAAGCGATTGGTCGAGGGATCGAAGCCCGTGACATAGAGCAACTGACTATCGACGCGGTTCGTCTGGCCCCAGCCCTGAAGGTTATTGACGCCGTGCAACGCGATGTCGAGGCCGGCAAGCGGATTCAGTAACGATGCCGAGATCATCAGATTGCGCTTCAGCCCGAAATGATCCGGACGATAGTTCAGTTGCAAGCTGAGACTCGGTTGCCAGCCAGCCGTGCAACTGTTGCGGCCGGCAATCTGGCCAACTTGCGACACGAGACACGCACGAATGTGTGCCGGGGCGTGATCAATCAGGCGGGTCATACCGTTGGCGATCGCCGTGTCGGGTGCGTGTGCCGGGTCGTAAATGAACGCGCGATCGTTGCGTGCGCCGTCGCCGTTGATGTCCCCGTTTACCCGCGGCGTGTATGCTGCACCGGAGTTGTAGCGAAGCACGCCGGTCAGCTCGAGCGACGGCGTAATCGGCCAGCTTGCCGTCGTGACGAAGGTGTGCATGCGCTGCAGATCGCTGGTGCCCCACTCGGTCACGTTGGGATTACCGGCCGTGGTCGGAGATGAGAATCCGCCGGCAGCCGAACCGCCGGAGAATGAACTCTGGTCGGTCGACCGCGAGTAGGTGTACGAGAAGCTGACCTGCATGCCGAGACTGTTAAAGCCGTTGATTGACGCGACGAGCTGTCCGGTCTTTGACTGCAGGCCGGAGAAGACGTTGTACACGTTTCCGAACTGTGGTGCCACACGTGCCTGGAGGTTTTGCACAGCGCCTGTTGCCGGCACAATGGCGGCTGGTGACACGTAAATCGGACGATTGCCTTCGGCAGTGATCGTAAACTGCGGAGTGGACTTCAAATTGAGATCGCTAACACCGTACAGATTTTTCCCAAGCGTGTATGACGCATCGATTGATCCGGTATAGCGACCAAAGAGATGGTGCTGCACGCCGAGCGATCCGCGCCAGGAGCGTGGAGCTCCAAAATCGGGTGCGAATGTTGTGACGTTGCGCCTAGTGGCGGCAAAAATACTCGCCGCGGAATTTCCACCATCGGCGCAAGCCGACGGAATGCTGGTCGGATCGGCGAGATACGCGGCCCAGTTTGCCACTGGCGTCGCCGGTCCAATACAGACGAGCTGGGATTCAGCGCCGCTGAGTCCGGTTGCGCCGAGCGCACTCGTGAAGAGACCGGTTGGCGCCTTGCCGCGGAACTCACCGATGCCACCGCGCACAATCCACGACGACTGTCCGGCGAAGAAATTTGCTCCGCCGCCGGCCGCGCCGGCAAATCCACCACCACCGCGACCGCCGCGTCCACCGTCGGCTGGCTGACCGCTTGCCGTGGCTGCTAACTGCCGTACGGCGTCGGTGGCCCGTGTACTGTCATTTTGCACGCGGGCAGGTGGAACGTTCGAGGTCCAGGTGAAGCCGATGCGTGGGCTCGCGTGTACTTCAGACGGAAAATTGTCTGTCCGGCGGTTGAAGAGAGAATCGACTGTTGGGTTGTATGCCGGTCGGCCGTCAAAGCGAGTCCCTTCCATACGCACGCCGTAGGTGGTCTGAAACGCCCGTGTCACACGCCACGTGTCGCCGATATAAACGGCCGCGTTTGTGACATCGCCCTGGTGACGCGTCGGTTCGAGCGTGCGTGTGTATTGCGAGGGGATGTTTGCGGCAAAATCGGATAGCGAGTTAAACGTGAATGATCCAAATAGGTTCGATGACGCCGTTTGATCAAAGGTGCCAATATTCAGGAGGACGCCAAGTTTCGGACGGTGGAGGCTTCCACCCTTGAGGTACGAAATTTCGTCGCTGAATTCGAGCTGCTTCGTTGTATTGTCCGTCGGAAGTCCGCCGTTGCCGCCGAACGTCAGTGTGCTGATGCCCAAACTGTTGTCGTTCAGGATAGATGAGACGCGAACTCGTCCCTCTGGCATAACCAGAAATGCATTTTGATTGCTGTTCGCCGTACTTGCGTAGATCCGGCCTTCGTTAATGATGCCATTGTCAAACGTCGAGCTGATGGATGCGAGGAAGCCGCCCCCGAGGGAGCGAAGGTTGCCGCCGTGCGATGGAACGGCGAGCGAACTGGTTCGCGTGATATCCTGCCGCGCAAAATTCCAATCGCCACGCAGCGTCAGGGTATGACGGTCGCCAATGGCGAAATCTTCACGCGTCAGTGCGTTAAACGAGTCGGTGTTATGGCCAGCCGGCACGAGGGCCGTAACGGTTGGAACGCCGTATCCCTGCAACAGGCTGAGAAATCGCGCCGCGGAGTCTGGAGCAACATTGTTTCGAAGCAAAATCTGGTCGTTTGCTGTAAGCAGCGACTGTAACCCCGTGTTGTTTAAACGCGCCGATGCCGAGCCGAACCAGAAAGCGGCATCGTGCACAATTGGTCCACCCAGCCCAAAACTGAGCTGATTGGAAGTGAACTTCTGGCCCGACGCCGTCGTCGACGAATCGTCGAACTGGAGATCGGGTTCATTCAGGATATAGCCAATCGATCCTTGAATCGCATTGGTGCCTCCGCGCGTGGTGCTGGCGACTTGACCGCCAGTGAACTGACCGCGGGCCACGTCGAACGTATTGGTGATCACCCGGGTATTTCGGACAGCCTCAGACGGAACGCCTCCGGAGCCGAATGACATACCATCAAGGGTGATTTGGTTCTGATCGGTACGCTGACCGGCAACGGAAAAGGCGCTCGACGATGAGTCGGTAGCACTCAAGGTCACGACCCCCGGCGCGAGTCCAGCAAGCGCCGCGATGTCACTAGGGTCAATCGGGAGCCGATACAATTGCTCGGCGGTGAGATTGCGCTCGGTGCTGCCCGGCGTGGGACGGTCGCTCGCATTAGGAGTCGGCTGGCGCGCATTTACATTGAACGCCGCGAGCGTCGTAGTATTCTTTGAAAGCTTGGCGTTCAGTTCGAGGCGATCCTCATCGGCTTGCCGGATGAGCGTCTGCGAAAAGGGGGCAAACCCAATCGCCTTGATCGTCACCCGGTATTGGCCTCCCCCGTCCGGAAAGAGCAGGGTGTAAATACCTTTATCATTAGTATTCCGACCGCGGGTGGTCTGCAGTTCGATCGACATGACCTCAACGCGTGCACCGACCACCGGCTGTCCGTCCGAGCCCGTGACCTTTCCGGTGATAATATCCGTGGTCGAACCAACTTGGGCGTGAGCGATGCTGGGGAGTCCGAGCGCAATCACACAAAAAACTTTAGAGAAAATCCGTTTCATGCTACTAATGACGCGCTGACCTCGCTCGGCGTTCATTGCGCCCGCAAGAATGGCTAGGCGGACGTTACCACCAGCCCAGCACGCGCCACCAGAGCAGGCCGAAGACCGTCCAAATTGTAATTGTGACTGCCGAAATGAGCAGGCCGAGTCGCCACCAGTCGCGCTGCGAGACATAACCCGCTCCGAAATAAATTGGGGCGGTTGTTGTTCCAAAGTGTGTGAGTGAAGCGGAGAGGTTGGAGAAATAGGCCAAGAGCAACACGGCCAATAGCGGCGGAGTGCCGGCGGCCAGTAAGACCAGCAAAAACGGAGTGAACATCGCCGTGATATGTGCGGTGATGCTAGCGAACCCATAATGGGCGTAGAAATACACGAGCAGGAGCACCGCGAGGGCGGCACCCCATCCCCATCCGGCGGTGATTCCGGCGGATGCCTGCGCGAATCGAGCGGTAAGTCCGCTCTCACCGAGGGCTCCGGCCATTCGTACGAGGCCGCCGTACCAAATGAAAACGTCGAATGCGGCCCGCTCTCCAGTGACATCATCCCAGGTGAGAACACCCGTCACGACCAGGGTGCCCACGCCGAGCATTGCCACTATCGCATAGTCAATGTGGTGTAGCGCGGCCGTCATCCAGAGTGCCCCAACCAAGACGAAGACGGCGAGCATTGTCTTCTCTTCGCGTCGCATTGGACCCATGCGGTGCAGTTCGGCGGCGGCCATGCGTGCGGCGTGCGGCGTATGCTTTACCCCGGGCGGATAAACCTTCAGTAATAGCCACGGCACGAACGCCAGCGAGAGCAGCGCTGGCACTGCGGCTCCGGTCAACCATTTGGCGTAGCCGATGTCGATTCCGGTAGCATCCTTGGCCAACTTCACCGCGAGCACATTGGAGACTTGGCCGGTCAGGAAGGTCGCACAGGCAATGACATCGCACTGGTACACGGTAAACAGTAAATACGCGCCCAGTTGGCGCGCCGATGGTCCCGGCGTGGAGTCGTATGCTTCGGCGATACTGCGAGTGATGGGAAACACCACGCCGCCAGCACGGGCGCTGTTGGAGGGCAGCACGGTTGCGAGGAGCACATCGCTCGAGACCAACGCATAGGCGAGGCCAAGCGAATGGTGGCCAATGGCGCGAATGAACACGAATGCAATTCGTCTGCCGAGTCCGGACTTGAGGACGCCGCGTGACATAAAGAACGCCGAGAGCACGAGCCAAGCGAGGGGCTCGGCGTACCCACCGAGTGCTTGTGCCGGCGTAAGTGTCTTTGTGATGGCAAGCGCCGTCACGCCAAGAAACACAACGGCACCGGCTGGGAGCGGCCTAACGATCGATCCAACAATGGTCGCGGCGAAGATCGCGAGGAGATGCCACGATGCTGGCGTGATGCCAACCGGTACCGGGATCGTCAGGACGATCACGGCGGTTCCCAGCACGGCAATCCATCTGAAGACGAGAGTCATTGGCGGCGAATATATGGAATCCCCCCATGATTCGCCTTGAGGAAGAGGTTGGCGATGGCTAGTTTCCCCTCACACGGCGCCGTGGCCAAGTGGTAAGGCAGGAGACTGCAAATCTCCCATTCGTCGGTTCGATTCCGACCGGCGCCTCTTCGAAGTTTTGTGTTGAAACAGATTTGACGCGTGCAGCGGAACGTCCAAGATGCGATTTAGTTGCACTAAGATTTTTTTCACAACATCGCCACAGACTATTGCATCTTGCAGGCGAACAGTTGTACTGTAGAGTGCATCGACCTGTGAGTCGTCCGGGCGCAGCGGGGCGATGATGCAAACAAAAGGCCGGGAGCTCGCGAGAGCTGCCCGGCCTTCTGTTTGCTGGAGTTCGTAGAATGGTCAGCGCTGACGTATCGCCCATTGCGTGGCCCACGCTGCGAGTCCGTCTTCGGTCATCGGACGAGCGATAAAGAAACCCTGCATGACATCGCAACCAAGTTCCGTCAGCAAATCCCAGTCGGGGCGCTGCTGTACTCCCTCGGCGACAGACACCATTCGGAGGCTCTGTGACAGAGCGAGACTCGCTTGAACCACGGCGCGTTTGGCTGCGGAGCTTGCGCATCCATCAACAAACCGGCGGTCGATTTTCAGTTCGTTGAACGGGAGTGTCTGCAGTTTGACGAGGCCTGATTGTCCAGTGCCAAAATCGTCGATGGACAGACGGAACCCTTTGAGGCGCAAACGGGTGGCCACATCGATCATCCGGACTGCATCGCGCTCAATCTGCGTTTCGGTGACTTCGAGTGTGATGTGATCGGGGCTGACATTCGCATCTTTCGCCAGCGCCTCGACACGTTCGGGAAGATCGAGTCGGTCGAAGGCGTGCGGGGAAAGGTTAATGGCTATGGAGAGTGGCTGACCCGCCGCAGTCCAGCGGCCGGCACACGCGATAGCTTCGCACAGGCAGAACTCCGTGAGCATTGCACTGTAGTCGTCCGACTCTTCAATGATCGGAATGAACGCGGCGGGCTGGAACAGGCCAAGCGTCGGGTGCTTCCAGCGCACGAGCGCCTCTGCGCCTGCGAATTCACCACTGCGAAGACTGACCTTGGGCTGGTACATCAGCGTCAACTCATTGCCAATGAACGCCGCACGAAGATCGGATTCCGGCGCCAGGGGCGCTCCAAGCGCGTTCTTACCGGAAATATTCCGGATTCTGGCCAGCAACGGCTCGAGTTTCTCAATCGTGAGTGGCTTCGGCACCGTGCCGAGCAAGTGCAATCCCTGACCTTCGGCCAGCATGCCAGCCGTTTCGAGGATGCGCTCTTCCTCAACACTCATGATCACGAACGCTGATTCGAGCCCAAGCGCAGAGAAAGCGCGAATGGTCTCGATGCCATCGCGTCCGGGCATCCGGAGGTCGCAAAGAATCAAATCAAACCAGCTACCCGGCTCAGTGACGGCGGCCAGTGCTTCGCGGCCGTCGGCGGCGTCGACCACGTTGGTGATCCCGATCCGCTTCAAGACCGAATGCACCCAATTGCGGACATGTTCCTGATCGTCGATGACCAAAACACGCAGGAGCGAATTGTCGACTTGTGGGGTGGTCATCGACTCGTCAGCACATCACGCACCTTGGCTGTGATCTGCTCCACCGTAAAGGGTTTTTCAATGAATGCTTCCTTGCCGCTTATCAGTCCCATTCGCGCAACCTCGTCGTCAGCATAGCCGGACATAAACAATACACGAGATCGCGGGCGGGTGACAGAAAACCGGTCAATAAACTCCTTTCCGCTCATTTCCGGCATCATAACGTCGCTAATAACCAAGTCGATAGGGCCGCCGTGCTCCGCGGAAATGCGCATGGCTTCGCCGCCGTGGCCCGCTTCGAGTACTGCATATCCCAAGCGGGTGAGAATCCGGGAGAGGGTCGAGCGAACGGCCGGGTCGTCCTCAACGACGAGCACGGTTTCAGTGGCGGCCGACGTTGTCACATTGGGTTTTGCGTCCGCATGCACAACGGCACTGACCGGTTCAGGCACGCGCGGGAAGTACACCTTGAAGGTTGTGCCAACCCCCGGCTCGCTCTCCACCTCCACATGTCCACCATACTGCTGTACGATTCCGTATACCGAAGACAATCCCAGTCCGGTACCTTCGCCGATAGGCTTGGTAGTGAAAAATGGCTCAAAAATGTGTGACAGGATGGATTTATCCATTCCGATACCGGTATCACTGACCGTAAGCAAGACATACTCTCCCGGTACTACGCCGCCGTGCTGCCCAGAGTGCTTGAAGTCGAGTGTCGAATTTTCAGTGGTAATCTTGAGTGTCCCACCAGTACGCATGGCATCTGCGGCATTGATCGCAAGATTCAAAATCACTTGCTCGACATGGCCGGCGTCCACCTTGACGGTGCCAAGATTTGGATCGAGCCGCACGCTTTGCCCCACTTCAGCCGGAAGGACCCGGGCCAGCATGGATTCCATCGACGTGACAATCTCGTTCAGAATCATCGGGCGCGGCAACACCACCTGTTTTCGACCGAAGGAGAGCAGTTGGCGGGCAAGCGCCGCCGCGCGGTCGGCAGCGCAGCGGATTTCCTCGACCTCCTCTCTTGACTGCCATTCGCCTGGCATGTCGAGCAGAACCAAATCGCAGTAACTGCGGATAACCGTAAGCAAGTTGTTGAAATCGTGGGCCACACCGCTGGCGATACGACCCACGGCTTCGAGTTTCTGAGCCTGACGCATTTGCTCTTCGAGCAACTCGCGTTCGGTGACGTCAATTGCAATAATTGCTACGCCAAGCACTTCACCAGTGGATGTACGCACGGGATAGAAATTCAAGATCATTTGTAGCGTGCGTCCTTCGGGCTGATTCGACGACTCACTGGCGTGTAACTGGAGCACCGGTTCGCCCGTGGTGATCACCCGCTTCGCGAATTCTTCGGCCTCGTCAGCCAGGAGCGGTGATGCCATTTGTCGTAGCGACAGTCCCGCGACCGATTCGAGCGGAATTCCACGCATGCGCGCGAATGTGGCATTCGCCAAGACGATGTGCAGCGTGAGGTCAAGAAAGACAAAACCAAACGGCGCACTAAGGACGGCAGAATTGAGCAATGCCAACGCGCGTTCGCGTTCGGCGGCGTGGCGGACGACTTCTATGCGCGCTGCTGTCTCGGCGGTCATTGCTTCGGCGAGCTCTTTGTTGTTGAGCTCGAGATCTTCGATCTTCCGCTCCAACTCGCTGGCCTGTGCTACTAGGCGTCGCTCTTGGCTGGCGAGCATCGCCGCCTGCGCTTTGAGTTGCCGCAGAAGCGCCACGAAACCGACCACGGTGATCAACAATGCCAGACTGAACAGCAACATCGACAGCTGAAATGCTTGGTGAAGCAATGACAGCGTCACCGTTGCAACAACGGCCACAACGAACCCAACCCAGCCCGTGATTCGATAGCGGCGAGCCGCGGGAATCACCGGATGCCCTCCGGACCCACCAGTATCCTCGACGACGATCGTCATGCCGCTTCCTCGTTTGCTTCGGATACCAACTGTGCCCGTACTATTATGAGTACTACTCGCTGGAGTTCCGTCTGGCGAGGGGGTCGCGGCGCTAATTCGTCATGCAGGATGGTGGGCCGTCCCGCTAGTCACCGCTTGCCCACTGCGCACCCACTCGGAATAGCCGCCGCCCAGGTTGATCACCTCTGACCGGCCTTGCGATAAGAGGATGCTTGAGCCGATGGCTGAACGGTTTCCGCCCTGGCATTGGACAACAACTGGATGTCCAGTCGGAATTTCAGCGATGCGCTCGAGTAACTGGCCGAGCGGAATGTGAAGAGCGCCCGGCAAATGTCCGTGATCCCATTCGGCGCGGCTCCGGACATCAACGACAACGACATCGCCAAGCGCCACGTGTGCGGCGAGTTTGGTGGTGTCGATTTGTCGAACCTGTTCACCTGCGATGGGGGCAACAGATTCGGCCGAAAACCAACCGGCAACGCGATCAAGTCCGATCAGAGTCAGTTCCCGAGCAACGGCTACGGCTCCTTCCAGCGACGCAACGATGACAAAGAGATCGCGATCATACGGTAACAGCGATCCGGCCCACGTTGAGAATGATTTTCCAAATGGAATATTGATCGTCCCTGGCACGTGTCCGCCCGCGAAGGCCTCGGCGCTTCGCGCGTCGATGACCATTCCATTGTTGCGATCGCCGAGAATCTTCTGCAGTGACATCGCATTGACCTGCGGCGGTGTCGGCATTCTGCCAAGGAGCGCGGGGCCGTCACGGTTAATGCGCTTCATTTCGGCGAAGTACGCCGGAGGTTCTGGCTGGCCAGCCAGTACTTCGTTAACAAACGCGGCCTCATCGTGTGAAACGAGCGCCCAGTTAGCGAACTTTTCATAGCCGACCGTTGACTGTGGCATAGCCCCAAGCGCTTTACCACACGCCGAGCCGGCGCCATGGCCGGGCCACAGCTGTAAGTAATCGGGAAGGTCGCGAAACCGCTGGATGGAGTGAAAGAGCTCGTGGGCAGCCGCTTCCATAGTGCCGACCACTTTCGCGGCCCGCTCGAGCAAGTCGGGGCGCCCCACATCACCGACAAAAACGAAATCGCCGGAGAGCAGTCCAATTGGTTTGTCCGACGAGGCCAAGTCGGTCACGAGGAACGCCAGATGTTCCGGCGTATGCCCAGGGGTGTGGATGACGTCCAGTCGAACCCGGCCCACGGCAAATGAATCTCCGTCGCGTAACAGCACCGCGTGGCTTCGGGCGGCAAAGGCATACTGCCAATCGCGACCCCCTTCACCGGAGAGCAGCAATTTGGCGCCCGAGCGGTTCGCAAGTTCGCAACTCCCCGAGACGAAGTCGGCGTGTATGTGTGTTTCGGTCACGTGCGTGATTCGCAGTTTTTCTGTCGTCGCCGCTGCGAGGTATTGGTCTACGTCACGGTTGGGGTCGACGACCACCGCCTCGCCGCTGCTCTCGCAGCCGATGAGATAACTCGCCTGCGCGAGACCGTCGTCGTAGAATCGTTTGAAAAACATTCAGGAGGCCATTAAGCGCTAGAGTCGCGCGTGATTTTGCCAAAGTACCAACGCCGCGATGACCATGAGCAACACGGAGAAAGCCCGCTTGAGCGCCCGTGCAGGCACGTGGTGGATAAGCGCGGTGCCGGCGAGAATTCCGACGATAGCTACGGCAGTGAAACTTAACACCACGCCAAACGGAATCTCGGCAATCATCTGCTGTCCGGCAAAGCCGGCGATTGAGTTCAGCGTGATGACGGCCAGTGAGGTACCAACAGCTTGCTGCATAGGAACGCGCGCGAGCAGCACGAGCGCCGGCACAATAAGGAAGCCCCCGCCAATTCCCACAATGCCGGTGAGTGTGCCAACAGCGAAACCGACACCAAGCAAGAGCGGCAGGGGCGCGGCACCCGCCTGGATATCAGTGACGGCAGCCGCACGAAATGAATCTCTCAGCATCATCACTGATGATGCGAGCATAAGTACGCCGAGTAAGAGCAGTTGCGAACGACCACTGAGCCAAACGGAGGCGCGCGCGCCGGCAAATGCACCAACCATGGCCGCGATGCCGAGCAACAATGCGCTCTGGAAGTGCAGATTGCCGGCGCGCCAATGTCGGAGCGCACCGATGAAACTCGTGGCACCGACGACCGGCAGGCTCATGGCAATCGCCAGTTTTGGGTCGTAGCCGAGCACGTAGACAAACACCGGCACCGTGAGAATGGACCCGCCGCCGCCGAGCATGCCGAGGGTGAGGCCGATCAGTAGTGCGCAGGCGAGTCCGATGGTGAACATTTCAGCCTTCGAGCAACGGGTACCATCGCGCGGGTGCGCGGCGCTCAACGATTTGTTCGGCCACTTTGGCGATGCGGAATAGGAGACTCTCCGCCCACGGACGTCCGATGACCTGCAACCCGATCGGCAGGTTGTTCGCGCCGTAGCCGGCGGGAAAACTGATCGCCGGATGCCCAGTGAAATTTGAGGCAAAGGCGAAGCGCATAATCTCCATTGACGTGGAGAGATCGGACTCGCCGAACGGTTGCGCAGCGGGATTGATGCGCGGTGCGGTTTGACCGGTAGCGGGTGTGACAATCGCGTCGACATTGGCAAACGCCTCTGCCCAGTGCACGCGGGCGCGCGTACGAATGCGCTGGGCATTCACATAGTCTGCGTCGCTGAGCGAAAAGGCGCTGGCCAAATTGATACGTGCGTCGAGCGAGAAATCTGTCCGGTGTTCTTTATAGTGACGTTGCATGGACGAGGACATCTCGCCGAGAATAGTCACAATATGGGCGACACGGGTGGCGTCGAGTTCGGGAATCTCGATCTCGTGAATGGTGGCGCCGCGATCGACGAGTGATCGCACGAGCGCCTCGCAATGGCTGACGACCTCCGGAGTCGCATGACGGAACCACGGCCAGTACACGCCTAGTCGCACCCCTTTTAGCGAGGCAGGTGGGGCGGTATCGAGTGAAACCGGGGGAGCTC
This sequence comes from Gemmatimonadota bacterium, assembly GCA_025358315.1. Taxonomy (GTDB): domain Bacteria; phylum Gemmatimonadota; class Gemmatimonadetes; order Gemmatimonadales; family Gemmatimonadaceae; genus Fen-1231. The sequence goes on along the minus strand of JANYKA010000084.1, from coordinate 34,588 downwards.
CCAGCGTGTTTGGATCGCACGGATCAGCGCCGGCCATGAGTTCGTATGCCATTCGACAGTCCAGGACCGAACCGGTCATTGGTCCGAGAAAGCCAACGGTCCAGCAGAGCGGGAACGCGCCATGCTCGCTCAGGCGGCCGAATGTGGCCTTGATCCCCACCAATCCGCAAAAGGCTGATGGAATGCGAATGGATCCGCCTCCGTCTGCGCCAATAGCGACCGGCGCGAGTCCAGACGCGACGACGGTTGCCGGTCCACTGGACGATCCGCCGGTATGAAAATCGTCGTTGTACGGATTGCGCGTCGTGCCGTGATGCGGATTGAGCCCCGTGACGTTGATACCAATCTCATGCATATTCGCCTTGCCGACAAGTAACGCGCCGGCCGCGCGGAGGCGCGCGATGACGGTGGCATCCTCGGCGGCCGGCTCGCGGCCAATGAATTTTGTGCCTACGGTGGTCGGATATCCGGCCTGATCGATTTCGTCCTTCACGGCGACCGGGACGCCATCGAACGGCGAGAGCTGGGCGCCGGCGCGCCACCTTTTTGCCGATTCGCGCGCTTGCGCCATCACATCGTCGCGATGGACGGCAATGAATGCGCGGAGTGGTTTACCGTCCCGTTCACTGTGATCGAGTTGTTCAAGAAACCGTTCGGCAACCTTTTCCGGTGAACTGGCGCCACTTCGGTATGCGTGCGCAAAATCCGCGACACCGGGAAACCGGAAGCCACGCGGCTGTTCGATCGGCCCGGTGGCCGGGATCAACGGCGGCACGGCCGGATCGTCCGCTGCGAGGGTTGGATAAAAGGTTGGCACTTCGTCCGGCGTGAGTTCCCGAATTCGCGTGAGCCCGCCGGCGGTCATCAGCTTATTGATGAGTGGCGGTCCGACAAGTCCATTCTCGGCAAAAACGACCAGCGCCCGCAGCGCGGCTGTGCCGAGCTTGGGCATCTTCACGGACTTGAGATCGTACGTCACTTGCCGGCCTCCATGTATTTCATCGCCCGGCCGCGTGGCCGGAAGACTGGATCACACCGTGCGCGCCTGGCGTGCGCCGGGAACAGATGCCAAAGTATCCTTGGGCGTTGCGTCCAGCCATCGTCGGATGAAGAATGCCGCCGTCGTGGATGTCGGATGGGCATCCGGCATTCTGGCTACAGAAGAGCACGCCCTTCTAGATCGTATAGCCCGCATCGGCCAGAAACACGCCACCCGTGCAGAGAGAACCTGCGTCACTACACAGAAAGAGTGCCACAGTGGCAATGTCGTCGGGCTCGCCGAGTTTGGAGATCGCCTGTGTGCGCAGAATGTGCGCAAGAATTTTTTCATTCTGCCACAGGGCACTGCTGAAGTCGGTCTTGATGAAACCCGGGCAAATGGCGTTGGCGCGGATTCCGTCTTTGCCCCACTCCTTGGCCAGCACCTGCGTGAGGCTGATGATTGCTGCTTTGCTGACACTATAGATGCCGAGGTTCGGTTCAGGCGAGACACCTCCAATACTCGAAATATTGAGAATGACGCCGCCGCCGCGGACAATGAAGTGCGGACGCGCCGCCTTGGCGAGATCGAACGGTGCCCGGACATTCACGCCCATGATCTTGTCGAATGCATCGGTGCCGGTGTTTTCCACGGGGCCAAAGACCGGATTTGCGGCGGCATTATTCACCAGCACGTCTAAGCCGCCGAATTCTTTCACGGTATCGGCGACGATGAGGGCCGCATCTTCGAGACGCGAGACATTTGCCGCGCGTCCGGCCACGCGGGCGCCGGCCGCTTGGAGTTGGGCTACGGTCGCATCGACTGCCTCCTGCTTACGGCTGACCACCATCACGGCGGCGCCAGCGGCAGCAAACCGGATGGCGATCGCGTGGCCAATGCCCCGCGTGGCGCCCGTGACGAGTGCAACTTTGCCAGCAAGTGAAAATCGGTCGGGCGCCATACCCACTCCGGTGCGAAAGAGAAACGCGCTACCTTAATATGATGATGCCAACACTCAAATGCCGCATCCTGACCTTCGTCGCCCTAGCGTGTCTGTTGCAAGGCTGCGAGAAGCCAGCACCAATGCACGGCCTGGTGGCTGATGAACCGCTCCCTGCGCCGACTCTCAAACTCGCCGGTGCCGATGGAAAGGTGTTCGATCTGGGCACTGAACGCAGTCACACCGTTGTGCTTTTCTTTGGTTACACTCATTGCCCGGACGCCTGCCCAACCACGCTTTCCGATTGGGCGCGCGCGAAGGTGGCGCTTGGATCAAAAAGCGATGCGGTTCGATTTGTATTCGTCTCGGTCGATCCGGATCGAGACACTCCGGACGTCACCCGAAAATTTGCCCAGCAGTTTGACCCGTCATTTGTTGGACTGGCGACGACCGCGCCGCAACTTGACACGATAGCAAAAGCGTGGGGGTTCACGGTGGCGCGTGAGCAAATGGCGGGGATGAGCGGCTATGGCGTTTCACATCCCGCACAATCGTTTGTCATCACGCGGGACGGAAAGGTGGCGATGATTTTTCCGCCCGGACTCTCGCCCGCTGACATGGCGTCGGACTTGCGGCAACTCCGGTGATGCGAGGAAGAGATTGGTGTGGCCCATGGAGCTTCGTACTGTTGGTCTTTTGTTCGATCCCGGTTTGTGCGCAACAACCGCCTTCGAAGACGGCCGTGCCGACTGTCATCGGTCCAAAGGACACAGTGACCCTGTGTTTGCGAACGGACACGTCGTGTCTCCCGCCTGCGCTCGCGCGCGAATTCCGCGCGGCGTGGGTTGCGACGGTCGACAACATTGACTGGCCATCAAAGAGGGGACTGAATACCGAACAACAACAAGCAGAGTTGCTTGCGCTTCTCAATAAGGCTGAATCGATTGGGTTGAACGCGATCATTTTTCAGGTACGACCGGCGGCGGATGCGCTCTACGAGTCCAAGATCGAACCGTGGTCGGAGTACCTGACCGGGACGCAGGGTCTGGCACCACAACCGTTCTGGGATCCTCTCGCCTATGCCGTGAAAGAAGCCCATAGGCGGGGGCTGGAGTTGCACGCGTGGTTCAATCCGTACCGTGCCCGGCATCCGTCAGCGAAGAGTCCGCCTGCCAAGTCGCACATTTCGCGACGGCATCCGGAGCTCGTGAAGAAATACGGCACGCAGCTCTGGATGGATCCGGGTGAACCCGCGGTCCGCGCCCAGACGCTCAAGGTTGTGCTCGACGTTGTGAAGCGATACGACATAGACGGCGTGCACCTCGATGACTATTTCTATCCATACAAGGAAAAACAAGCGAACGGAACTACCGATTTCCCTGACGATCGCAGCTGGAAGCGGTACAAAAAGGGCGGTGGCACACTCGACCGCGACGACTGGCGACGGCAGAACGTCAACCAGCTTATTGAGGTTTTGCACACCGAAATTGGCAAGCGAAAACCGTGGGTGAAATTCGGGATCAGCCCGTTTGGCATCTGGCGACCCGGGAATCCGGAAACCGTTGTCGGTTTCGACGCCTACGATAAGCTCTATGCCGACTCGCGCAAATGGTTGCGTGAAGGGTGGGTGGATTACTTCACGCCGCAGCTCTACTGGGCGATTAATAAGGAGGGGCAGCGATACACCGATCTGCTCAAGTGGTGGGTCGATCAGAATGGGATGCAGCGCCACCTCTGGCCCGGCAATTACACGTCGCGAGTTGGCGATGGTGGTTCCGCCGCGTGGCGGCGCGATGAAGTGCTTGCGCAGGTGAGAGTCACGCGTGCCCAGGCCGGCGCGGGCGGAAATGTACATTTTTCAATGAAAGTGCTGATGAATGACCGCGACAGTGTTGCAACCGCGCTCTCGCACCTGCTCTACGCAGATCCTGCACTTGTGCCGGCGTCACCGTGGTTACTGTCACCGTCCACGGAATTGCCAACCATGAAATTCCGCGCGTCAGCAAAGGGTGACGCGATCATACTCATTCCTGCCGGCACAGATTCCCCTCGCTGGTGGCTGATCCAGGTGATGACGGCTGGTCAATGGCACTCGCGCCGGTTCGACGGATCGTTGCGGGCCCTGCGTATCGCGGATCTTGTTGAAAACGTTTTAGTGGCGCCTGAGCTGATTTCGGTGATCGCGATCGACCGAGCGGAAAATGTCGGCGCACCGGTCGTGCTTCGGTTCCCGTAGTGCCGCCCGACAGATTACAGTCGGACAAAAAACAACCAAAACGCACTCGCAAAACCAATCATCCCGACGGCGGCGCGCACCCATGATTGTGGCACGCGCTGTGCCATGCGCGATGCAATCGAACCGCCAATGATACTACCGATCATCATTGTCACGGCGATCGGCCAGTTCACCAGGCCTTTTGCGACGAAGGCGATCATCGCCACGAAGTTGAAGATCATCGCAAAGAAATTTTTAAGGCCATTCATTTGATGAATGTTGGTCAATCCCATGAGTCCGAGTGCGGCGAGGATTACCATTCCGGCACCGGCGCCGAAGTAGCCGCCGTAGACTGCCGAGCAGAAGTGAAAGATCAGAAACCCAAACGGCGGCGGGCGGAGTAGCGGATCTGTTTCCTTCCCTGGAGCCTTATGCTTGCCCGACCAGCGTCGCACCGCACGGAGTACCGGCTGTTGCAGCAGGAAGAGTACTGTTGCGAACAGCACCAAAAACGGCACGATCGCGTCGAAGAGTCTTTGGCTCGTTACCGTGAGCAACACGCCACCGACGAGGCCGCCGAGAACACTCGGTAGAATGAAGTGCTTGGCCCACACCCGGGCAGTGGAGACTTCAGCGCGATAGCCGATCATCGACGCAATTCCGCCGGGCCAAAGGGCAACCGTACTAGTCGCGTTTGCCATCAACGACGGGATACCCAGCCCGATCAGGGCGGGGAAGGTGAGCAGTGTTCCCCCGCCGGCAATTGAGTTCGCCATGCCGGCTAAAAGGGCAATGACGATGACGGCACCATGTTGCGCAGGAGAGAGCATGCCTTGATCTTAGCATCCCATGAAGAGAATCGCGCGGAATCCGACTGCTCAGGTTTTATTCGCCGTTGTTTGCGGGGTGTTGCTCGGGGTATTCGACCCCGCACTGGGCAAGGAAATGAAACCGCTCGGCGACACCTTCGTGAAACTGGTAAAGATGGTGATCGGGCCGATCATTTTCCTTACGATCGTACTGGGTATTTCGAATATCGCCGACGTCAAAAAAGTCGGTCGTGTTGGTGGCAAGGCGCTGCTCTATTTCGAAATTGTGACAACATTCGCCCTGGGCATTGGACTAGTGGTGGTGAATGTGACCAAGCCCGGCGCTGGCCTCGATGTCTCCACGCTCCCCAAAGGCGACATCACGGCCTATGCCGCACAGGGAGAGGCGCTCAAGTTTACGGATTTCATCACGCACATTGTACCGTCGAGCCCGGTAGAGGCATTCGCGCAAGGTGAAATTCTGCAGATTGTGTTTTTTGCGGTCTTGTTTGGTTTTGCCCTCGTGTCGATCAAAGAAACCGCCGAGCCGCTGACTGATGTACTGGACCGCACACTGAGTGTGTTTTTCCGAATAGTGGGGCTGATCATGAAAGTCGCCCCAATTGGCGCCTTCGGCGCAATGGCCTACACCGTGGGGAATTTCGGACTTAAAACGTTGCTCCCCCTCGGCCGCCTGATGGCCGATGTCTACCTCACGATGTTCCTGTTCATTTTCGTTGTCCTGAACGTCGTCGCGAAAGTCTATGGGTTTAGTTTATGGAAATTTCTCAAATTTATTCGCGAAGAAATTCTGCTCGTGCTCGGCACATCATCGTCTGAAGCGGCGCTGCCGGGATTGATGGCCAAGCTCGAACGCTACGGCTGCGCGCGATCCGTGGTCGGGCTTGTCGTGCCGACGGGCTACTCGTTTAATCTCGACGGTACCAGCATTTATCTGACGATGGCGACGATCTTTCTCGCCCAGGTTTACGGTGTGCCACTGACCATCACGCAGCAGCTTTCCATTCTGGCAGTCCTCATGATCACGTCGAAAGGGGCAGCTGGCGTGACTGGATCGGGATTCATCGTGCTCGCCAGCACGCTGGCCGCGATCAAGGTGATCCCGGTCGAAGGTGTCGCGTTGCTCCTTGGTGTCGACCGATTTATGAGCGAAGCACGGGCGATCACGAATCTTATCGGCAATGGTGTCGCGACGCTGGTAATCTCGCGCAGTGAAGGCGCGTTTGATGAGACGACGAATGCGGCGCTAGGGCTGTAGTCCCGGCATCGAGTGTGGGATGCCGAGTTGCTCCGACGGAGGCAGAACTTTTGTTCGAGCATACGTTGCCCGTGCCTGGTTGACTTTATCGATTCGTGAAATCCACAGTTGTGCGGCCAGGTCATAGCGGTTGAGCACATTGAAGAGCCAGTACGGCCGATTCTCGGCACGCCAACTCTTTTCATACAACTCGCGCCCAAGCACATAGCCGTCGCGCAAGTCCTGCGTTCGGCTGTTGATGCTCGATGCAATCTCGGTCAGGAGGTGAGTGACGCTGTCCTTGAATGCCGGATCTCCGGCGCGGGCATAGCTACGGACAATGTCATCGGCAAACTGGAACTTCATGCCAATGAAATCGAGGCGCCGGGCACCCATCTCCATCGCGTCCAGCGCGTCCGGCTCGCGCAATGATTTCTGCCGTGCTTCGGCGATGAGCACGAGGGCGGATTCGGCAAGAATTCGCATCGCCCTTGCGACCGGGCGAATACGCTGCGCCGACAACTGACCTTCCGGCGAATACGGATCAATCCAATACAATCCGTTGGAACCCTCGCCGACGCCGGCCTTCTGGAGCGTGGCGTGTGCAGCCGAGAGCTTCCGCTCGGCTTCGTCGATATTTCCGCTGGGATCACCGTGAAAGACGAGACCGTAACTGCCCTGAAAATCGGGGATGGAAGACTCGCCGCGCTGCCATCCCGCCGCCGCGCCGAACAGGACACCGTACCACTGCTGATTCCAGATAGCCTCGCCGTCGTCGCCCCAGCTGGTGTTGAGCAGTCCGGTTGAACCGAGCCGCTGCCCGTCGCGCACGAAGCCCTGAATATTCCGGAGTGCGATATCGTTGTTGGGGAAGACCCGGTTCCATCCATTCACGCCCGGCGCCACCCACGTTTCAATTCCCGCATCGGCGAATGGTTTGATGAGTCCGTCGAATTTATCGAAGGACCAGTAATTCCATCCGACGGCGATCATGTCGTGGGGCAGTGATTTCACCAGCGTTGGCTCACCCTGTGCGATATCGCCCCAGAAGAGGAACCGCTTTCCACTGGGTCGCAATGTTTCTTCGATTTGTTTCAGGAAATTGAGGTAGACCGTGCCGATTCCGTCCTGAGTTACGCGATCTTTTGTCCGGCCAAGGCCAAGTTCGAATGTTTCATCGGCACCCAGGTGAACAAACTTCGACGGGAACAGCGAGTCAATTTCGGAAAACCAACTCTTGATCAACGGGAGCGAGGCCGGGTCACCGGGGGCAAGCACGTGACCGTGATCGGTTTCGCCAAGCGCTGAGTAAATGTCGTATTTAAGTACGTGATGCAAATGCCCGAACGCTTCCTGTTCGGGGATCACGTCAATGTGGTAGCGCTTCGCGTATGCGACGAGCGCCTTCACATCGTCCCGCGACATCGCACCGCCAGGCGGCGCGATGAGTGGATTGGCGAGGTAGGCAAGCGTGTGTTCGAAATACAGTGAGAAAACGTTGATTTTGTAGGCTGCAAAAGTACGGAGCTGTTTCTTCTGGAACTCCAGAGTGCGCACGGGGCCACGCGATAGATCATCCTGAATGCCACGATATTTCATCGCCGGCCAGTCACGGATTACGGCGAGGTGAATTCGGGGCGAGGCGCCGTCGGTGCGAATGAGTTGCTTGAGTGTCTGTGCCCCGTAGAACAGTCCCGAAGCGCTGGCGGCGATAATTTTCGTTTCGTCCTTCTCGGTGATCAGGACATAGCCTTCGGTTTTCATGGCATCGCTGAACTCAATTTTGTGCTCGGCGAGTTCGCGTCGTGCCGCAGGCGAATCGAGGCGAACAAACGAAATCTGATAGCCGGCACCCCCGCCGATCGTCGCGCGCAAGCCACGCTCATTGAGGGTTTCGGCCAAGTCCCGGGCGGCAAATTTGTCATCGTCGGAAACCGCGCCGTCGATGCTGACGGTACGACTGAACAAAACGAGCGCCCCGGCCGTAATGCTGACTGGCGCCGGAATTAAATGCGGATCGTCAGCAGCCAACAGCGGTAGGGGATGCACCGCGAGCGCGACAATCAATAGAATAGCTGTTTGGTTTCGGATCATGGCTCGTTTGTGACGAAGTTATATGAGCGCCCGGATTGTACCTCGAATGTCGTCCTCTGCCCAACGTCCGGCAAGCAACCCCGTAACACATTGTCCAAGACGGTATCCGTCGGGACCACGCGGACGGAGTAACAGGGCCGCTTGGCGGCGAAGGGTAAAGATCGACAGATTGTCTGCATGACCGATCCCGGCCGTAATCGCGAAACAGAAATTTTTCTCAAAGGCATCGGCGGCGACTGTCCTGCGGTGCCCACCGGCTTCGACGAGCTCGAACGCCGCGCCAAACAGATACTTTCGCCACGGGCTTGGGCGTATATCGCCGGTGGTGCGGGCGTTGGTGCCACTATGCGCGCAAATCGCGAGGCGTTCGATCGTCGCCGAATTGTTCCGCAGATGTTTCGGGACGTTTCGCATCGCGATCTCTCTCTCTCCTTGTTCGGCACACAACTCCATTCACCAGTACTGCTCGCACCGGTGGGCGTACTGGAGATGATGCATGCCGACGCCGACCTCGCTGTCGCGCGCGCCGCTCGCGCGACCGGAGTGCCGATGATCCTGTCCAGTCAGGCGTCAATTCCAATGGAGCGGTGTGCCCGCGAACTCGGTGACTCGCCGCGGTGGTATCAGTTGTACTGGAATACGTCGAACGACGTGGTCGCCAGTTTTGTTGAGCGGGCGGAACGGTGCGGTTGCACTGCGATCGTCCTGACGCTCGATACGACAATGTTCGGTTGGCGTACGCGGGATCTCGATTTGGGGTCGCTGCCATTTTTGTTCGGGCGCGGAATTGCGCAGTATACCAGTGATCCGGTGTTCCGCTCGTTGTTGCAGGAAACGCTCCCCGCGCCAGCGGTACGGCCGCGGATAACACTCAAAACAATCGCCGCGATCTTGGAGTTGCGCCGTCATGGCGCGGCGGCTGGTCTTTCCTTGCGGGAGATGCGACGCGCCGTGCAACGCTTCAGCGCCACGTTCTCGCGTCCGTCGCTTGCCTGGAGCGACTTGGCGTTTTTAAGAGACGTCACCAAGTTGCCAATTATTCTTAAGGGGATTCAACGCGCGGACGATGCGAGGCGCGCACTGGACCACGGCGTCAACGGCATTGTCGTTTCCAATCACGGTGGCCGGCAAATCGATGGTGCGGTTGGCTCCCTTGATGCGATGCCGCCAATCATCGCTGCGGTTGGCGGAAAGATGCCAATACTCTTCGACTCTGGCATACGTTCAGGCGCCGACGTATTCAAGGCGATGGCGCTTGGTGCGAACGCCGTATTGCTGGGCCGGCCATACGCTTACGGCCTCGCGGTCGCCGGTGAGACCGGTGTGCGCGAAGTGATCCGGAACGTGATTGCCGAGTTTGACCTGACGGTGGGATTAGCTGGTTGCACCTCGCTTCTCGACCTCACTCCGGACTGTCTGGTCGGCTGAGGATTGTGCGCCGCCGCATCATCGATTTTGGAAGTACGGCCGCAGGCATGCGATATGGCAGTACCACAATGACAACAAATCAGGTATCTTACAACTAAGATGAAAGTAGCCAGACGGAGTACCGCGAAAAAAATGCCGCGCACCAACGATGGTGGTGCACCGCTGACAGCCGATCTTCCAACGGCAACAGCACTTAAACTGTTCGTTGTACTCTCACGTGCTGCGTGGGCGGTAGGTGAAGTGGCGAAAGCCGATATTGAGCGACACGATCTGACGCCCGCCGAGTTTGGGATTCTCGAGGCTCTGCATCACAAAGGGCCATTGCTATTGGGTGATCTGCAAAAGCGCATTTTGGTCTCAAGTGGCGGAGTCACCTTCCTCATTGATCGTCTAGTAAAGCGCGGTTTTGCTGAGCGACAGGCGTGTCCAAACGACAGGCGAGCCCGGTATGCGGCGCTGACCAAGCAAGGAACGCAGCTGATGCGGTCGATTTTTCCAGTACACGCTGCGGCGATTCGTAACGCGATGGGTGGACTCAACGCGACGGAACAGCGAGAGGCGGTGCGGTTGCTGAAGTCCCTTGGGGTTGCGGCGCAGCGGCTGGCCGAAGGGACGCCGGCCTGCCAAAAGGCGATGACCGAGTCTGATTTCGTCTAACGCCGGCACCAGGGCCTTGACGGACTTTTTTTAATAGGTTAGTATCTCAGTAGTGAGAAGTTTACCTGTAGAGGGTTTATGACCACACCGGTCACATTAGGGTTTCATCACATCACACTCGTGTCAGCCGACGCGAAACGGACGCAGGCGTTCTACCAGGACGTCCTTGGCCTTTCGCTCGTGAAGGATACGGTCAACTTCGACGACCCGAACACCAAGCATCTGTATTTTGGCAGTACCGCCGGCGAGCCGGGTACGCTCGTCACGTTCTTCGAATGGCCGAGCGGGTCGCATGGCCGATATGGCGTCGGCGGCGTGCACCACCTCGCTTTGAAAACGGCTTCGTACGAAACGCTTCTCAAATGGAAGCGCTATCTCACCGATCGCGACATTCACGTCAGCGGTCCGATGCCGCGCGGATACTTCACATCGCTGTACTTTCGCGACCCGGATGGCCAAGTGCTCGAAATTGCTACCGCAGGCCCCGGGTACGCGTTTGATGAGCCCATCGGCGAGCTCGGCACGATGTTGCAAATGCCGAATCTCTCCCAGCTCCCTGACGGGCGGGACGCAGCATTTATCAATGCGACCACGTATCCCGAACCTGTACCGACGATTGCCGCAGAGATGTCGCTCAGCGGAATTCACCATATCACCGGGATGACCGATGATATCAATAGGGCGAGTGACTTCTATCACGAAGCACTCGGCTTGTCACTGATCAAACAGTCAATCAATCAGGACGATCCGGAAACTGCACACTGGTTTTGGGCGAACTACGACGGAACGCGCGTGCTGCCACACTCGAGCTGGACATTGTTCGGGTGGACGCCTAGGCATCCTAAATCGCGTGATGGGGTAGGACAAACACATCACGTGGCGTTCCGGGCAAAGGACAGTGCGGAACAATTGACTTGGCAAGAGCACCTGCGATCGATGGGGCTCGATGTCAGTGACGTGATGGATCGAAAGTATTTCACGAGTATCTATTTTCGTGCGCCGGATGGACAACTCTTGGAGATCGCGACGGATGGGCCGGGGTTCGCGGTAGACGAGAACGCGGGATCGTTGCAGGGGAATCAAATACCACTACCACTCAGCACCACTACTCAGGAGCACCACAACCATGAAATGGAATTTGGACACCTCACATAGCCATACGGATTTTTCGGTCAAGCACCTCATGATCTCGACCGTCCGTGGCCGCTTTACCAAGATGGAAGGCACCGGTGAGACCAACACGGATGGCACACTAAAGTCCGCTGTACTCACGATGGAAACCGCGAGCATCGATACCAGCACGCCACAGCGTGACGACCACCTTCGCTCGGCAGACTTCTTTGATGCGGCAAACAATCCAACGATTGTATTCACGTCGACGCAAATCGATCAATCCGGAACTGACTCAACGATCATCGGCAACCTCTCGATGCATGGCGTGACACACCCAGTAACTCTTAAAGGCGAGATTACCGGACCAATCACGGATCCGTGGGGCAATCCACGCATGGCGTTGAACGTGAGTGGCAAACTCAATCGCAAGGACTGGGGCCTCACGTATAACTCGATCATTGAGGCCGGTGGACTCATGATCTCTGAAGATGTAAAGTTAACCGTTGAAGTCGAAGCCGTAGGTGAAAAGCCGGCCGTGGCCGCATAAGCGACCTGAGACTCTGGATCGGCCCGGCGAAGTGTGCGAAAACGCATATACCCGCCGGGCCGATACTTTATAGAGTGGCGACCACCGGTCCCAACTGCTAATCTTTGCTCTCTGAAGCACTTCCCACCGGAGAGCAGTTCATGCTTGGTTCCCGAGTCATTTGCACAGCGACACTGATCGCCGCGGCCGCAACGTCAATCGTTGCCCAGGGCGCTCCTACGCATGGCGTCCGCCCCAGACATTTGGTCATCCGCAATGTGATGATCGTCGACGGCAATGGCACACCGGCGAAGGGTCCCGCCAACGTCACCGTCGACGGCAACGTCATCGGCAACATTCAATATCTGCGTCAAGTCATCGCGCCCGGCCAGCGCCATTATGGCGCTGACACGGTGGAAATCGACGGCACGGGAAAATATCTCCTCCCCGGTCTCATCAACGCACACGGACATTTGCAGAGTAATCGGGCGGGTCACTCGCTCGACGGCTATGACTACAATCTCAAGCTCTGGCTCGCCAACGGGATCACTACGGTTCGGGAAGTGGGGCCGGAGAGCGACAGCGGCATCGTCGCGATGCGGGGAAAGTCGGCACGGGGCGAGATCGTCGCACCGCGAATTTACGCCTACCCGATGTTTGGTCGTCCGAACATCCACACACCGGCGGATGCGCGGGCGCGCGTGCAGGAACTGAAAAAACTTGGCGTCGATGGAATAAAAATTCTCGGCATCGAACGTGACCTGATGGCTGCGATGGAAGACGAAGCGCATAAGGTCGGTCTTCCGATCGCCCACCATGTTGGCGTCGAAGAAACCAATGTGTGGGATGACATAAGGTTTGGCACGCGCAGTATTGAGCATTGGTATGGTATACCCGACGCAGCGATTCCAGACGGCCGTCAGAATTTTCCCAGTGGCTACAACTACCAGAATGAAAGCGATCGATTTCGCTGGGCCGGGCGCCTCTGGCGCGAAGCGGATCCGAAACTTCTCGACTCGGTGTTGACGTCCATGGTCCGGGCAAATGTGGCGTGGGATCCGACCCTCGACATATACGAGGCGAGCCGGGACCTTCAGCGTGCCCAGAATCAGCCATGGTTCAAGGATTATTTGCACCCGTCGCTCGAGTGGTACTTTAAGCCCGATCTCAACAATCACGGGTCGTACTTCATCGGCTGGAGCAGCACGGACGAAGTCTATTGGAAGGAGAACTACCAAATATGGATGAGCGCGCTACGCGACTTTGAACGCAAGGGCGGCCTTATCGGCTGTGGTGACGATGCCGGGTTCATTTACGAGCTTTACGGTTTCGGGCTCATCCGTGAAATGGAGCTGCATCAAGAGGCCGGCTTCCAGACGCTCAAGGTCATTCAACATTGCACCGGCAATAATGCCAAAATACTCGGCGTCGACGACAAGCTTGGCCGCATCCGCACCGGATGGCTTGCCGATCTGATTGTCGTGGATGGAAATCCGCTCGAGAATCTGAAGTTTCTTTACGCTGGCGGAACGTCGGGAATGAAAGACGGAAAGGAAGTTCACACAAATGGTTCCGAGTGGGTGATTAAGGACGGCATTACATACAGCGGTCCGCAACTTCTGCGCGAAGTCAAAGCGATTGTCGACAAGGCCAAGGCGAGGAACTCACCGTAATGTTCGCACCCGACTTACTGAAATCGAAAGTCATTCTGATCACCGGCGGTGGCACCGGATTGGGCAGGGCGATGGCCGAGCGCTTCCTGGAACTTGGCGCGCGCGTTGCGATCACGAGCCGGAGAGAGGCTGTCCTCAAAACAGCGGCTGACGAAATGATGGCCGCACACGGTGGAGAAGTGTTTCACACGGTGTGCGACGTGCGTGATCCGGAGGCTGTTAACCAGATGATCGAAACGGTCTGGAAACATTTTGACGGGATCGATGCTCTTGTGAACAACGCGGCTGGTAACTTCTCGTCGCCAACTGAGCGACTGTCGCACCGCGCGGTGGACGCCGTACTGAACATCGTGTTGCATGGCTCGTTCTATTGTACGCTCGCGCTTGGGAAAAAATGGATTTCGTCGAAGCGCAAAGGACGAGTTCTCTCGATTGTCACCACCTATACGAATACCGGTTCCGCTTACGTCGTGCCGAGCGCTGCGGCGAAAGCCGGCGTGCTGGCGATGACGCGCTCATTGGCCGTTGAGTGGGCGCCGTATGGTATTACCATGAATGCCATCGCGCCGGGGCCATTCCCGACCGCGGGTGCCTGGGACCGGCTCATGCCGGATGTGCGACTGCAAAAGATGGCCATCGATCGCATTCCGATGGGGCGCGTTGGAGAGAAATCGGAATTGGCGAATCTCGCTGCGTTCTTGTTGAGTGATGGTTCAGCGTACATCAATGGAGAGAACATTGCGATTGATGGCGGAGAATGGTTGAAGGGGGCAGGGCAATTTTCGTGGATGAGCGCGCTGAGCCCAGCAGATTGGGACGCGCTGAGTGAACGATCCAAACAGGCGGGGAAGTGACCATCAACGACCTTCTCACAGATATCCGTTCATTTCTTGACACCGTTGTTTTTCCTCTCGAGAAGGAGCTTGGCCAGAGCTCATTCAGGGAATTGGTTCCGCGCCTCGCCAAGGTCCGCGAAGAAGTCAAACGTCGCGGCATGTGGGCCCCGCACCTCCCCAGGGAACTCGGCGGCCTGGCGATGCCACTCACCGAGTTTGCGCACGTTTCCGCACTCCTCGGCGAAAGTCCGATTGGCCATTATCTGTTTAACTGTCAGGCCCCGGATATCGGAAACTGCGAACTGCTCCACGGCCACGGCAGCACGGAACAGAAAAACACGTGGCTCGTACCGCTGGCGGCAGGTGAGATCCGGAGCTGCTTCGCGATGACGGAACCCGAATTCGCCGGTTCGAATCCGGTGAACATGGCGACGAGCGCGAAGCGCGATGGCAACGACTATGTGATCAATGGGCATAAATGGTTTGCGTCGAGTGCCGATGGCGCGTCCTTCGCCATCGTCATGGCGGTGACAAATCCCGAGGCCGCTCCCCACAAGCGTGCGAGTCAAATCATCGTGCCGATGAACACCCCGGGTGTCACGCTCGTGCGGAACATCAGCACCATGGGCCACGAGGGAAGCGACTGGATGAGTCACGCCGAGCTTCGCTTCACCAATGTTCGGGTGCCCATCGCGAATCGGCTTGGTGAGGAAGGTGCGGGTTTCGCGCTGGCGCAGGAGCGGCTTGGCCCCGGTCGTATTCATCATTGTATGCGATGGATTGGAATCTGCGAGCGCGCATTCCGTTTGATGTGCGAGCGTGCCGTCGCTCGCGAACTTTCGCCCGGCGAACCGCTCGCCAAGCAACAAGGCATACAGTTTTGGGTCGCGGAGTCACGCGCCGAAATTGATGCCGCCCGACTGTTGGTGCTCGACACTGCCCAACAGATTGAGACGCTCGGTGCGCATCAGGCGCGCGACCGTATCTCGTTGATCAAGTTCCATGTCGCCGGAGTCCTTGGCCGTGTGCTTGATCGGGCCATCCAGGTCCATGGAGCGCTGGGCCTTACCGACGAAACCCCGTTGGCAGCGTGGTACGCGCACGAGCGCGGCGCGCGAATCTATGACGGCCCGGATGAAGTACATAAATCATCCGTCGCAAAACGGATACTTAAAAGTTACAGCGCCAAGCGTACGGCGCCGTAACAATCAATTCAGTTCGTATCGCTGAGAAGTTGCACAGCTGGCACGCAACCGGTAATCACGCGCCTTTTGCTTTCTTGATTTCCAGAGCGAGCCTGTCCCATTGATCCTGTGCCTGCACATTGAACCGCATTGACTCATATGCGATTGTTCCGTCCTTGCCGATCACGAAGATGGTACGGTTGAAATACTTGGCACCCGGGCGGAACGACCCGTACTTGGCGGCGAGTTCGCCTTTGGGATCGGCGATCATTGAAAAAGGAAAGTGTGCTTCTTTCGCCCAGCTAGTGTGCGATTCCAGTGTGTCGATGGAAATCGGCAGCGCCACGACGCCGTCGCCAAAAAGTGTAGCGTAGTCGTCGCGGAACTTGTTGAGTTCGATCGTGCAGCCACTAGAACGGTCGAGCGGGTAGAACGCCAGAACGACGACTTTGCCGCGAAGGCCAGAGAGGGTCACCGGTTTGATTTTGGTGCCGGACGCATCGGCCCAAGCGGCTGTGAACTCCGGGGCCTGCTCGCCAACCGCCGGAGCAGCGGGAGCAGCGGGAGCAGCGGGAGCAGCCGAAGCAGCGGGAGCCACTGGCGCGGTGGGCTGTGTTGCTGTCTGCTGTGCGGATGCATAATTGGCAAACGAGATCAGGGCAATTGCCGCAAAGCGAATTGTCGATTTCATCGAGGTTCCCGAAGTTCAGGTAAAGGTGAGATTCGTAGAGTACGGATCGTGAGGACGCGATTCCATTCGTAAATATACGGACATTCCTTGTGGTAGATTCCGCACACGGCAAAGTGCAGTTGATGCGGGTTTTGGCGGCGGAGCTTGCACACTATCGGTCTGGAGAGCGGAAATGGCTGTGCGGGCTGGAGAGGATGTCGATCTTGATGTCTTGAATATGTTCCTCGCCGCGAGCGCTTCCGGGTTTGGGCGTATTGTTGGGATTGACCAGTTCCCAGGCGGATTCTCGAACCTCACCTACCTCCTCAAGGCAGAGGACGGCGCCGAATATGTTTTGAGGCGACCGCCAAGAGGAGTCGAAAAGGGACCGGCCCACGATATGGCGCGGGAGTACCGAATTCTCGGCGCCCTCGAGGGGGCGGGTGTTGCCGCTCCCCGACCAATTGCCCTTTGTGAAGATCCGGGACTCCTCGGCGCCCCCTTCTATATAATGGAGCGGGTCACAGGGCTGATTCTCAGGGGTAATGTCAAAGACGCGCCCAGCGCCGACGTCATGGAGCGCTTAGGTGCGAATTTCATCGAGACGCTGGTGCAAATCCACCGCGTGAACGCAAGCGACCCCGCAATTGCGGCGTTAGGAAGAGGCGATGGATATGTTGCGCGCCAAGTCGCAGGTTGGACGAGCCGGTGGGAAAAATCAAAAACGGATGATGTACCGGCGATGGACGAGGTCGCAACGTGGCTCGGCACGATGCAGCCGAAAGACTGCGGCGCCTGCCTCGTGCATAACGATTACAAGTATGACAACCTAGTGTTGAATGCAGACGATCCGGCGGAGATCGTCGCCGTCCTCGATTGGGAGCTGGCGACTTTAGGCGATCCGCTCATGGATGTGGGGACGTCGCTCGGCTATTGGGTTGAAGCAGGCGACCATCCGGCGTTTCGAGCACTCGGTCTTGGTGCGACCGCACTGCCTGGGAATTTCACACGGCAGGAGTTGTGGGATCGATATTTGCTCCGAACAGGGCGTGAGAAAGTGAGTCCCGTTTTTTACTATGTCTTTGGGGTGTTCAAAATCGCGGTGATTGCCCAGCAGATATATGCGAGATATCAAAAAGGGTTAACCGCCGATGCGAGATTTGCAAGACTTGGCGAGGCGGTAAAATTGATGGCCGGGGTGGCGCAGTCCGCAGGTGAGCACGATGCGATCACCGGGTTTCATGGCTAGGTAGCGCCCGGCCGCAATGCTGGAAATCATCTCACGCATTCGCGCATCGTAATCCGGTGCGCACACAAGCGAGGCGCGTTCATGTTGCCGTTCCCAAGCCAGGATCAAACGATGCAGGTCACCACGACGTTCACTATTGAAGGCTACCGGATAAAAGCTTACAAGGGCATAGTTCGCGGCATTCTTGTTCGTGCTCCAACGATCACCCAGGGAATACTCGGTGGGCTCAGCAATATTATTGGCGGGCGCATCGGGGCATACACGGAGATGTGTGAACAGGCGCGCGAGCAGGCATATGAACAAATGATCTTCCACGCCAAACAACTCGGCGCCAATGCGGTTGTCGGCATGCGCTATGATGCCGCTGAGGTGGTCAGCAAAGGGTCGGCGACGGAAGTGCTTTGCTATGGCACGGCAGTACTGATTGAACCGATGTAAAGTCGAACATCCTTAACCTCACATCACAAATGCAACGTTTCAGAATTCTTGCCGTTCTCGCGATCATGGCAGGCGCGAGCGCATCACTCGCGGCGCAGCAACTTGACGAAGCGACGATTGGCGGATTTCGCTGGCGCAATATCGGCCCGGCGAATATGGGTGGCCGCACCATCGACGTGCAGGGAATTCCATGGCCGTCACGCACCTTCTACGTTGCCACCGCAGGTGGCGGGCTTTTCAAGACTACCAACGCCGGCACGACATTTCGCGCAGTTTTCGATACCGCGCACGTCTCGTCGGGCGGAATGATTGGAATCGCGCCGAGCGATACCAATACCGTCTATTACGGCACCGGTGAGCCGAACTCGCGCAACTCTATGTCGCCAGGCGCCGGTGTGTACAAAACCACTGACGGTGGAAAGAGCTGGAAGTTTGTCGGTCTCAAGGAGACTCAGCAAATCGGCCGCGTCGTTGTACACCCAAAGGATCCCAATACTGTTTATGTTGCGGCTCTTGGTGCGGCGTGGAAGCCCAATGCCGATCGTGGTCTCTATAAAACCACCGACGGTGGAGCTACCTGGAAGCTGATCAAGTTTATTAGCGACAAGGCAGGTTTTGTGGACGTCACGCTCGATCCACGAGACCCCAACGTGGTGTGGGCAGCGAGCTACGAACGCGTTCGCGGACCGTACTTTCTCAAGTCCGGCGGTCCCGGATCGGCGCTCTGGAAGAGCACAGACGCGGGCGTAACTTGGGCCGAAGTTCGGGGTAGCGGATTTCCTGAGACGGTCAAGGGGCGCATTGGCATCGCCATCTCGCTCTCGAGTCCGGATGTGATGTACACGATGGTAGAAGCCGATACGCTTCCCAATGCGAAAAAAGATCCCAAGGTGAAAGCGCAGAAATCGCCCACCGGGCTGTATCGCTCCGCGGACGGCGGCAAAACGTGGGAGAAAACAAGTGACGAGGACACGCGCCCGTTTTATTACTCACAGGTGCGTGTCACGCCAGACAACCCGAATCGCATCTATTGGTCATCGACGCCGGTGAAGATGTCGAACGATGGCGGCAAGACGGCGGTGAACGCGACGAACGGCATTCATGTCGACCATCACGCGATGTGGATCGATCCGAAAGACCCGCAGCACATCATCGTCGGTGACGACGGCGGTGTGAGTCAAAGCTGGGATGGTGGCGGCAATTACGATTTTCTGAACGTGCTCGCGATCGGCCAGTTCTATAACGTCTCATACGACATGGCGGTTCCGTATCGCGTGTGCGGTGGCTTGCAGGACAACGGCAGTTGGTGCGGGCCCAGCCGCCGTCAGGGGGGCGCTATCACCAACGCGATGTGGCACAACTACGGTGGCGGCGACGGATTCGTTACGGCACAGAGTCCTGTTGACCCGGATATCATTTTCTCTGAATCGCAGGGCGGCTCAATGGGCCGATACAACTTTACCACCGGCGAATCATTCGCTGTACGCAAACCGCAGTGGCGCCCGACGTATATCCGGTGGGAAGACTCGCTGGTCATTGCCAAAGGCGACACGACAAAACCACTCTCGAAAGACGGGGCGAAGCATGTGGCCGCACTCCGTGCCGAGCAATTCCGCGATTCAGTGGACATGGACGTCCGTTGGAACTGGAACACGCCGTATTTCCTGTCCAAGCACAACCCGAACACCTTGTATTTTGGCGCCAACCGGGTGCTCAAAAGCGTAAATCTGGGCGCTGATATGTTTTTTATCTCGCCCGAGTTGACGATGCGTGATACGATGAAAATTCGCATCTCCACAAAGACGACGGGCGGCATTACGATCGACGCGACTGGCGCCGAGACGTATAGCACCATCGTATCGCTCAATGAATCCCCGGTGACCGCAGGGCTACTGTATGCCGGCACCGATGACGGCAAGGTGTGGATTACGCACAACGACGGTGCGAAGTGGGACGATCTTACGGGGCGGTTCCCTGGCGTGCCGGCCGGGACATATGTCTCGCGGATCGAGCCGTCGCACTTCAGTGAAAACACGCTTTATGTGTCGTTCGACAACCACCGTAATGGTGATTTCACACCATATCTGTTTTCGACGGACGATGGTGGCAAAAGTTTCCGTTCAATTGCCGGGAACCTTCCGTCGGCAAGCGTGGACTACGTGCATGTGATTCGCGAAGACTTGAAGAATGCGAATTTATTATTCGTCGGCACCGAGATTGGCGCATTTGTCTCAATGGACAAAGGCAAGACGTGGGCGAAGTTTATGAACGGCCTGCCGACAACACCAGTGCACGATTTGCAGATCCATCCTCGCGACGGTGAACTCATCGCCGCGACACACGGACGCTCGATTTGGATTGTCGATATCCACGCGTTGGAACAGGTGGATACAACCGTGTTGGCCAAAACGACGCATCTGTTCAAGCCAAAGACAGCATTGCAGTACGGTGAGCAGATCATCAATGGCGGCGATAACGGGCACAAGCAGTTCGCCGGGACGAGTCCGCAGTACGGAGCGGAAATTGCATATCGATTGGCCGCAACGACGGTTGGTGTGAAGGTCGTTATTCAGAATGCGGCAGGTGACACGATGTTCACACAGAACGCGCCCGGTGCAGCCGGGATTAACAGGGTGACATGGAACTTCCGCGGCCGCGCTCCGGCAACGGTTGCGGTGCCACTCTCACCAGCAGGGCTGCGTGACAGTATTGCCAGTCAGCGCAAGATGATGGCAACGCTCGATTCGTTGGAGAAAGAGGGCACGATGGCCAAGCCGATGCTGGACCAGGTACGGAAGGCGCTGGCGAGCCCAGAGGGATTGCAAGGACTGTTGGCGCAGTTCGGCTTTGGCGGCGGTGGCGGACGGGCGGGTGGCATACCGGCGCGATTTGTGGAGCGGCCGGGCGAGAGTGCCGCGCAAGTTGCAGCGGGTGGCGGTCGTGGCGGTGCTCCGCCAGTTGCTGCGGTACCAGCCGGTGTACCTGCGACGGTTGCACCCGCTAGTCCGCCCGACATCAACGCGTTTCGGCCACTGTTCACCGCACTGGGTGCAGGCGCGTTCGGTGGGGGACGCGGTCCTTTACCGATGGCAGGCACTGGTGACTATCTCGTTACGCTGGTGATTGATGGTAAGATCATCGAGAAGCAGACGCTGCACGTCGAGAGGGTGAGCGGAACCGGCGGCGGGAATGGCGGCTTCGGCAGCGATCGTTTCGTGCCAGGATTTTAGGACTTCATACCGGAGCACCTATGCTGGTTCTCGACGAAACGGCCGTCCGCAAACTGTTGCGAATGGACGCGCTCATTCCTGCGATGGCCGATGCGCTGCTTGCGCTTTCGGCAGGCGAAGTTGTGCAACCCGTCCGCGTTGTCCTGCCAATTGCCGAGCATGGCGGCTTTCTTGGTAGCATGCCCGCGTATGCCAGCGGGCAACTCGGTGCGAAACTTGTCACGTTCTACCCGAACAATCAGGGCATCCATACTCATCATGCCGTGATTGTGCTTTTCTCCGCAACGACCGGAGAGCCAACGGTGATGATGGACGGTCGTCTGATCACCGAAATGCGAACGGCTGCGGCGTCGGCGGTGGCGACGAAGGTGCTTGCACGAGCAACTACTCCGGTGCTGGCAATACTTGGCTCAGGCACGCAGGCGCGAAGTCATCTCGAGGCGCTGCGGCTGGTGCGAGATTTTCAGGAGGTGCGAGTATGGAGTCCGCGGAACGCCGCCGCATTTGCGGAAAAATTCGGTGTGCACGCGGCGTCGTCGGCCGAAGACGCCGTTTGCGGCGCAGATGTCGTGGTGGTCGCGAGCGGATCGCGGACGCCGGTGCTCCGCGGAGAATGGCTATCGCCTGGTGCTCATATCAATGCGGTTGGCGCAACGCGTCCTACGTGGCGCGAACTCGACGATGCCGTAATCCGTCGCGCGAAGCTGTATGTGGATTCACGGGAGGCGGCGTCGCAGGAATCCGGTGATGTAATAGCAGCGCAAGGGACGTTTTTCGAACTTGGCGAAGTGATCGGCGGCATTCGACCCGGCCGGGAGAATGACGAGGAGATCACATTGTTCAAATCCGTGGGAGTCGCCGTCGAAGATATTGCGAGCGCGGCACTCGTGTGGAGGCTCGCGACTGCGGGCGAGAGTGTCCGGTAGCTGCGGAGTCCGCATGCTATCCGCGATAACGTGCCAGCCAGTCCTCGCTCCATGAAGCAAAATTTCCGGTGCGAAGTGCGGCGCGCGCATCGCGCATCAGGGCCATCAGGAATGTCAGGTTGTGGAGGGCGAGCAATCGCAGACCCAGCATTTCGTGGCTGACAAACAAGTGGCGCAGATAGGCGCGATCGTAGTGTGTGCAGCAGGGGCAGTCGCATCCCTGGACCAGCGGCCGCTGATCGCTGCGATAGCTGCTCTGCCGGATCTGCTCGGTGCCGGTCGGAGTAAATGCGGTGCCATCGCGACCCATTCGCGTTGGGGCGACGCAGTCGAACATATCTATTCCGCGGCGAACGCCCTCGATGAGGTCGTCCGGGAAGCCGACGCCCATCAGATAGCGCGGGACTGTGCGCGGTAGCACCGGGTCGCACACTTCGAGCATTGCGTATAGATCGGCTTTCGCCTCTCCCACCGATAACCCGCCAATCGCGATGCCACTCCAGTGTCCGGCGTTGAGAATTCCGGAAACTGATGCGCGGCGCAATTGCGGATGGGTGCCGCCCTGCACAATGGGAAAGAGTGCCTGACTGGGTGCTGTTGCGTCGTCGCCGACTGGTTCACGGCCCTCGCGCGTCAAGCGGTCGAATTCCACCTTGCACCGATCGAGCCAGCGTAAGCTCCGCTCCATCGCACCTTGCGATGCAACAATATCAGCTTGACCGGCGATCAGTTCGTCCAGTTGCATGATGATGTCGGCGCCAATATTCCGTTCAATGCGCATCACGCTCTCGGGCGTGTAATTGTGAAGCGATCCGTCAATGTGGCTACGGAACACCACGCCTTCTTCGCTCACTGTCCGAAGTTTGGCCAGAGAAAACACTTGAAAGCCACCAGAGTCGGTGAGCATCGGGCCGTTCCAGCGGGTGAACGCGTGGAGCCCACCAAGCGCGCGTACCGCCTTGTCGCCGGGACGGAGATAGAGATGATAGGCGTTCGACAGAATCATCTGGCCGCCGGCGGCGGCGACCTCGTCCATCGACAGTCCACGTACGGCACCGTGAGTGCCCACCGGCAGGAACGCGGGGGTCTGGACGATACCGTGCGGAGTCTGGAACCAGCCGAGGCGGGCAGACCCATGTTCGTGGGATGTGCGGAACGAGAAGTCAGTCATCGGGATGGGAAACGAATCATTCGGTAGCACTCGGTGTCTCACACATTATATAGGCGCGTCCTCCACGGTATCGGGGCGACTGCGAATTTGTGTTTCGTTACCGGGTGTTCCGCGGTTCGGAGAACAATCAGAATGTTTTGTGCTCGCAGTGTCAGATACGTTCTGTCCCATCGCCTCAAATCTCTTGCAACTCGGATGCGATTGCAGTAATGTCCGGCGCGACGACTATACTCCCGGTAGGGTGGTGGCACAGGTCGCCCGCCGGCCTCATTCTTGATCCGGATCTGTGGTTATCGAACGCCTGTTCAGAGTCACGGCGCCCACTTGGAAGGTCTCGCCACCCAGCGCACTCGTGATTGCGCACCCCTCCTCGGCGAGCCCATCGGGCAGTGGTCGCGCCTGTGCTGACAGGCTGATCTTTGGTCTCGTCTGTCACTTCTGTCTGGAGCACTGACATGTCACGTTCGGTAAATATCGTCGCGCACTTCGGACAGGAGATGAGGTTGCGGGTAGGAAAGCTGATGTACGATTCGGCCGCTCGTTTGACTCGCCATTTACCGCACTTTCGAGGCAAGTGGCAGGTGGTCGATTTCGTGAGCCGCGCTGGCCTTCGGTTTCACGGCGCGGATGATGCGCTACGCACCGTCCGGATGAAAGACGGTAGCCTCATGATATGGGAGCTTCGTGATATCACCGAGAGACGTGCCGCTTGGCTCGGGATGTACGATGATTTCATCCGCCAAGCGATCGTCGCGCGCCTCGCGCCTGGAGCAGTGATTCTCGATGTCGGGGCGAACGTCGGAGCTTGGACGATTCCTCTCGCTCGTCAGATAGGCACCTCTGGAACAGTGTGCGCATTCGAGCCGGTTCCTGCAAACCTCCGTCGCCTCGAGCAGGCGATCGCGCTCAATGCTTTACCAAACGTAGAGATCGCCGATCGCTCTGGGCGACGGTTCGCGCTCCGTGGACATGTGGCTCAAGTCCGAGCAGACCGGGGCCGATTCCGGTACGGCTGCCGTCGTGCCGGTAGGCACCGGCCATCTGACGGTAACCATGTGTACACTGGACGAATGGGCGGCAAACGCTGGACTCCAGCGCCTGGATTTCATCAAACTTGATGTAGAGGGTGCCGAGTTTCTCGTTCTCGCGGGCGCAACGAACGTATTGAAACGATTTCGCCCGCTAATCCTTGCGGAGTTCGACGATTACTGGATGACGACGCACGGGAAGTCGGCAGCCGACATTGTGCAGTGGGCGGAGGATTGGCATTATCGAGTGTTTCGGTGGAATCGGCACGAGCGACGTTTTGTGCCGGCGGATCGTCCGAACGCCGAAGAGACTCTTCTTGTACCCGACGAACACATTTAGCGCGCGCGAATCACAGGTACCTGGTCTGGGTGAGTTGCCCAGTGAGTTACGATCCCTGCCAAGGCGATAACGCGGCCGATTACTAGGAATATTCTCACTACCATTGACCACGATGCTGACGCTTACGCTGCGCGACTACGAAGAGGCACGGGCACGCATTGCCGCGCACATCAAGCACACACCGTTACTCACCTCGCGGCAGTTGAGCGAATTGACCGGTTACGACGTGCGGCTGAAGGCCGAGTTGTTTCAGAATGTCGGTTCATACAAGATTCGCGGACCATTAAATAAATTCGCCCAGATGTCCGAAGAGGACAAACGGCGTGGCGTCGTATGTTCGTCAGCCGGGAACCACGCGCAGGGCGTGGCGCTAGCGGCAAAAATCTATGGAATTCGTGCGGTTGTATGTATGGCGACGAACGCGACGCCGGCGAAAATAGCCGCGACCAGAGGCTATGGCGCGGAGGTTGTGTTGCATGGGAGTATCTGGGACGAGGCGAACGAGAAAGCGAAAGAACTAGTGCGGGATGAAGGGCTCACCTACGTTCACCCATTCGATGACGCACAATTGATCGCCGGCCAAGGCACTCTGGGGCTCGAGGTTATTCAGGATTGGCCGAATGTCGATGCCATTGTCGTGCCAATCGGTGGTGGTGGCCTGATTGCCGGAGTGTCGATGGCGGTCAAGAGCCACAATCCAAACATTAAAGTGTTCGGCGTAGAATCATCTGACGGCCCGGCAATGAAAGCGAGTGTCGATGCAGGGAGTTTGCAGACCATCGATTGTAAGACCGTGATCGATGGGTTGCGCGTGCGGCGTTGCGGTGAACTCAATTTTTCCGTTGTGCAGCGCTTTGTGGACGATATTGTCACCCTCCCGGACAAGGACATTTTCGAAGCGATGCTGTGGACCATGGAGCGGTGCAAACTGGTTGTCGAGGGCGCGGCGGCGGCGCCGGTGGCAGCGCTGATGCACGGTCTGATCAAGATGCCAGCAGGTTCTCGCGTCGTCGCAGTACTCTCCGGCGGTAATCTGAATCTCGATCAACTGCGCGCGCTCAAGTGGAATTAATCGCCGCGAACTCTCCCGCCGATTTTACTGGTCGCGTTGTAATTGTTACCGGCGCCGCGCGGGGCTTGGGACTTGCAGCGGCCACGCGGTTCTATGAGCGCGGGGCATCGGTGGCCGTCAATGTGCGCGATCGTGCACGGGCCGAAGCAACCGCCAAAGCGTTGGGCGAACGAGCGATTGCCGTACCAGGCGACGTCGCCGCGACCGGTGTGCCGGATGAGATCGCGCGTCTCACGATGGAGCGGTTTGGCCGGATCGATATTTTGGTCAACAACGCAGCGCTGGCACGTTCCACCCGATTCACTGAACTCGTGGCCGAAGAATGGCGTCAGGCGATAGAGGTGAACCTCACCGCGCCGTTTCTGCTCACGAAGGCCGTGGTGCCGGCGATGCAGTCGCAGCACTATGGTCGCATTGTGAACATCTCATCATCGGCCGGCCGAACGGTCAGCACACTCGGCGGCGCGCATTACACGGCTTCCAAGGCGGGCCTGCTTGGTCTGACACGGGCCGCCGCCAAGGAGCTCGGCAAATATGGCATTACTGTCAACGCGATCTGTCCCGGAATGATTGATACCGAACTCACCCACGAGTATGCGTCGTTCGAGCTACTAGGCACGCTTGCGGCCAATTATCCGGTGCCGCGGCTTGGAACATCGCTCGAGGTGGCCGATTTGATCTGTTTCGCGGCGTCGGAGGCGTCAGGATACATCACTGGCGCGTCGTTTGATATTAACGGCGGCGACTTAATGATGTAACTTCTTTCGCTATGAAAGAGAGCACACGCGTTCTTGTTGCCCTTGGCGCCGCCGTCGCTGGCGGATTTGCCATCGGTGCCTCGGCGAATGCATCACTGTTACGCGTCGCCGATTGGATTGCTCCCATCGGCATCATATGGGTGAACGCCATCCGGATGACGGTGATTCCGCTTGTGGTGTCACTGATTGTGACGGGTGTCGCGTCCACGTCGAATCTGACAGTGATCGGTCGGATGGGCGGCAGGACACTGTTGGTATTCGGGCTGTTGCTGGTCGGAGTGGCGTTGGTAATCATCCCGATCACGGCCTCTGTGTTCGCGTTGCTGCCGCATGCTACTTCGTTGCCGGTGCTTCCGACGGGTGCCGCCGAGGCCGCGGGACAGATTGCGGCGAGCGGACAAGGTGCCAGTTTTGGTGAATGGCTTCAGTCATTGATTCCCAGCAATCCCGTGGCGGCGGCAGCAAACGGTGCCCTGGTGCCATTGATTGTGTTCACCCTGTTGTTCGCGCTGGCGGTTGCGCAAAGCCCGGAGCGCGGACGCGAAACATTGGTCGGATTCTTCCGGGCGCTGGGTGACGCCATGTTTGTGCTGGTGCGATGGATCCTCGCGATCGCACCGCTTGGAATTTTCGCATTAGTGCTGCCATTGGCTGCGCACGCTGGACCATCGCTCGTCGGCGCAATTGGTTTTTACATAGTGGCGTACGCCGGCGCGAGCGTCGCGATGACGCTTCTGTTATATCCCGTTGTTGCATTGGCCGGCGGAATTCCGGTTCGCCGCTTTGCACGGGCCGCGCTTCCGGCGCAGCTCATCGCGTTCAGCTCCAGTTCGTCGCTCGCATCGTTGCCCGCACTGGTAGAAAGCGCCGAACTGGGACTGGGGCTCTCGAATCGTGTGACAGGATTTGTCTTGCCGCTGTCGGTATCCGTGTTTAAGCTGGCAGCACCAGTGTCGTGGACGGTGGGGGCGTTGTTCGTCGGCTGGTTTTACGGCGTGCCACTACACGCGAAGGAGCTAGCCACGATTGCTTTCGCGGCGGTATTTCTGGCGTTTGCGTCGCCCGGCGTGCCGCGTGGAGCGTTCATTATGCTCACACCGCTTCTTGTGGCGATCGGGCTCCCGCCAGAAGGGGTAGGAATCTTGATTGCGGTAGACGCCATTCCCGATACCTTCGCGACCGTGCTGAATGTGACTGGCGATCTCGCAGCAGTAGCTATCGTCGCCAAGGTGGAGCGATGAATCTTGTAGGCGACGTGGTGCAGCTAGTGCCACTCACGGTTGGTCATGTTGATGCGTTGTGCGAAGTTGGATTCGATCCGGAGATCTGGCGGTGGATGCCGAAAGGTGTTCGCGATCGAGGCGCAATGCAGGAATGGGTTGAAGAGGCACTCACGGCACAGCACGCCGGCTCGGCGATTCCATTCGCGACCACGCTCCGGGAAACCGGCAGGGTTATCGGATCGACGCGCTTCATGAATATCGATACTTCGCACCGCAGGGCGGAAATCGGCGCGACGTGGATCGCACCAGCCTGGCAGCGCAGTCGCGTGAACACTGAGGCCAAATATTTGATGCTCCGCTACGCTTTTGAGGAGCAACAGCGGCGACGGGTGGAATTCAAAACGAGTTCGCAAAATATAAAATCGCGAACGGCCATTCTCCGACTGGGCGCAACCGAAGAGGGGACTTTCCGAAAACATATGATTCAGGAGGACGGTTCCAACCGTGACACGGTCTACTTCAGCATTGTCGACGATGAGTGGCCCGCGGTGAAGGCACAGCTCGAAACGGCGTTTGCGCGCGATGGCCTTCGCGGATGACCGGCGCTTTGTCTCACACATGATCGTCCTGATTGGCGTGCTGATTGTTATCATCGGATTCGCCATTCGGTTGAATCCGCTGCTCGTCGTCACCGTCGCCGGTGTTGCCACGGGTTTGGCGAGTGGGCGCGATCTGCACCATGTGATCGCCGCATTCGGAAAAGCATTCATCGACAGCCGGTATGTGGCCATTGTGTGGCTGGTGTTGCCCGTGATCGGACTGCTGGAACATGCCGGACTTAAAGAGCGAGCGCGTGACGTGATCACCCGAATCCAAGGGGCCACGACCGGGCGCGTGCTGATGGCCTATTTCTCGGTCCGTCAAATCACCTCGGCGCTTGGGCTCACCTCACTTGGCGGTCATGCGCAGATGGTGCGGCCGCTAATTGCGCCGATGGCGGAAGGTGCCGCCGAAAGTCGATTCGGTGAATTGTCGCCGAAGGTACGATACACGATTCGAGCCCATGCGTCGGCTGTGGATAATGTCGCGTACTTTTTCGGTGAGGACGTATTTATTGCGATTGGCTCGCTACTGTTGATCAAAGGATTTCTCGAGCAAAACGGTATCAGCGTGGAGCCGACGCGTCTGGCGCTCTGGTCCATTCCGACGGCCCTATTCGCAATGGGGATTCACTTCGTACGGCTGGTTTTGTTGGATCGGCGCCTGGAGCGTGAGCTCGGCACGCGAAACGAGCGTGTCCAGTGATTAAGCTTGGTTCCATTTATGTGCTGATGGGCGTATTGATGGGCGGTGTAGCATTGCTGAATGCTGTCGACACAACAAACCCCCGACGCATCAACAACACGATCTTCTGGGGCACGTACTCGATCACGTTTCTCGCGGGGTCATATCTGACGGATTTTGTAAATGGCTGTCTGGTGATCGTGATGGTCGCGGCGGTGGCGATCCGTGGTTTGGGGCAGGGGACGGTTGTTCATACGAGTATGGAAGCACGGCTTGTGAGTGCGCGCCGATGGAAGAATCTGCTGTTTGTGCCGGCCCTCACCATCCCTGTGGTGACGCTATTGGGTGCGCTCTATTTGAAGAATGCCAGACTATTTGGCGAAGCATTGGTTGACCCCAAGCAGGTGACTCAGATTTCATTGGGGCTTGCCACCATTGTGGCGCTCGTCGTGGCGATGGTGATGTTGCGGCCACCGGCGCTGGCGCCGTTACGTGAGGCGCGCCGGCTGCTCGATTCCGTCGGTTGGGCGGCAGTACTTCCGCAGACGCTCGCTGCGCTTGGTGCACTTTTTGCGTTGGCCGGCGTTGGTACCGTTGTGGCGACGCTGGCGCAGCGTTGGATACCACTCGAGCATGCCTTTGTCGCGGTCGCGACATACACGATTGGCATGGCATTGTTCACGATAATCATGGGAAATGCATTTGCGGCGTTTCCCGTAATGACGGCGGGGATCGGATTGCCGGTGATCGTGCACCACTTCGGCGGTAATGTTGTGATCATGTCGGCGATAGGGATGCTATCAGGATACTGCGGCACGTTAATGACGCCGATGGCCGCAAATTTTAACATTGTGCCCGTGGCATTGCTGGAGTTGCCGGATCAGTATGCGGTGATCAAGGCGCAAATCCCAACAGCTATTCCGTTGTTGATTACCAACACACTGCTGATGTATTTTCTCGTGTTTCGATTCTAGGATGTCGGCACTTACCGCAGATATCGCGAGCACGTATGCGGGGCTTGCGCTCGGTCACGTACGACGGGAGTACCCGAACAAGCTCGACCATGTCATTAACAGTGCAGGTGACATTCGGTCTCCACACGAGTTGCACCCGATTTTCTACGGCAGTTTCGACTGGCATTCGTGTGTCCATGCATACTGGTTGTTGGCACGATTGCTGAGGCGATTTCCCGAACTTCCAGAGGCGACACTCATCCGCGACCTGTTTGACACGCAGTTCACCGAACGGAATGTCGTGGCTGAGGTCGAGTATCTTGCACAGCAAAATCGCGGTACGTTCGAGCGCCCGTATGGCTGGGGCTGGCTGTTAATGCTTGCCGGTGAGCTGTCGCGCTTCGAGTCGGCGGAGGGCATACGATGGTCAGCGACAATGCGACCACTTGCCAGTGCCTTTGTGGAGCGCTTTCGCAGTTTTCTGCCGAAGGCGACGTACCCCATTCGGGCTGGTACCCATTTCAACACGGCATTTGCGTGCGTTCTCGCTTTTGACTATGCCGAAGCAGTCGGCGATGCCGGGTTTGCATCGCTGTTGCGGGAGAAAGCGCAAGGTTGGTACGGCGCCGACCGGGATTGCCAAGCATGGGAGCCAAGTGGCGACGATTTCCTCTCGTCGGCTCTGATAGAAGCGGAGTGCATGCGTCGTGCGCTTGAGCCGGCGGAGTTTAACGAGTGGCTCGGGTTCTTCCTTCCGCGACTGGCCCAACAGGAGCCGCAAACGCTTTTTGCACCGGCAGCGGTGAGCGACCGCCAAGACGGTAAGATTGCCCATCTAGACGGTTTGAATCTTAGCCGTGCCTGGTGTTGGCGTATGATTGCGCGAACATTCGATTCAAAAGACCCGCGACGTGCGTCCACAATCGTGGCCGCAAACAATCACTTGCATACAAGCCTGCCGCACGTGTCGGGTGACTATATGGGCGAACACTGGTTGGCGACATTCGCAGTGCTGGCGATGGAATGCTAGTCGGAACCAGAGTCAGCAATCACTCGTGCGTTTCGAGTCGTATAAGTCGTGTGCTCAATCACACCGTGACGCGCAATACTTTCTTGAGAAGGGCAATTTGGCCAAGGTGATAAATGTCGTGTTCAAGTAGGCCGCTGGCGGTTTGCGCTCTCGTAATGCGCGGTTCTTCTGAGCCTTGAGCACGGGGCACCTGCGTGAATAAATCTTCTTCGTGCACTTTTTCGAGCGCATCAAGAAGCTCTTGACGTGCCGCGCCGAGCTGCGCGATGGTCTCGTGCCAAAGTTGAGTTGTCGTATCCGGAATCGGCGGCCAGTCACCGCGCTCCGGTTCACGCGCCGCGTTACCACGCACCCGGCTAGCGGCTTCTTCGGTCCACGCGACCATGTGCAGCGTGGTCTCCCAGATGTTTTGCACGCCGACGATCGGGCGCGCTGATGCTTCCGCGGCAGAAATATCGGCGTGGATCGCTTTGCTCGAAGCGCCGTACCACGGGTCGCCAACCCAAACAGTGAGCATCTTGTCGCGGAGTGTATTGCGCAGGCTCATCGTCGGACCTGAGGGAGGGAGTAGTGCAGATACTTCAACAATTGGACTATGCCGCGAACACCTCAAAGATGCCAGCGGCGCCCATTCCGCCTCCGATGCACATCGTTACCATCCCCAATCCGCCGCCGCGATGCCCAAGTTCGTGCACAAGTTGCGCGGTGAGTTTTGCGCCGGTTGCGCCCAGCGGATGTCCCAATGCGATCGCTCCGCCATTCACATTGGTGATGCTGGTGTCGATCTCAAGATCGTGGATCACGGCGAGTGCCTGCGAGGCGAATGCTTCATTGAACTCAATGAGCTTGATGTCACCGAGCTTAAGGCCGGCACGGGCGAGTGCTTTCGGAACCGCTTTTACGGGGCCGATACCCATCACGTCCGGCTCGACACCGGCGGTGGCAAACATCACGAAGCGGGCAAGAGGTTTGAGGCCGAGTTCTTTGGCTTTGGCGGCGCTCATTAACAGGATTGCGGCGGCACCATCGGAAAGCGGACTCGCATTGCCTGCAGTGACAGTGCCCTTGGGCATAAACGCCGGCGGCAGCTTGGCGAGT
This sequence comes from Gemmatimonadota bacterium, assembly GCA_025358315.1. Taxonomy (GTDB): domain Bacteria; phylum Gemmatimonadota; class Gemmatimonadetes; order Gemmatimonadales; family Gemmatimonadaceae; genus Fen-1231. The sequence goes on along the minus strand of JANYKA010000084.1, from coordinate 2,406 downwards.
CCTTCGATGGTCGTGGCGGCGCGAACCAGTTCGTCGGTGGCAAATGATAATTCGCTCACCGTTTTCGTCGAGCCCTTCCAGTTGACTTTCTGTACGGACACCGGCACGATCTGATCGACGAAAGCGCCCCTTGCGACAGCGGCTACCGCTTTCTGCTGGCTACCCAGTGCATAAGCATCCTGCTGTTCGCGCGTAATGCCCCAACGCTTGGCGACCCGTTCGGCCGTAAAACCCATTCCGATATTCTGCTCCGCCATGTCCGGATGGAGACGCGTCACAAATCCGGACATCGGTACGGCGCTCATCATCTCGATGCCGCCGGCAAGAACGACATCGTTCATTCCACTCATGATTGCCTGCGCCGCCATCGCGACGGTTTGCAGGCCACTTGAGCAAAAGCGATTGACCGTGGCGGCGCTCACATCAACGGGGAAACCGGCACGGAGTACACTGAGGCGAGCAATGTTGAGCCCCTGGCTCGACTCGGGCATTGCACAGCCCCAAAGTACATCGTCGATGAGCTTCGGATCCAGTTTCACTCGATCCACGGCAGCACGCATCACTGTCGCGGACAGATCAATGGGATGGACGGTCGCCAGCGAGCCGTCCTTCTTGCCGCGGGCGACAGCCGAACGCACGGCAGAAACGATGACGACTTCAATCATATCAATTCCTCAGCGGTTTGCCCGTTTCCAACATATGCTTGATCCGATCCTGCGTTTCTTTAGTGCCCAGCAATTTCAGTGTGGCTTCCCGTTCGAGATCGACAATGTCCTGTTCGGTTACATCGCGCGGCGGTCCATCGCCGCCAGCGAGAACGTATGCGACCTCGTGGCCGATACGCACGTCGTGATCACTTGCCTGACCGGCTTCCTTGAAACTGAAAAGCGCATAGTCGAGGTTACCCAAAGTTTCTTTCCCGAGTACCCGAATTGTTTTCATTGCTGGTGTGACATAGTCGGCGGCGAGATCAATCACCCGCGCCTTAGCATCGGTCATTAATGTGTCGCGGTTAAACGAGATGCGATCAGCCACTGGGCGCAGGAAGCCCATCTTGCGTGCTTCTTGTGCGCTGCCGCTCATTTGCGCAAGCGCAATCAGCTTGAATGCGCGCTTCGCGGCTTCGAACGGATCGGCCTCCTCGTATGGCTTCAGGGCTTCGGTAAAGCGGAACAACAGTTCCTTGGTACCGCACCCGCTCGGAATAATGCCGACGCCGACTTCCACGAGTCCCATGTACAACTCGGCGTGCGCCTGGATACGATCGGCGTGTAAGGAAAATTCAACGCCACCGCCCAGCGTGAGGCCGAATGGTGCCGAGACCACAGGAAACGGTGCGCGGCGAATGCTCATCACGGCGTCCTGAAATGCACGCACATTTGCTTCAATCGTTTTCCAGTCACCGCTCGCGGCCGCCCCTGCGGCCGCGGCGAGATTCGCGCCAGCGCTAAAGGTGCGGGGGTCGTCGTTGCCGAGCACGAGCCCTGCATAATTTCCCTTGCCCACCCGATCGATGGAGCGCGCGACCATTTCTAGTACGCCGGGGCCGAGGGTGTTCATTTTGCCACAGAACTCAAGGCAGAGAACTCCATCGCCGAGATCGCGGAGACGCGCCTCTTTGTTTTCGTCGATCGTCTGACGATGTGACAGCAACAGCTGGCCCGGAATTGACGGAAGAGGAATGGTTTTTGGTGCCTGCGTGCTGACGGCGCGATCAAAATTCGTGATCTCTGTACCGGAGGCTCCGGCGCTGTAGAACGCATTGCCCGCAGCCTTCAGCAGTGCGGGTTCATCCTTTCCGGCACGCTTGAATTCGGAACGCAGCCAGTCCAGTCCGAGCGCGTCCATCACCTTGAACGGGCCAATCTCCCATCCATACCCCCATTCCATCGCGCGATCGATGGCGGCGAGATCGTAGGCGAGTTGCGGTGCCAGTGTGAGGCAGTAGTGCGTTTGCTCGACGAGAATCTTGCGAAGAAAATCACCGTGCTTGCCGCCAAGTTCTTTCGCTTGGCTCACGCGCAACATTGGCGGTAGCTTCAGCAGTGCATCGATCTCGGGCGTGCTGTAGCGATCCTGCTTCTCGTACTCGAGTGTTTTCCAATTCAGGACAAGAATGTCTTTGCCCTGTTTGTTATAGAATCCAGCTTTGGTCTTGTCGCCGAGTCGGCCGCTTTTCACGAGTTCGTGAATCCAAGGCGCGAGGGCAAGATCTTCACCGGTCGTATCGCTCAGGCCTTGCGTGACGTGCGCAAGCACATCGATGCCCGAGAGATCGCCCGTTCGGAAGGTGGCGGTTTTTGCCCGCGCGATGAGCGCGCCGGTGAGCGTGTCGACTTCGCTGATGGTGAGATCATACAGAACGAGGGACAACAAAAGGCAGTGATGTACAAGTGCGTCATAGCA
>JANYKA010000067.1 GCA_025358315.1 Gemmatimonadota bacterium | reverse complement strand
ATCGATCGCGAGGTCAAGATTGAAGAGACTGCAGAGGGGATGGGTGACGACGATTTGCCGCCGCCGGTCGCTCCGCCGCGGGAGCCAATCCACACGCCGGTGACGATCACCCGGACGTAGCACTTCCCCCGTGCGAAAACGCGTACAAAAGACTAGATTTCGGGGATAGAGTTTTAGCGGCCGGCACTCTCTTTTTCGCCCCCAATTCCGACCAGAATGACCGCTCCGAATAACCGCGAACGGATCCTCCCGCGTCTCATCGACGACGAGATCAAAGAGTCGTTCATCAACTACTCGATGAGCGTTATCGTCAGTCGTGCGCTCCCTGATGTTCGCGACGGCCTCAAGCCCGTGCACCGGCGAGTGCTGTATGCGATGAACGAGCTCGGCCTTGTGCCGGGCCGTCCATACAAGAAGTCGGCCACTGTGGTCGGCGACGTACTCGGCAAATACCATCCGCACGGCGACCAGAGCGTGTACGACGCGTTGGTCCGTATGGTGCAGGATTTTTCGTTGCGCTATCCGCTGGTGGATGGGCAGGGAAACTTTGGCTCGGTCGATGGTGATCCAGCGGCCGCGTACCGATACACGGAATCGCGGCTGACGCGTATTGCCGTTGAAATGCTCGCCGATATCGACAAAAACACCGTCGATTTTGCGCCGAACTTCGATGATCGGTTGGAAGAGCCGACGGTCATGCCGAGTGGATTGCCGAACTTGTTGGTGAACGGTTCGAGCGGCATCGCGGTTGGTATGGCAACAAATATCCCACCGCACAATCTCCGCGAAGTTTCGGCGGCGGTGATCGCGATGATCGACGATCCGGAGATGACCGTCGAGACGCTGCGTTCGCTGGTATCCGGTCCGGATTTCCCGACTGGTGCATTTATTTATGGCCGCGCCGGCATCAAGGACTATATCGAAACCGGGCGCGGCAAGATCGTTATGCGGGCCCGCGCCGTGATCGAAGAGAATGACAAGGGTACCAAGTCGCAGATCGTGATTAATGAGTTGCCATATCAGGTGAACAAGGCGCGGTTGGTCGAAGACATCGCCCACCTGGTGCGTGACAAGAAGCTCGAGGGGATCAGCGATCTGCGCGACGAGTCGGACCGCGACGGCATGCGCGTGGTGATCGAGCTTAAGCGTGATGCGATTCCGCGGGTGGTGCTGAATCAGCTGTACAAGCACACCACGATGCAGAGCACGTTTGGTGTGATCATGCTGGCGTTGGTGCCGGATCCGCTCACGCGGCGCCTGGTACCGAAGGTGATGGGGATGCTGGAAGTGATCCGGCATTACATCGCGCACCGCCACGAGGTGATTGTCCGCCGCACGCAGTTCGATCTTGGCAAGGCGCAGGATAGGGCGCACATCCTTGAAGGACTCAAGATTGCCGTCGACAATATTGACGCGGTTATTAAGGTCATTCGTGGCAGCGACGACAGCGAGTCGGCGAGCAAAGAACTGCAACAGCGCTTTAAGCTGACCGAGAAGCAGGCCGAAGCGATTCTCAACATGCGCCTGGCGAAGCTCACCGGGCTGGAAATTGAGAAGCTTGAAGAAGAATTGAAAGAAGTGCACGCGCTGATCAAGGATTTGCAGTCGATTCTCGACTCCAAGCCCAAGCGTCTAATGTTGATGAAAGATGAGCTCAAGACGGTGGTGGAAGCGTACGGCGATGAGCGCCGGACGACGATCACCGCTGACGAAGGCGAGTTCACGATAGAAGATTTGATCGCCGACGAAGAGATGGTCGTAACCATCTCACACTCCGGCTATATCAAGCGCACGTCAATCACCACGTATCGCAAGCAGCGGCGCGGTGGCAAGGGATTACAGGGCTCGGACCTCAAGGCTGAGGATTTTATCGAGCATCTGTTTATCGCCTCGACGCACGAATACATCCTCGTCTTTACGCAGGATGGGCGCTGCTTCTGGCTCAAGGTGCACGAAATTCCGCAGGTTGGCCGTGCCGCCAAGGGCAAGCCGATTGTGAATTTGATCAATGTCTCACCGGACACGACGATTGCCGCTTTCGTGCCGGTGAAGAAGTTTACCGACGACGAATTCCTGCTGTTCTGCACTCGGAACGGCACCGTCAAAAAGACGGCGCTCTCGGAATACTCCAACGTCCGCGTGACGGGCGTGAAGGGGATCAAGGTCGAAGACGGTGACGAGTTGATCAACGTGCAGGTGACGAGCGGCACGAACGACATTGTACTTGCGACGAAGCACGGCCAGTCCGTGCGCTTTCACGAGAGCGATGCGCGGGCGATGGGCCGCGATACCACCGGCGTGAAAGGCGTGGAACTCGGCGAAGGTGACCGCGTGATTGGCATGGTCGTGATTAAGCGCGAGGCCACGCTGATGGTGGTGACCGAGAAGGGACTCGGCAAATGCTCGCAGATTGACGAGTATCGCGTGCAGAAGCGCGGTGGCAAAGGCATCAAAACGGTGAACCGCACCGAGAAGACTGGGGACGTTGTCGCGTTGCTCGAGGTGCTGGCCGAAGATGAGATCATGTTGATCACCCGCGGCGGTCAGATTATTCGGTCGCCAGTCAAGGGTGTGCGCGTGGCGGGCCGGAACACGCAGGGGGTGAAGTTGATCAACCTCGAGATGGGGGATTTGATTACCGCCGTCGCGCGTGTGGTACCGGACGAGAACGACAAAGAAGGTGAAGGGGAGATGGAAGGAGAAGAGGGGCCGCCGGAAGAGGGGCAGCTTGAGTTGAAAGAAGACGAGTAGCTTTCTTTCGTACACTCCCGGGGATGACAATGGCGACTCCTGACTTGGCTTCACGCGTGCGCTCCGCGGCGGCGGATTTGCAACCGGCGCTGTCTCCAGAGGCGATGGCCAAGTTGCGCGCGCTGGTGGCGGCGCAGGTTGGCCCGAGGTGGATGGAGTGGTTTGACATGACGCCAGGGCAGCGAGCCGCCGCACTGGCGGCGACACCTTCCCTGACCTCGGAACTCCGAGACGGTGCATAACCTCGTCTCGTTGAGCGGCGTCCTGCGTTCGCTTCAAGAGGCCGATATTCCGTTCGTTGTGATGGGTGGTCAGGCCGTGGGAGCGAAGGGCGCGTCGGAAGGGAGCCGCGACCTCGATATCTATCTGGCGGCGCCCGAGCTGTTAGCGACGTCACCGACGTCACCGACGTCACCGACGTTTTCGCGGACTCCGTGGCTTGGGCGTATCGCGACGCCCGAGCGCGAGCGATTGTCGGCGGAGTTGCTTATCCACTTCTCTGATATGCGGTGTTGATACCCCCGCCGTCTCGGCGAACCCCTTCCATAGCTCTGTCGCGCTACGGACCTCGTCGATAATGTGCGCAACGTCTCCGGCATTTAAATTGACTGCCAACCGTTCGAGATGAGCTCGTGTCGGCTCGCGCGATTCACCGGCCACCGACATCGCATGGTAGCCACCGGGTCCGGATGAAAACGTGAGATCGTACGCGGGTGCCAGCGTCCAACGTCCCGTCGGATCCATCGTGAAGGCGATATTTTTGGCGTGATCATCGCGATTAAACGCGGCCACATTAAAAACCGCCCGTCGCCACGCCGCTTGAACCTGTCGCATATCCTCGGTGATGCGGGCCGTGACTTTGAGCAGCTGTTCATAATCGACCAATGCATTGCTTGTGTCGATCTCGAGCATGCCGGCAAGTGTGTGGACGTGGCGGCATTGGTCACCGACGCGATCGAAGCGATCGACGATGAATGCGTACTCACCGGAGTGCAGCCGACGGACACGGTGCATCGGCACGATTAGCCCGGCGCGTTCGGCCATCGCGAGATAGGCCGATTCGATCACCGGCAAATCGCGCCAATCTTCGTGCGCGCGGAACTTCACCAGCACGTGACGGAATCCGTTTCGGAGAGGCGCGAAGGCATCGCCGATCGTGCCGTCGGGATGCCACGACACAACGACCTTGGGGCGTACACCGCCCGATGTGCCGCCGGCTCGCTTCAACGCGGGAAGGATCTGTTCGACGTCATCCGCGTCCACGCGGAGCGCATTGGCGGCCACGGCCTCGAGATCGAAGGGAGGCGCCGTCGTCTCTTTGAGAGCGGACGGATGGAACGTGAGCGCACCCATCGCGCGCGCGCCGACGGCGCGCAGATGCATCAATCGCGATGCGCGGAGCGGATCAAGACCGGCATCGATCATTGACTGATGCAACATCTTCAAGCCCCATCCATCAGGGACCGCGTCCGCGAACAACCCGCGCAGGCGACCGAGTTCGCGTGGACCTGGTTCGTAGGCGTCGAGCCGGAGTGGAAGAGCAAGCGGTGAGAGCTGCAGCCCGGTCGCAAGGAACGCCGAATCGTATTGGAAATACGGACCGCTGCCGGCGTCCACCATTTCGCCAACAACGCGTGATTCTGGACGGTCGGCGAGCCGTACGCTCAGGCGCTCGATCATCCGGTTGTCCGACCGCGTTGGCGGCGGCGCGCCCGGGCCTCCACTTCGGCGAGAGTCGCCGGCCGACTGGATTGAAACAACGCGTCCCATTCGTCGCTACAGCCCAGCGCGACACTCAAGCGGACCAGACGTCGCAAGGAGATTTGGCCCACACGCTCAAAGACCTTGAGCGTCTCAGGAGAAACATTCGCGCGTGCACCAAGTTCGACACGCGACCATCCGCGCTCCAAGCGGCGCTCGCGAATGCGCTGTCCAAGCATCGCGGGTGTATCTGTTTCTGTCATACCAATAAAAGACATGATAATACCTATTATATACGATAATCAGCTCTAACAGATATAAATATACCATTTAATAGTAAAAAATACAACGGAGAATAAAGGGTGCAAATGACATTGTCCCAGAAAGGTTGGGGCAATCTTTTGAGAGAGGCCCGCTGGTGGGGAATTCAAGGACCCAGGTCGGTGTATGCGCTCTTATGGGACCGTGGTATCTGCCAAGGCGAACAAATCTGTCAAATCGCTCATAAAGGACTGGGCTTGATCTTCGCGGATTCGAAGACCCTGGGTCCCGCTCGCGTATTCGACGAGCCGCACTACGCCAATCGCATATACATCTTTGAAGTATTGCTGGATGATGCCTCGCGCTTCGGTGATGATTGTGTTCACGCCCGGTGCATTGAGAATGGCACGTCCTTGATCCCACTCTGCGGCATCCACGGAAGCGAGCACAACGAAGACATCGAAGGCGTGGTAAGGCGCATCGCCTTGCATGTCGGGGTTCATACTCTCGAAGCGATCCCGGAATGCAAAGAGTTTCATCACGATGAATGACACGGGATGGGGTACCACGACGAACACTCCGCGCCCGTCGGGGCTGATGTCAGTCCGAGTACAGCCGTGCTCAACCGTTGCGGCTGCCGGTGTGAGGCGTGCGTGCAAGTTTCCATATGTCTTCGGGCGTATTCTGCGATCTCCCTTGCGGTAGACGAGATCGTCGTACTCCGGGCTCACATCCGAAGCAAGGAGATCGACTTGGAGTGTCTCGCGGCGCCCGCGAATATCCACGGTGCGTTCAAAAATGAAATAACTCTCTCGCGCCGTGAAACCGAGTTCCTCCAGAGCGATGGCAATACGTTGCGTTTTCGCGCCGTCGATGATGATATGCGTGCTCAAGAAGCAATCGATATCTGATGTCGCTCGCGCCGTGATTGGGAAACCGTATCGCCCGGTACGAGCGTCCGCTGCAAGCAATCCCGCGCGGAGCACAAGGCCGTATCCGCCACCGATAATCAGTTCAATGCCAGCCGGCTGCAGTTTCTCCGCAAGGGCGCACAGTGTGTCGCCCAGCGGATCCATCGGCGTCATGCGTGCCCAGGCGTCAGGAGTTGTGCCCGAAGGGTTGCCGCGATTTGTCGTTCGCGCTTTCCACCGAGGGAGAGCGTGAGATACGCCTGCAGAGGCGACGTGTACCACAGTCCATTGATCAACTCTCTCCCGAAAAACGGGAATCTGGCGTCGATCTCGGTCAGTTCAACATTGGCAAAACGTACATCACTTTGATATGGAATGTCCTTCATCAGACGCTCCCAATCGTTGGTGAGAATCTGCAGCATAGCGCCACTGCTTGGTGCCACGGTGTATCGATCGGGCGATTCAATTGCGTACCGGATCTGTGTATCCCACGTGTTTGCGGCCATTTTCGCTTTTACATCATCCGTCAGATCGAAGCGGATGCGTTGGACCTTCCGCGTTTTGGGAGGACGGTAGTTCTCGGTCAGCCGATCGAGCAGCACGTCGGGACGTTCCAACGTGATCCGAGGTTTCCTTCGTACGATGAGATCCTCTGCCATTGTGGAGAGAACTTTTGAGACTGTCGAATTGGTAACGGTGAATTCAGTGAGATACTGAACCAGTGCCGATTGTGTGGCGAATTCGTTTTGGATCAGCAGCGCTCGACCGACGATCGACTGTTCCCCGCGGTAGGGGCTTGATTTTGGTAGAGTCGAGGGGAATTGATTTTTTTCTCCCGTGCGATATCCAAACCAAACGCCAGGAACGTAGAGCACTCCGTTCCCGCTCAGGTCGAGGCCACTAACCTGCTGGCGCACGAGTTCATCGAGTGCCTCTTCCCGGAGAAAGGGCATAAGAACTAACGGAAAGAGGCCTTTGTTGGCATAGGCGATCGCTTGTGCGGTCAGGATGGCGACGCGAAGGTTTGCCAAGCCACCAGTGCTCTTGTATTTCACCGCAAAACCATACGATCCTACCGGCTCATACCTGATGTTGAGTATGGCGTCCGGTCGTTGACTCATTGGCATCGAGCCAAAGTCTTTGTCGTTCCTAACCGTTATCTGAAACGGTGGAAACCGTAGTTTGGATTCAAGCTCGTTAAGTGCTGCTTTTTCAGTAAGATTCGACACGGGTTGCTGCCTTATTGTGGTAGATATTGTCTTTAATTTTCCTGTTTCAACTACTTTCCTGAGTATAAAACTATGCTATATAGGAAAATATTGCAAATATTACATATTTTCACACGTAGGAAATATCGATAAATAGGAAAATAAGATCAAAATGTCATATTTTCTTATAATTTCTCCAAAATCTATAAAAATCGACACATACTAACAACCACCAACATGGCCTGCTATTAGCCGTGGAGCGGCTGCACGCGGACGGTCGCGTGCGCGTTCGTTCGCGCTTCGCCACGCTTGCTTATCGCGACCAACCGGCGCGATGCTACCCACGATAATCGCGATAGCAATATCGTTCCGCAGATTGTGTAGCGCCTTTATGTTTTCGCCGTACTTCACCTCGACGTCGCACCATTGCGACGGCGTCAACACCTCAAGCCGCTCCAGGAATGCCACCACTCGCGGATCGTCCCCATTCGTGAGAAAGGGCGGTGAGGAACTTCTTAAGGGCGCGTGATGGACCGCGCTGTACGCGGGTCATGGAGTGCCACTGTAAATGGACATACCCCCGCTGTCTTGGTTCAGCCGAAATTACGGTTGCCAATATGAATCATGTGGTTGACGACGGGCCGCGATACTTGCTCTCCA
>JANYKA010000056.1 GCA_025358315.1 Gemmatimonadota bacterium | reverse complement strand
CCGATGTTGTGCGCGCCTATTTCGGTGCGTTGCTCGCCGACGAAAAAGTAGCCATGCTCGCGGCGGCGACGCGCTCCGCGGCCGCACACGTTCGACAGGCTGAGTCGCTCCAACGCAATGGACTCGCCACGCCCAGCGATGCCTTGCTCGCTGCCGTAAAAGCGGGCGAGCTCGATGCGGACCTTGCGACAGCGCAAGGCGACGTGACGAATGCCCGACGCGGACTTGCCGTGCTCGTCGGCGGTGATGGGCGCGAACCGGCAACACCACTCGGCGCCCTGCCGGCCGCTGATGCGCTGCGACGCTTCGTGGCCGCGGATACCGTTGCCTCCGCGGGACCACGTGGTGACGTCCGTGCCGCAACACTCGGCGCCGATGCCGCCCGCGCTGATGCCACGCGAGCGATGGCCACCGTCTTGCCACGGCTAAATGGTTTCGCCCGCTGGGACTGGAACGACTCACGGCGCCTGTTCGCTGGTGAGAAAAATTGGACGGTGGGACTGATGGCCAGCTGGTCGCCGTTCACTGGGGCGGCGGAAATCGCCGAACAGCGGGCCGCGATCGGACGTGCCAATGCCGCACACGCACTGGCCGATGGCGCCGCCGCGCAAGCACGTTTGGAAGTCGAACGCGCTGCCATCGACCTCTCGGTCGCTCTTCAGCGGCTCGCGATCGCCGAGCGCGGTGCCGTACAGGCAACCGACGCTCATCGTATTGTGAGCCGCCGCTACGATGGCGGGCTCGCGACGGTCGCCGAGCTGCTCGACGCTGCCGCCACTGACACGCATGTCAAGACCAGACTCGCGGTTGCGCGTTTTGACGTGGTCTCTGCGCTGGCCGCGCGACAGCTCGCCTTTGGACTCGACCCGGCGGCACTTGCTGCCCTTGATCACTCCGAATCCCGATCCACGAACTTTAAGGACACCGATAAATGACCGCCCGCCCTGCCCTGCTGCTCGCCACCATCGCCGTCACCGCCTGTAGCGCGCCGCCTTCCAAACAACGGCCGTCGGCCGGATCGGAACAAAGTCAGTTCGTTATCGCAGTGGTGCGCGACTCAGTGATTGCTTCGACACAGGACGCCAATGGCGTTGCGGCGCCGTTTCAACAAGCCGTCATTTCGACAAAACTGATGGGCACTGTTATCGAAGTGCTTGTCCGTGAGGGCGACCACGTGTCCGTCGCGCAGGCGCTGTTGCGGATTGACGCGCGCGATGTGGACGCCAAGGGCGCACAGGTCGCCGCGTCCGTCGCCGCCGCTGAAGCCACGCAAGCCAGCGCACAGTTGCAACTCAGGCGAATGCGCGCGCTTTATACAGATAGCGCCGCGACGAGGGCGATGCTCGACGCCGCAGAGACCGGCGCTGCGCAAGCGAATGCCGGCCTGCGTGCGGCGCACGCCGCCGCCGCCGAAGTCGCAGCAGTGAAAGACTACGCCATTGTGCGCGCACCGTTCGCCGGCATCGTCACCAAGAGATTTGCGGATGCCGGGTTTTTCGCCGCGCCCGGCGTTCCTCTCATACAAGTACAAGACGTCTCCCGGCTCCGCCTTACCGTCACAGCTCCGCCGGACGCCGCCCGTGCGGCACACCGCGGCGCGACGCTCCACGCCGAAGTGGACGGCCACCCAGTGGAGGCAATCGTCGAAGGTGTCGTCCCGTCGCCGGCTGGTGGTGTCTACGTGATCAACGCAATTGTTTCTAATCCTGGCGGCCTGCTGTCCGCAGGAGCGGCCGCGCTCGTGCGCCTGCCCGCCGGCACGCGACACGCCCTGCTCATTCCAGATAATGCAGTGATTCACAACGGCGATCTGACCGGCGTACGAGTGCGCGTCGGTACGAATGTTGACGTACGCTGGGTGAAGGTGGGTGACCGCATCGGTGCCTTCATCGAGATTCTCTCCGGCCTGCGCGTTGGCGAGGCCGTGCTCGTCGTGCGCGGAGCCGGCAAGTGACGACAGGCATCGCAGGACGCATTGCCGGTGCATTTCTGCGCTCGAAGCTTACACCGCTCATTGCGATTGCTTCGCTCGCTGTCGGCGCGCTGGGGTTGATCGCGACGCCGCGTGAGGAAGAGCCACAGATCTCCGTGCCTATGATTGATGTCATTGCCGCGATGCCGGGCGCCGGTCCGGCCGAAGTGGAGCAGCGACTCGTACGGCCAATCGAGCGCCGGATGCAAGAGATCAATGGTGTCGAACATGTGTACGCGATGGCGGGAGATGGCTACGCGATGGTCACGGTCCGGTTCCGGGTCGGCGAAGACCAGGAGGCGAGCATCACGAAAGTGCATGCGAAACTTGCGGCGGCGATGGATGAAGCACCGGTTGGTACACTGCCGCCGGTGGTGAAACCTCACGCGATTGATGATGTGCCAGTCTTAGCCCTGACGTTGCACTCGGCCACGGCTGAGGTCGCTACCCTGCGCGCCGTTGCACGGCGTCTCGAAGATGAAATCCGCACCGTCGCCGATGTTGCCGAAACACGGGTCATCGGTGGCGAGCCGCGCGAAGTGTTGGTGACACTCAATCCGTCGCGGCTCACCGCCACTGGCGTCAGCCCAAGCGAAGTATTGCTCGCACTGCGCGGCGCGAGTGCACGATTGCAGGCAGGCGAGTTCACGGCGGCAAATGCGACAGTCCGCGTGGCCGTCGGCGCGCCACTCGTCAATGCGATCGACGTCGCGTCGGTGGTCGTCGCGGTTCGCGGTGATGTGCCCATTTCTATCCGGGATGTGGCGACCGTTTCTGATGGGCCCGGTGACGCTACGCAATACGTCTCGCACGCCGAGCGTAACGAAGGCAGCGAACCCGCTGTCACGATCAGCGTTGCAAAGCGCAAAGGCACGAACGCGACCGATGTGACCCGAGCAGTCTTAGCGCAAGTCGCAGCGGCCCGCGGCCGAATCCTCCCCGGAGACGTTTCGTTGGCCGTGACGCGCGATTACGGCGAGACTGCGGGCGAGAAGGCACGCGAACTGATGTTGCATTTACTCATCGCCACACTCTCGGTGACGGTGCTCATCTGGGTGTTCCTCGGTTGGCGGGAGGCACTGGTTGTGCTGGTCGCCGTCCCGGTCACTCTCGCCTTGACGCTCTTCGCGTACTACGCCCTCGGCTATACGCTCAACCGTATCACGCTGTTCGCTCTGATTTTCTCAATCGGCATTCTCGTAGACGATGCGATTGTTGTTGTGGAAAATATTTATCGTCACTTGCGGATGGGAAACAGGCCGCCCGAGGAAGCAGCGATAGCCGGAGTGGACGAAGTCGGCAATCCGACAATCCTCGCGACGTTCGCGGTGATTGCGGCCATTTTGCCAATGGCGTTCGTGTCCGGGATGATGGGGCCGTACATGCGCCCCATCCCGGTGGGAGCATCGGTCGCAATGCTCGCCTCGCTCGGCGTCGCGTTTGTGGTGACGCCGTGGCTCGCCTACCGACTGCTGAAGGGACACGTGGCGGCCTCGGCACCGCATGACGGCGCGCATGAAGAAGAAGAGTCGGGGAAGTTCGCCGGGTGGTACGCCAGAATTATGACACCGCTGATGAATCGTCCTGGCCTGCGGCGAACATTTTATGCGACTGTCGTATTGCTGCTACTGGCCAGCGTCGGGCTGTTGGGCGTAGGGGCAGTGAAAGTGAAAATGCTACCATTCGACAACAAGAGCGAGTTCCAGGTGGTACTCGATTTGCCCGCAGGCTCGACGCTTGAGACGAGCCAAGCGGCTGCCCAGGAAATCGCGGCGTACCTTCGCACCGTGCCCGAGGTACGAAGCACCGAAACGTACGCCGGCACGGCGGCCCCATTCAATTTCAACGGACTCGTTCGCCATTATTTCCTGCGACGCGGCGCGAACGTGGCCGACGTGCAGGTCAATCTGTTGGGCAAGGGTGAGCGAAAACGGCAGAGTCATCAGATCGCAGTGTCCGTGCGGCCGACGGTGGATTCGATCGCCCGCCGGTACGGCGCGTCGGCGAAAGTAGCGGAGATTCCGCCGGGACCTCCGGTGCTCTCGACGCTTGTCGCCGAGGTGTATGCCGCTGATGACAGCACGCGTCTCGAGGCGGCCCGCGCGGTGAAGGGCGTATTCGAGGCGACGGCCGGCGTGGTGGATGTGGACTGGTCGGTGGTGGCACCGCAGGCCGTAGCGGTCTTCCGCATTGACCGGGTTCGTGCTGCTGCTGCCGGTGCCGGCGTGGAGCAAATCGCGCAGACGCTCTATCTCGGACTTTCCGGTGCACCGGCGGCGGTTGCCGCCTCGCCCGATGCGAGTGAGCCCGTGGTCATCCGCCCGCGGCTCGGGCTCGCCGCACGCTCATCGCGCGAGGCGCTCCTCGCGATTCCCGTCGCGACAGCGAGCGGCCCGCAGCCGCTCGGACGGTTCGTGCACATCGAAGAGCGGGCTCGCGAACAAGACAGACTGCGGCGTAACCAACGTCCGATGATCACGGTGACCGCTGACGTCGCCGGCACAATAGAGGCACCAGTGTATGCGATCCTCGCTATGAACAAAGCGCTCGACACCATCCGGGTTCGTGGCGCCCATATTGTCCGCTACAACTCCGTACAGCCGGCGCGTCTCGACGAGACCGCAATCAAGTGGGACGGCGAATGGCAAGTCACGATCGAAGTGTTCCGCGACCTTGGGCTGGCCTTCGCTATTGTCCTCGTGCTGATCTATGTGCTGGTCGTGGGATGGTTCCAATCCTTCACGATCCCGCTGGTCATTATGGCGCCAATCCCGCTGACGCTTATTGGGATTCTCCCGGGCCACGCGTTGAGTGGTGCGTTTTTCACCGCTACTTCGATGATCGGTATGATCGCGCTCGCCGGCATCATCGTGCGCAATTCAATCCTGCTCGTGGACTTTATCCAGCTGGCCGAGGCACGAGGCCGCCCATTGCGCGAGGCGGTGCTCGAAGCTGGTGCAGTGCGTTTCCGCCCGATCGCACTGACGGCGGCGGCGGTCGTCGTCGGCGGGATGGTGATGGTGCTCGACCCGATTTTCCAGGGACTTGCTGTCGCGCTGATGAGCGGCGCGATAGTGGCCACCGGGCTCACAATGATTGTCGTGCCGCTGTTGTACTGGGAACTGCGGCGGCACGCACCGGGGGCTGAATGATGAAGACACTGTTGATCGTCTACAGCGGAAGCGACCCGCAGATCATCGAGCGCGAACTCGATCTGCATCACGTGGGTGGCTACACCGAACTGAGCCGGGCGCACGGTACCGGGACGAGCGGACGGCGCGAAGGTACACGCGCCTGGCCCGGAGAGAGCACCGTCTTCCTGAGCGTCGTCCCGGACGAACGGGTCGACGCGCTCACCGTCGCGCTTGTCGCAGCGCGCGGTGCCCTCGCACCAGGCGAACGGCTGCATATGGCCGTTCTGCCGACTGACACTTTCCTTTGAACGGAGATCTTCCGATGTGCAATGACCTTATAATCCGCCGGTTTGCCGGCGCGTTCATCCTCGGTTCGCTGGCGCTCGGTTGGACTGTGTCGCCGGCATGGTATCTGTTTACGGCATTCGTCGGATTCAACCTGCTCCAATCGAGCATTACGGGATTCTGCCCGCTGGAGCGGATCCTCGGGCGCCTCGGAATGTTCGGTTGCCGTCCGGCGCGATAGCACGACAGGCAGCTGGTGTCCGGTTTTCGATATCACTACGTTCCTATTCGGTAGTAACACACTCTGTGCCGGAGCGCCCATGCCCCCTGCCCGCATGACCCCCGAGCTATTCGACGTGGTCGCCGAACGCTTCAAGGCGTTCGCCGAGCCCACGCGGCTGCACATTCTCTACGAACTGCGCCGGCGCGAGCGTACGGTGAGTGAACTTGTTGCTGCGACCGGGATCGGTCAGGCCAATCTCTCGAAGCATCTTGGCCAGTTGCACTCGGCGGGGCTGGTGGGGAGGCGCAAGGATGGGCTGTACGTGTATTACGCGCTTGCGGACCGCGATGTCCTCAAGCTGTGCGACGTGATGTGCGACCGCCTGTCGAAAGAGTCGAATACCCTGCGCAAGGCGCTGAGCGCACGATAATCCACAGCAACGCGGCGGTAGCTGTTATAGTCCACCAGATGAAACCAGTGGCGCGGGTGCAGTCATGAGGATTGTTGCGGGCAAGTTCGCTGACCGTGACTTGGTCTCACCGAATGATTTTCGCGTGCGGCCGACCGCCGAACATGTGCGGGTAGCGATGCTGGACTTGTTGGCCGCCGATATTGAGAACTCCCGCGTCCTCGATTTGTTTGCCGGAACGGGCGCGCTGGGGTTGGAGGCGCTGTCGCGGGGGGCGCGCAGCGTGGACTTTCTCGAGATCCGGCCTGCCAGTCTGCACGCCCTCAAGGCCAACATCGCTGCACTCCGCGTGCGCGAACAGACGCGCCTGTTCAAGAAAGACGCGGTCCCGTTTGCGGCGGCCCTGACGACCCCGGAGAGTTATGGCATTGCGTTCGCTGATCCGCCGTACGAATCGCGTCAGCTCGATCGGGTGATTGCCAGCTGGAAGGCCAACCGGTTTTCCCGCGTACTGGCCGTTGAGCATGCGGCGACGCACGTGATTCCAGCCGGTGTCAAACGGGTGGTCTTCGACGAGACGGCTATCACGATTTACCGGCTTTAACGACGGGCAGAACACCGTATCCGAATCCGGATTCGTGTCATCGTTGATTTCCACTGAGATACAGCGCCTCAACCTTTGCCCGCGCCCATGGCGTCTTCCGCAGAAATGCCAAAGAAGATTTGACGCTGGGGTCGTACGTGAAGCACCGTATGTTAATTTCCCGTCCTAATGCGGGCCATCCATGACGGCGTACGAGCTCCTCGAGGATGGTTTCAAGTGTTACTCCGTGTAGCGGGTTATTTGGTTGCACCATCCTCTGTCCTTTTTGTTCGTGAACGGTGTATGCCCTATACGTGTCGTTAACTAAATCTATGCGCGCCCTCCATTATCGCCCGCTCCTGTTCGTACTGGTATTCGGCACGTTCCGCGTCGCCGCCGCCCAAAGCATCGCCCGACTGATGGTCGGCGATGTCATCAGCGCTGAATCGGGGACGCCGCTGGGACACGCGATGGTCACGGTGTTGGGCATGGAACGCCAGACTTTTACCTCTGACGCTGGCATATTCGCGTTCACGGGTATGGAACCGGGCAAGTATCGGCTCCGCGCCACTCATATTGGGTTCGTGCCAGCCGAGGTCAGCGTCGACTTTGCAGCCGGCGATGCGACACCGCGAATCAGGATTGCCCTGAAGCGCTTCTCCGTAGAGTTGGCGGCGTTCAAGGTCACTGCGTCGTCGGCGTGTACCAAGCCCGGACGTCCAAACGCCGACATCGAGCCTGACTTTGCGGCGGTCGTTGGCCAGCTCCGGCTAAACGCAGAACACTACCAACTGCTCACGGATTCCTTTCCGTTCGGGTACAAAATGGTCCGCTCGCATCGCGAGATGCGCGGCGACAGCGGACGTGGCCCGGCGGCGATCGACACGCTGGAAATCCGCACGGACGGTCACGGGTGGGAATACAAGATGGGCGACGTCGTCGAACGCACCGGCAATCGCGGGTACGTCATGCACCTCCCCACTCTCCGGGATTTCGCCAGCTACGAATTTCTGAACAATCATTGTTTCCGCTATGCGGGAGTGGACTCGACACGCGATGGGGTTTCGATCCGCATCGAATTTCGCGCCGATATCCAAATTCGCACACCGGATGTCAACGGGTCGATCCTGCTGGACGCGAAAACTTATCAGATCCGGTCCGCCGAGCTTCAGTTGACGAAAATGTTGAAGGAGCTACCGCAGGTGACCGCCGTTCGTGTGACCACGCTCTTTAGCGAAGTGTCGCCGTCGATTGTCGTCATTCACGACGTGAATGGCATCACGTCGTTGCGTCACTCGCGTGGTCGATGGAACACCATCGCCGAGACGGAAGAACAGCGGCTGGTCGAATTCGAATGGCTACGCCGTAATCCGGCGGAGCCATAGCCCGCGCACCGGAGCTGTTTCCGGACGCGGGCGAGGAATGGTTGGGACTACGTGCGGTCCATTTCCGCTAAGACGCGATCGAGTCCCGGCCACGAGGCGAGATTATACGTCGCGATGGTCGTGAGATAGTGCCGGCCATCGTCGCCATAATGCTCGCGCACCGCTTTTGCGGCCCGTGCCACGGTTGCGGCATCGGCGAATGGCGGTTCCACGTTCTCGGCAATCTTCCCTTGCTCGTGCGGCACGCCAGCGGTATCGAGGAACGCCATCTGGATTGCCGGCTCAAGCTCCACATAGAGCAGATGGAGCAAATCCAGCTCGTCCTGGACCGTCTCGGCGTTCAGTCGCACCACTTCACGGGCCAGCCGATCGACTGGCCACGACTGCACCGTCACGGCGCGAAAACCACCGCCGCGCGCCACCAATCGCTGCGCGTAGAGAGTGCGAAGTTCGCGATGAAGTTTCATGGCCTGCGTGACAATAGCCGCTCGGCGGGCCGCAGGGAGCGAGCGATAGGGAGATGGCGTAGACATGGCTGTAAGATAGCATCCGTGCTATCGCCGATCAGGGCAACCGCTTCCATATTAGTGTCAGCTTGACTCAACCTTGCATCGCTCAACTCACAAAGGTGGTCTCAGTGCGCACCAAGCTTTCGCGTTTTTCGATGGTTGTCCTTGGCCTTCTGGCCTCCGTCACCGCTATAGCGGCTCAGTCGCCAGACTTCTACGCTGCGATGCATTGGCGACAGATCGGACCAACTCGCGCCGGTCGAGCCCGGGCACTGTCTGGTGTGCCCAGCCAGCCGAATATTTTCTATATCGGCTTTGACAATGGCGGCGTCTGGCGCTCAACCGACTACGGCTCCAACTGGGAAGCGGTGTTCGACCAGGCAGGCACCGGATCAATCGGCGCCATTGCCGTTGCACCCTCTGATCCGAATGTCATTTATGTCGGCACGGGCGCCGGAATTATTCGCCCCGATCTCGCCACCGGCGACGGGATGTACAAGTCTACCGACGCCGGAAAAACGTGGACGCATCTCGGGCTGTTCGACAGTCAGATGATTGCGCAGATCGAGGTCGACGCCAAGAACCCGAATCGGATTTTTGTCGCCGTACTCGGCCATCCCTATGGCCCGAATACCGAGCGGGGCGTGTTTCGCTCGATCGATGGCGGCAAGAGTTTTCAGAACGTTCTGTACAAGGATGAGTACACAAGCGCGAACGATGTGCGGATTGATCCGAACGACGCGAATGTCGTGTATGCCGCACTCTGGGAGCAGCAGCAGAGTTTTATCGAGGGCGGCGGATTTGGCGGTGCCGGCGACGGCAAAGGCAACGGAATTTACAAATCCACGGACGGGGGCAGCACATGGAAGCACCTCACGGACGGGTTACCGTCGATCATTGAGGCGAATCTCGCGATCGCGCCTAGTCAATCGAACGTCGTGTACGCGATGGTCGCCGGAGCGGCCGTCGCGGGTGGCGGGCGCGGCGCCGGCGGCACAGTCGGCTTTTATAAGTCAACGGATGGCGGAGAGCACTGGCATCTCGCCGCGAATGACGGCCCCGCGCCGTCGGGACAATCGGCGCGGCCGGCGGATAACCGCCCGCTCGTTCGCATTGGTGGCGGTGACCTGCCGACGATCACGGTTGATCCCAAAAATCAGAATGTGATCTACAGTTCGTCGACCGTTCTCTGGCGCACCGAAGATGCTGGCCTCAGCTGGACCGCAGTCCGTGGCGCGCCCGGCGGCGATGATTATCAGAAGACGTGGATCAATCCGAACAACTCCGACATCATTTTGCAGGTAGCGGATCAGGGCGGTGTGGTCTCGGCGAATCGCGGAAAATCGTGGAGCAACTGGTACGGCCAGCCGACGGCGGCGATGTATCACGTGTCCACGGATATGAATTTCCCCTATCGTGTCTGCGGCGGGCAACAAGATTCCGGTTCGGCGTGTGTGGACAGCCGCTCGATGGATGGTGAAATCACGTTCCACGATTGGCACCCCGTCAACATTCAGGAATACGGCATCGGCGCGTCGGATCCGAAAGATCCGGATATGGTGTTCGGCAGCCAGCGGTCAAACGTCTCGTTGTACAATCGGAAGACCGGGCAGACAACACTGCTTGGCCCGGATGCGTCGCTTCGGATGCCGGACTTCAATCGCAATGTCCGGACGATGCCGATTGTGTGGTCGCCGGTTAACCCGGATCTCCTTTTTTACGTTTCGAATGCCGTGTTCAAGACGCTCAACCGGGGGCACAGCTGGACCCGTATCAGCCCGGATCTGGCGCGTCAAACGTGGGCCGTACCAGCGAGTGCGGGAAAGTACGCCAGCTCCGCACCGACAGGCCCGTTGGGGGCTATCACCGCACTCTCCGCCGGGCCGAAGAATGTGAACATTCTTTGGGCTGGCACCGATGACGGCAACATCCAGATGACGATGGATGGCGGCGCCAGGTGGATGAACGTTACGCCCGCAGCGATTAAGCCGTGGACGCGAATTTTCAATATTGATGCCGGACACTTCGACAATCTCACGGCGTATGCCGCCGCGAATACGATGCGGATCGATGACATGAATCCCCACTTCTGGCGCACGCACGATGGTGGCAAGTCGTGGACGGAGATCAACAACGGTATCGCGCCGGGCGCCGTATCGAATTCCATTCGAGAAGATCCGCGGAAGAAAGGACTGCTGTACGCGTCGACCGACTTGCAAGTGTGGGTCTCGTTCGACGATGGCGATCACTGGCAATCACTTAAGCTCGATATGCCACCGATTGCGGTGCGCGACATTCAGGTAAAGGACGACAGCAGCTGTCTCTGCTCGGATCTTGTCGCGGCGACGCACGGTCGTGGGTTTTATATTCTCGATAACGTGACACCGCTCCGACAGGCCGCGGCCGCAGCGACCGGCGGCGGCACCTATCTATTTAAACCGGCGACGGCAGTTCGCGTGCGTTTTGCCACCAACGATCCCACACCGTGGCCGCCGGAAGTTCCAGCGGGTGAGAACCCGCCGTTCGGCGCGCTGATTGACTACTACCTCAATGCCAACGCATCGGGCGCGGTGAAACTCGACATTCTTGATGCTACCAAAAACGTCGTTCGCTCGTATGCTGGTGACGAACGCGTCGCGAGCCCGGCACCGGCAACGGATCCGGATAAATACAATCAACTTTGCCAGCTCGACCCGAACGCCACTGACTGCGGGCTGCCACTGTACTGGCCGGCGCCGTCGCTTATCCTCTCAGGTCAGAAAGGCATGCACCGGTTCAACTGGGATATGCATTACGATCCGATCGCCGGTGATGGTGGCGGTCGCGGCGGTGATGACGGCTCGCCCGGTGCGGTGCCACATCGGACGTATACCGCGGCCAATTCGCCGTGGGCTCCACCGGGTGCCTACACCGTGCGCCTCACCGTGGATGGCAAGAGCGTCACTCAGCCACTCACGCTGCGGCTCGATCCACGTGTGAAAACGCCGGCCGCAGCACTGACTCAACTTGCTGCGCTCACAAAGGAGATGTACGCCGGCGCCCGTGCGGCACATGATGCCGCAACTGAGGCGCGGACATTGGTGTCACAGCTTTCGAAACTCTCGGGGGCGGACATCGACGCATTCAAGGCCAAAGTCGAATCGCTTGCACCAGCTCCTGCAATGGGAGGCGGCCGCGGCGGGCGTGGTGCAGGCGGACGGGGGGCCGCGACGGCTAATGCCGTGACGCTGGCAGGTGTCAGTAGTGAATTGTTGGGATCGGCAATGGCGATGCAAAGTGCGGACGTTGCACCGACGGCCGTACAGGTGGCCGCGTGTAGTAAGGCGCGGGTCGACCTGAGTGTAGTGATGGCGAGGTGGAACGCCGTGAAAACCAGCGGTCTCGCGGGACTCAATGCCAAACGTAAAGCCAGCGGTCAACCATGAATTGAAAAGCGGCGAACGTTGCAGGGCGAACGGGAACTACGAACTGAATTGTTCGCCTCTGTTTTGCTACTGCCCCCCAGGATGGTACGTCCGCTCCGTATGCCCTTGGAGTTGCGACGGATAGAAGTACACATCCCTCAACTCACCCGTGCTGTAGCGCTTCGCTTGATCGTTGAAGTGTTGGGACTTTGGGTTGCCGCTCTCGCCGCCAGCCGTCACCGCTTTGGCGCGCACGCTGTCGCCAAATTCCACAACCGCGACAAAGCTGTTGCCACTCGTGCCGTACCATTTCTTCGTACCTGGATAAGCGCGTGCGCCAAACGACGCGAGCGAACCCCAGCGTGACGATACAAACCCCACCGGCAAACTTGGCCCCGCGTCACTGAACGGTTGCACGATGTCACCGGTGAGTCGCTGGAACCGGTTGATGTCGCCCCACGGTGTATTCCATGTTCCGAAATCGGTCGCGAGCCGGTCGCTGGCGTAAGACAGGGATTGCAACAATTGATCCTGGTTGGCCCTAGTGGAGATGTACTCGTCGGCTGGAATACCGGACAAGCGGGCATCGCGCACCACCCGGCGCGCCGCATCTTCACCAAAGTAAATCGCCAGCGACGTCGCGACCGAGTTTGACGACCAGCGGTAATCCCACGCCCGAAGGACAGCGATTTGCTCTTTCAGTTTTGCCGTGAGGGGATTGGAGAACGCGGTCTGATCGTACGCCCTGAGCAGTGCCGGAATCATTTTTTCGAATGCGGGCAGGTAACTGTCATAGGCCGCGGTGATCAATGAATTTACCGTGAAATCTTTCGTATTCGAGAGGACGCGGAGCGCGTGCAATCCGCGGGCCGACTCTGTACCGCGCTCGACATACGCGGGAAAATCTTCTTTCTTTTGACTGCTTGGCCCGGCCGCGGACCACGGCCAGTTATTGCTGTTATATAGCCAGCCGCTTGCAGGATTCAACAGTTTGGGGCTCTCCTCCACGGATAGTACCCCTTTCCAGTCGGTCGCCGGATTGCTGCCGTCCACCGGGTTGGTCCAATCGAACCTCGGATCACGCCGCGGAATAAAATTCGCATGGAAATATGCGATGTCGCCGTCGGCGTCAGCGAAAATCGTATTGTTGGATGAATTCGTATGCAGTTCCATTGTCGCGCGGAACGATGCGTAGTTGTTCGCCTTCGTCCGCGAATACGATTGGATGAGCGCCTTGAGCGGCTGCTGCATCAACGCCACACTTACCCACTTGCCGCCAACGGCCCTGACGATCGGTCCGTGCGCCGTCCTGTACACCGTGAAGGTTCGCGTCTTCATTCCCGACGCCGTTTTGTACGGAACCGTGATATTGGCCGCCGCAATTCGACGCGTCACCTTGCCGTGCGTGTAATAGAACTGCTCGCCTTTCTTCATAACCTTCTCCAAATATTCATTCACGTTATTCACGCCGCTGGACGTGTGCATCCAGCCCGCATGCTCGTTGAATCCCTGATAGACAAAGAACTGCCCCCACGTCACCGCTCCGTAGGCATTGAGTCCCTGACCACTGGTCACCTGCACCTCGGAGCGAAAAAAGAACGACGTGTGCGGATTGATCAGCAGCAACGCGTGGTGCCCCGCGGTGTTCGAAGGTGCAATGGCGATGCCATTCGATCCGGTCGGCTCCACGTATCGTGCATCATCGGCATCAACGGACGACGCATGCGGACGCGTCGCGGCAGAACCACTGGTGAGTTTCACCGGACCGGCGCCATAGAAATCCTCGAGTTGATCCAGATTCACGCGTTCGATGTCGCCACCAATACTGCCTTCACTGAACGTCAACGCCATCCACGGTTCAAAATGCTTGATGACCCGCGGCGTCACATCCGGATGCTTGTACAGATAAAAATTCAACCCATCAGCAAAGGCGTTCATCAGCGCTTTGAGCCACGCCGGACTTTTTGCGTACTCCGCCCGCATCGCGATGGGATCGATGAAAAGTTTCATCCGGAGATCGCTGTATAGTTGCCCCTCCCCTTCGGCCTCCGCCAACCGCCCCATCGAATTGAGATAGTTCGTCTCAACGCGATTAAAGTCGTCTTCGGCCTGTGCATACAGCAGCCCGAACACGGCATCAGCGTCGGTCTTTCCCGAGATATGCGCGATCCCCCAGTCATCACGGACAATCGTCACGCCCGTGGCAATGCGCTCCCAGCGCGCCACGTCGGCGGCCGGTGACTGGGCGGACGCGCGGACGCCGCAAAGGATGACGAGGACCAAAAGGAGTTTCTTCATTGCCGACCCTTAATTGCTGAAATGGGAAATGGATGCTGTAGAAAGCTAGGCCGATTCACCGCCCGAGCGCTACACGGCTCCACGGGAACTGCGGTGCAGTGGCCGGATACCTCTCGCGGAGAGTATAATTCACCATCGTCCACTCTATCGCCCAGAGGATTTCTATGCGTCGCATCTACGGTTCCGCACTTGTGCTCGCTGCTTTCATTTCCGCCCCGCAGACTACGGTGGCGCAAGGCCAGACAGAAACATCCCGCACGGTCACCGGCGGCGGGATCGCTATCCCGGGCTGGATGGGGAAAATCGACGCCAACGAGGAGAAAGCCGGGAAGACGCTCTCCGACTCGAAGCTGTCGAAGGAAGGCACGGGCATGAAGGTCACCACCGGTCCGTCGGTGACCTACTGGAATCCGGCCAACAAGGCCAGCGGCAACTACACCGTCACCGCGACGTTTACCGAAGCGAAATACATGAATTTGAACAGTCATCCGCATCCGTATGGCATCATGATCGCCGGCAATGATCTCGGCACTGACACGCAGAGCTATTTGTACTGCGCGGCGTACGGCAGCGGGAACTTTATCGTGCGCGGGTTTGGCCCGGCGGCATTTCAGATGAATGGACGTGGAGCGCCAAGCGACGCCGTCCATAAGGCCGCTGGCCCGGGTGCATCGGTCACGCAGGAAATCGCCATCGTGGTCAAGGGTGATAAAGTTGATTGCGTCATCAATGGCGCGGTCGCTGGCTCCTACGACAAGGCTTCCCTCGTGACGGCCGGCAAACTCAAATCCACCGACGGCATCTACGGAATTCGTTTTTCGCATAACACCGAAGCTACGGTCACTGGCCTGACGTATATCAAGCAGTAGCAACTCGCAGGGTTGTAGAGACGCCAATGGCGCCCGGCAATTTTCACATTGGCATCATGGGCAACCTCTTCTCAGGGAAGACGACGCTCATGAATGCCCTCGCCAGTGAGCCCTACCGGACTGAGATCCAAGGGCTCCTTGGCGACGCCGAGACCTACGCATTCTCTGAGCGGGTCGAAAAAGATTCGCTGACCGACGAATGTCTCAAGCTGTTCTATCAAAACCGCGTCGCGAACATTTTCCCGACGGAAACAGCCTTTCTGTATATGCGCGTGTTGCAACAGCGCGAGATCCGTCATTTGATGACGCGCGAGAGCCGTAGCGGCGTGCTCATTCTCGAAGACCGTCCGTTTCTCGATGGCCCGGAAGTATTCGTGAGACGGATGATCAACTCGGGCGAGATGCCGATGGCTCACGCCCGCCTGTATAACACGCTGTTCATTCAGACGTTGCAGAACGAACGCATCCGGCTGCCCGACCTCACCGTGTATCTGCGGTCGGAGCCCGACTTGCTCGAAAAGCGGCGGGCAACGCGTGCGAGCGAAGGTGACGCGTACGCCAAGACCATTACCGGCGACTACCTCAGCGAAATCCACGACTGCTACGAGAACCTCGTCAGCAACTGGAAAGGCACGCTACGGAAATACCAGGAGTTGGCGATCGTCCCACCCGACTCCGACCTGGTCACGTTGCCCGCCGAAATTGATATGTACGAACATCCCGACTATGTGCACGTGGCGGCGGGAACGATTCGGGAGAAAGTGCGCCGGATGGTCGCGGCGCGGAATCTGAACCTGTGAGCGAACCCGGCACGGTACTGGAGGTTCGGGAAGATCCCACGATCAGCCGGCACCAGATTGCATCACGCCTCACCAACGTCGAACGCCGCCTCCTCACCTATCTGGCGAAAAACCAAACATTGGTGACCTGCGTCGGAAACATTGGCGCTGGCAAGAGTTCGCTGGTCAAATTCCTCGCGTACAGCACGGGAATGAATGCGCTCTTCGAACTGCCGGACGAAGGCTTCGAAGATCACATCGCGCAAAACGCCTGGCTATTTCCGCTCCTCTCGACCGCAAAGAACTCAGCGCGCCGCACACTCGGCACCTACTACGGTGCGATCAATGACTTCATTGAGTGCCAGTCGCGCGAAGCCGAGGGTAGCCACGCCTGGCTCGCCGCGAAAAAGTATCTCGAACGGGCGGCGCTGGATATTCAGCACGCGTATCTCGACCTGCGCAAAATGCAGTTGCAGGCCGTGCCCAACCTGCAGAGCTCGACGTGCGTGGATGGCTCTCCGCTCGCCGATCGCTACGCATTTTGCGAAGTGCTGCACCGTGACATGGACGTTCCGTATCTAACGGCCGAGTCCATGCAGGTCATCGACGCGCGGCTCGATCGCGAATTCCGTCCACTCGTGCAACCGGGCTTGATGATTCTCCTCAAGAGCCCGGTCGACTACCTGCTCCGCAACATCCGTGACCGCCAGCGCGACGAAGAGCAGTCGAACGCCGAAGACATTCCCGAGGGATTGTCGCGCCTTGTGCGGGCGCTGAACCCGCGGTACGACGAATTTGTCACGAACTTGCGCTCGACGGGCTGGTACCGTGGCCCGGTGCTGATCATCGACGTTTCGCAGATCGATTTTGTGTCCAACGTGCGGCATCTGATCGCCGTATACGAAGGCATAGAAGCGTTGCTCGTGCCCAAGGAGTTTCGGGCGTAGCACCTCACCGCAATCACCCTACCCGCCCATGACATCGCAGATCTTCCGCAGATTCTCCGTCGCTGGCGCATTCGCGCTCTGTGCTGTTGCGCCGCTCTCGGCACAGAGTGATCCGAACATCGAACGCATCTGGCGACTCGGCATGGACAGCTCACACGTCCAGCAACTGTCCCAGGCGCTGTTTGACTCGATCGGCCCGCGTCTCACCGGCAGTCCGAGCATTCTTGCGGCGAGCAACTGGGCGATCAATCAGTACAAGTCATGGGGCATCGACGCCAGGCGTGAGAATTATGGAACCTGGCGCGGATGGCGGCGCGGCGTCTCGCATATCGATCTTGTGAGCCCGCGCGTCCGATCGCTCGCCGGTACGATGCTCGCATGGAGCCCAGGCACGAAAGGCGTTCCGGTGAAAGCCGAAGCCATTGTACTTCCGAGATTCAAAGACAGTACCGAGTTCGCAAAATGGCTCCCGAAAGCGAAGGGCAAGATCGTGTTGCTCTCCCCGGCATGGCCAACCTGCCGCCCGTCGGAAGACTGGAATCGCTATGGCACGCCAGCGTCGATTGCCCGAATCGACACGGCGATTGCACAGATGCAGCGAGACTGGGCCGTGATGACCGACTCCGCCGGCAAACCAGACAGCACCAAGTTGTATCGTGGGACTGGCTATTCCCTCGCGCTCGGCACGGGCACGCTGGGCATGCGGCTTGAGAAGGCCGGCATTGTCGGAATGATTTCGTCGCGCCCCAAACAGAGCGGCTTTGCGAATCCGTTCGCGACTGCAGGTGCTGGTGGTCGTGGCGCCGGCGGTGGTGGCCGCGGTGGTGCTGGCGGAGCTGGCGGAGCCGGTGCAGCGCCAGGTGGAGCGAGCGCTCGTGGCGGCGGCCCCGCGGCCAGCGTTGCCGCTGCCGCGCGTAGTGGTGCGAATGCACTGCCCGGCGCCGGCGGATGGGGCAGCATTGAAATTTTTGAGACGTATAACAAGATCGTTCCAGCCGTCACACTTGAATGCGAAGACTACGGCCTGGTGTACCGTCTTGCGGATAACAACCAGAAGCCGATGGTTCGTCTTGACGTCGACGGCGAATTGCTCGGTGAAAAGCCCGTATTCAATACCATCGCCACGATTCGGGGCACCGAGAAGCCAAATGAATATGTGATGCTCTCGGCGCACTTTGATTCGTGGGATGGCTCGTCCGGCGCGACGGACAACGGCACCGGCACGATGATGGCGATGGAAGCGATGCGTATTTTGAAGGCAGTGTATCCGCATCCGAAGCGCACGATTCTCGTCGGCCACTGGGCGAGCGAAGAGCAAGGACTCAATGGCTCGACGGCGTTCACAGAAGATCATCCGGAAGTCATGAAGGGATTGCAGGCACTCTTCAATCAGGACAACGGCACGGGGCGTGTGCAGTCGCTGTCGTCGTCCGGACTTACTGACATCGGTCGCCATCTGAAATCGTGGTATTCCAAGCTGCCGGGCTTCTACACCGACAGCATGAGTGCAAACGTTGTGTCGTGGAGCTTCAACGACGTACCAACGGGGAATCCCGGTGGTACGGACGGCGCGGTGTTTGCCTGCTTTGGCACACCGTCCTTTGGGATGGGGGCAGTCAACTGGAATTACGGCAGCTACACTTGGCACACCAATCGCGACACGTACGACAAGATTGTCTTCGACGATCTCAAGCACAACGCGACGTTGGCGGCGATGATGGTGTACCTGGCGTCGGAAGATCCGGATTTCATTTCGCGTGACCGGTCGCCGGGCACGTGGCCGGCGACCTGGCCGGCGAACTGCGGCAAGGTCCCGCGCACGACGAAGCCGCGCCTCTAGTACGCCGTTCAGCAGTGCAAAGCGCGTCAGTTGTGTGTGCGCGCGGTCGGTCCCGAGGATCTCGCTTCGGCTCGCGTCGCCTTACACGCTGCGAGACCCTCGGGCCCGCCCGCCGAACATCGTGTGTGGCGGGCGGGTACACTCAAATTGTGCGCTAAGGCCAGTCCAGATCGGGCGAGCGCATTCGCTCCACAGGGCCCCGTGGCGGCCGTGTGCCATGGGCCAGTTGGCCGATGGCATACGGAGGCCACATGCAGGCCCGAAGGAGTGAATGCGCTTGCCCGACCGCGCACCCGACCGTGCGCACGACTAAAGGCACAAACAATACGCGCGAGCCCTCTCGGACTCGCGCGCTTGCCACAGCAGGCCGAGCGCCTACGGCACGATCTTCGACGGCACCGCGACCGGCTCGTCATTCCAGTTGAGGACCGAGTTAAAGATCATGTTAAACTCGCCGTGATTCTGCCAGCGATAAATCGGATTGTTCGAAAACAGTATCACCCGTCCGTGCCCCTTGTATGCGGCCGGCACGTCAACGGCGAACGGTCGTCCCTTCAATGAATCGGCACCAACCATCAGGCCGGAGATCACGGACGCATCGCCTCCGACATAGCGGGCCAGCACATTGCTTTCATCGGCCGAGCCAACCTTGAGAGGGCTTCCACCCACGTATTTGATCGGCAGGCGCTTGTCGGCATATCCATAAAACACCGGATGCTCGGGCCGCACAATTTCCCCCTGCACCAACGGCCGCTGCGACGTCAGCCCGGGGACCGTCACTTTATCCACCGTATGGGCAAAACCAAATTCAATGGGCAGTCGCGCCGCATCGCCGACGGCGATGAGCGTGCCGCCGCCATCGAGGAATGCGCCAATCGCATCGACGCCGTCCTGGCCCAGGCCGCCGGACATATCGGCCGTCTCGCCGTACATACCGAGAAACTTGTACGTGTCGCTCTTCTGATACGATTGCGGCTTCGCGGCCGGCACGGCCAGCGACTGCTGACGCCCAAGGTTCTGCTCGGCCATCAGAATCACATCGTATTTCGCACGCAGGTTTCCCTGCTTGACCTGTTCCTTAAAAATGAGATCGTATGGCACACCAAACTTCTCGAACGTCAACCGGTACCAGCCGAGGTTCTGGGTGTTGCTCCACGCTGAATAGATTGCCACGCGGGGGACATCGGCGTTATGCAACGGCACCGCGGGTGCCGCTTTGATGGTTGCGGCGGTGAGCCCAAGTTCGTCCACGGCCGCGCGAACCGCCGCAGCATTCTTCATATCCGTGATCACGAACGAGCCCGCCGGAAATTCCACACTGTCAACCTTGAACGATTTCTCGGCGATCTGCATCGGCACATTCTTGAGCCGGTACCGGAAGCTGATCATGTTGTTCGATCCAAGGTGTGCAATAGCAAGCCCCGCGGCCGCCGAGCCAGTCGTTTTCCCCTTGAGCCTCACCGCGGTCACCGGCGTTGTCGCGACGTGCAAGATCGCCGAGTCGGCGACTTCGGCGACGTCCACATTCATCGCGAAGCCCATGGACCAGCCGCTATCGTCGTAAGTAGTGATGCGTGCGTCAGGATACTGTTGCTTCTCGATCAGATTCTTGGCAAGCCGGCCGTAGGGCTGGTCGCGCATGATCACGTATGAACCGGCGGGATACGTCGTCGTACCGACTTTGAAGGACGATGCGGCCTGCCCGACCTCAATGCGCTGCACACGCAAAATATTTATGAACTCGGCGACCTTCGTCATATCGCGCTGTAACGGGATCACAAACCCGAACGGCGCTTTGTGCTTCCCTTCTTCGATGGAGTTCCGCGTCTTGATGTAAAAATTCTCGAGAACCGTCGCCGGAAACATTGCGGTCAGCTGCAGTGACGACAGCACTCCGGTCTCCATGTAATTGGTATTGGAGCGGCGGGTGAAGGTGCTGATGTCTTCCTGCGTGAACTGAATACCACGATACCATTCGCGGTCCTGAGCGCCGCCCCGTCCGGTGGGGATCGGCGCCGGGCCGCCACGACCGCCGCCTGCCGCTGGAGCAACCGCTGGAGCAACCACTGGAGCAACCACCGGAATACCAGGCGCCGCACCGCGTGCGGGGGCACCGCCCGGAGCTGCAGCGACAACGGCCGTCGCTGACGGCGGAGTCGTACCCACGGTCGTGTCCCGTCCCGATTGCGTCTCGTACATCTTCATAATGCCGTTGTGATTGTACGACACCGAGCCGAGGTAGCCGGGGGACCAACCGTCCATGAATGCATTGGTATAGACGCCGGGCATTCCCCACTTGGTCATTTGCGACATTTCCCAGTTGGCAAACCAGGGAAGTTCAGCAAAGAGCAATGGATCGAGATTTGGATTCTGCGGCATTCCGCCGCTGTAGGTGTAGAGCAGCGAGAGCGACTCATGCAGATCGTGCATGATCGGCGGATGCGCCGTGAAGTACCAATCGACGATCGCGCGCATTTGCTGTAATTCGATATTGATATCACGATTATTATCGTGATACACGTACTTGCCCCAGTACGGCAATCCACCAATCCCTGCGGCGGGCGTCACGACCGGCCCGACTGGTGCTACCGCCGGCACCACCGGCACAGCACCTGGCACCGCCACCGCTGTCGTGACGGCGGGCGCCGGCGGATTCGCCGCCGCAAACTCCAGTCCCTTGTAAAACCAATCGACATTGCGATCGCGTCCATCGGCGTCGGCGACCGGCGTTACAGACACATACACATTGTTTCGAATCTGTGTGATGATTGGTGACGTTTCGGTCGCGATGCGGTAGACCAACTCCATCAGCATTTCGGACGGGCCGGTTTCGCCGCTATGCAAGCCGCCCATTAAATGATAATGCGGCTTGGTGCGTGCAATGAGCTCGTGCACCTGGTCTTCGCTCATGCCGCGCGGGTCAGCGATCTTGCCAAGATTGGTGCGGTTCTGCGCGAGATTTTTCATGTTCTCGTCGGACGATACCCACACAACGACGAGTTCGCGTCCTTCGTCGGAGCGGCCGATGGTCTCGATCTTCACGCGACCCGTAGCAGCGGCGAGGGCGCGATAATATTTCAGCTGGTCGGCATAGTAGGTGAGCTTTTTCGGAGCGCCAACGTTGTAACCAATGACGTCTTTGGGCGTCGGAATGCCGCTGACGAGCGGCAGGTGATCGACAAGCGGGCTGCCCGTTCGCGGATTGATCAACCACTGCTTGTAGTCGGCCGCGAAGCCGTCATCCTGACGTTGCTTTGGATCGCGGGTGTCCGTGGTGAATTGCTGTGCCGAACACACCGGCACCGCGCCCATCAAGAGCCCGATCACAAGAGTGCAATAACGAAAAAACCGATGGGCAGTTACGCGAAGCGACATAGTAGGATTGTGTACCGGTGGATGGAGGTCAGGCGGGGGTAGCCAATGCTACGTGCGCATCAAGGCACAACTTTCGGTGCGGGTGTCGCTTTCGGATCGACCAACGGTTTCCGATCCTTCAGATGCTGTTCCATTTTGAGACGCGGCACGCCGTCCTTGAGCCAGTCCGGCGCCGGCTGATCGCGCAAGAATGTGTCGAACCACTCTGTCATCCGCAGCGCATAGTCCTTTTGATTCGCCGGCCGGGCGAGTCCGTGATTTTCACCCACGTACTCGAGGAGTACCACGTCCTTGCCAAGATTGCGCAGGTGGTTGTAGTAGGTGATCCCCTGATTGAAATCCACCGCGCCGTCGCGGTCGTCGTGCAGGATCATCAGTGGCAACGACAAGTTCTGGGCAAACTGTTGCGGCGAATTCCGGGCGTACGCCTCGGGAACATCATTCGGTCCGCCGGTAAACCGTCCCTGGCTCGCAATGAAAATCGAGTTGTCGGAGGTACCGGTGTTCCAGTACACTGATCCCGCCATCGAGACCATGTCGGTCAGCGGTGCCCCGGCGACGGCGGTCTTGAAGATCTTGGTTTGCGTCGTGACGAACGCCGTTTGGTATCCACCCCAGCTGTGTCCCTGCAGTCCAACGCGCGATGCATCCACGATCCCGGTGGCGATCGCCGCTGTCACGGCGGGAACGATGCACCATGTTGCCGAACGGCCCGGATCATTCAGATGGTACACGATGTCCGGCTTGAGGAACGCGTAGCCGCGCGAGGTAAAAACGCTGGGATTCGAATAGCGCGTCGCATTGGGTTCCGTGTAGACATTGTATTCCTGCGACAGTTTTTCATAGATATAGGTCAGCATCGGATACGTCTTCCCCTGCTCATATCCGGCGGGGAGATACAGCACGGCCTGGTGCCTGCCGCCTCCGTTCTCACAGGTGTATTCGATGAGCCGAGCACCCGGAGTCCAGGCGACGTCCTTCTGCTGCGGGTTTGCGTCAGTGAGCCGGCGTTCGCTTTTGAGACCGGCATCGGCGGCGTACCAATCGGGATATTTGACGACCGTCTGACGGGCATATACCCATACGTCGGCGTCACGGGCGCGGCGATAGTCCACCTTCGCATCTTCCCACGAAATCACTTTCGTTCCGCCCTGCACCGGATCGACTTGCGAGAGCCCTTCTCTCTTGGTCCACTCGCCGTACGTCTTGAAGTACATCGGCTTTTCGAGGTCGATGTCCCGTTCCTTCGGGTCAAACAAAAGTCGCGCTTGGTAATGGATCTGATCTTTCAGTCCATTCCCGGTAATGTTCACGGCCGTTCCGCCATTCACCGGCAGGCGCCACGCGTCCCAGTTGTCGCGGATCAGGACATTTTTGCTGTCCTTCGACCAACCGATCAGTGCGCCTCCAATAGGCGGCTTCACCTGATTGTGATCGTCTTCGGTGTTCCAGAACTTCGCCGGCACGCCGGCGGAAATAGTGCGCGTTTTTCCGGAAGCGAATTCGTAGCTTTTCCAATCGCCGGTGTCGTAGTACACGTATTGCGAATTGTCTGGCGAGAATGGCGAAGCGCCGAAGCCGCCGCGGCCGCCATTGCCGCCACCGCTCCCCGGCACCTTCAATTGGATTGGCTTGCGGTCACCTGTGGCGAGGTTGACAGCGTACAGGTCGCGGAACGCGCTTCCCTTAATTCCTTCTTCGCGCTCGTACGCCGTGATGTCGGTGCCTACACCCCAGTTACTCTTGGGTCCGATGGCGACCTCGCGCACTTTTTCATCGGCGAGCCGTGCGGCGTGCGATGTCGCGAATACATAGGACGCGAGATAACTGAACGCCCGATCCTGCCCTTCCTGCACCTGTTGCTGACTTTGCAAGCGCGGGTCCTTCCAATGCCACAGGATGAGTGATGGCACGTCCGCGTCGGTCTGCGGTGCCGCGGCCACTTGTCCGCCCGCACCTGCACCAGGCGCAACGCCACCGGGATTTGGTGCCGTGAAGCCGGCGCCGCTCACCATCGGGTGTGGTGGGCGCGGCTCACGAAGTCCAAAGTAAACAGTTTTCTGCGCGTCGCCCCATTCCGGCGCGCGGTCCGAACTGATAACCAGTCCTCCGGCAATTGCGACAGACGCCGAAGTTAATTCGACGGCCTTCGCACCAGCGACGGCGGCGTGACGCCACGCAAGCACGGTCGCCTCTTCATCGCCGCCTGCCGTATCAGACACGACCCGCAACGCTGCCAGTGCATCACTGCTGTCGCCCCACACGAGTCGGCGATACGACGCCTTTTTCGACTCGAGTGTGCGGACCACACCGCTGGAGAGTTGGCGGAGTTGTACGGCGTTTCCAAATAAATCCGCGACGCTGGTGGCGTAGGCGATCCAGTCACCGGAATCGTCGAAGGCGAATTCCGTGACGTTGCCAATTGGCTCCGACGTTCCGGAAGACATGTCCACGAGATCGAGCGTCGTACCCGTCGGTACCGGCGCGGCGCCAGCGGCGCCACCGGCGCGGCCAGCGCCAGTGGCGGCGGCGCCTGCCGCAACAGCAGGACCACTGTGTTGGATGGCGATCCAATTCGATTTCTCACCGGCAAAGCGGAACAACCGCACGCTTTCAAACTCGCGCTTGGAACCATTGGTGACATCGACGATGGCAAGTTTCGCCGCCGCGGCAGCCGGTGCGGCAGCGCCGGCGTTGCTTGCGCCACCACTGCGTCCGCCGCGACCGCCCGCTCCGCGACCGGTGATGACGGAACTCGCGTATTCCATAAATGCGACCCAGCGCCCATTCGCCGACATCGCGAGCGCCGGCGCAGCGCCCGCACCGCCCGCACCGCCCGCTCCACCTGCACGCCCTCCACCCGCAACGTTTGCTGCCGTCGCATCACCGACCGGGAATCGCCATTCCTTGCCACCATCTGCCGTCGGACGGATCACAACTTCCGCATCGCCCTCAGCGGGCGCGAGAATGTATGCGAACCATTTTCCGTCATTCGAGAGCTGCGGCGTGCGCACCCCCTTCCACGACAGAAGATCGGTAATGGTGAGTTGGCGCCCCGCCGATGCTGGCGGTGTCCACTTCGATACGGGCGCCGCACTCGTGGCACCGTAAGCCGTTTGGATCACCGGTGCTTGCTGGGCACCGACGGTGTGGACGAGAACAAGGAGCGCGGCGATGGCCGCGCGAATGGCTGGTGCAGTTCGCATCATCAGTCTCGGTTGGAACGGGTAAGGCGGAGACAATACCGCTTTTACAGTCTGCAGGCAAAGAGCTAATTAAACCGTCGGAAACGCGCTGTTGATTTCGGCAAAGGGCACTCCACGGGTCAGTCCTGCAAACGTCCCGTGGACCGCGATCTCGCGGGCCACCTCGAGAAATCCACCGTAGGCTGCCCGTGCCAGTGCGCCGCCCACACTTATCCTACGCACGCCTGCCGCAGAGAGTTCAGCCACCGTCGTAAAATCGCTCCCGACGAGCACGTTAACCGGCTTCGGCGCCACGGCTTGCACCACGGTCGCGATGTCGGTAACCGACCGAATGCCCGGCGCATACAAACAATCCGCGCCCGCCTCCGCGAACGCCGTCAGACGGCGGATCGTTTCCGCGAGATCCGGACAGCCAACAATGAAACCTTCAGACCGAGCCGTGAGGACAACTTCCGTTCCGCTTACGCCGATGGCCTGACGCGCGGCACGGATGCGCTCGACGGCGAGCGGAAATTCAATGAGCGGCCGCGCGTCGTTGCCCGTTGAATCTTCGATCGAAAGTCCGGCGATTCCAGTCGCTGTCGCCCGAGTGACGTTTGCCGCGACATCAGCGGGATCCGTTGCGAACCCCCCTTCGAAGTCTGCGTTGACAGGAATGTCCACGCTGTCGGCAATCGATCGGAGGTGCGACAGCACATCCTCGAGCGACACAGCATTGTCGCGCCGAGCCATCGACCACGCCATTCCCGAACTCGTCGTCGCGAGAGCGCGGAAACCAAGTTGAGCGAGGAGTTGGGCACTTCCCCTATCCCACGGGTTTGGGATGACAAAACACCCTGCCTGATGGAGAGCGCGAAACGTGCGGCAACGTTCGGCCAAACTTGTGGTCATCAGTCGTCATCGGGCGGTTGAGGAGGCCGACTAGCGTGCCCTCGGGCGAAACATCGGCCAAGCAGTGCCCGTAATTAGGCATTGAGGGCACACCAGTGCTACTAATTAGGGTTGGGAAAAGGCAAAATCCGGGTTTGACCCGTCCGCGCCCCGAGGAGATTTGACTGTATGACCTCACGCTTCATTCGATTCACGGCTGTCGCGATTGCGTCCGCCGCGTTCCTGGCGACCAGCAACGTTGTCGCTGCCCAAGGCATGCGACCGTCTCCGGAACCAACGGCCGTGCTCCCGAACTCTGCGGGAGTGGCGCGAGCTAAAGCCGACAGTCTTCGCTATCCGTACACTGCCGCTGATATCGAGTTCATGAGTGGCATGATTGGTCACCACGCTCAGGCAATCGTCATGGCTGGCTGGGCGCCAAGTCACGGCGCCAATGCGTCTATTGGCCGGCTGGCGGCACGGATCATTAATGCCCAGCAAGATGAAATCGTCACCATGCAAACGTGGTTGCGTGATCGCCATCAGCCGGTGCCAGATGGTCACACGGCCGGGATGCTGATGGTGATGGACGGCGTGCAGCATGTGATGCTGATGCCCGGGATGCTCAGCGAAGCGCAAATGAAAGAATTGGATCAGGCCAGGGGAGCCGAGTTCAACCGCCTGTTTCTCACTTATATGATGCAGCATCACCGCGGTGCCGTCTCGATGGTCAAGCAACTATTTGAGACGTATGGCGCCGGTCAGGACGAAACGGTCTTTAAGTTTGCTTCGGACGTCAATGTGGATCAAACGACCGAGATCGCCCGAATGGAGAAAATGCTGAGCGCCGTCTTGCTCACCGAGCGCGAGCCGTAAGCACACTGCAGTTGAATAATCCGTTGTTTTCCCACCTTCAATCCCCTTTTTGAGGAACCAGTGATGACATCTGTTTCAGTTCAGGCGAGCCGTTCAGTAGCCACACGAGCCGCGCGATTTTTTCTGGCATCGCTCGCCGTTGGAACTCTGTTTGCGAGCGGTGCGTCGCCGCTCAGGGGCCAATCGGCCGCAGTCGATCCCCGCGTTGGACTGCGCGCGGGCCTGATGGATGCCGCTGAAGCGTCGTGGAACATGCGCGTTCTTTCCAAAACGCCACCGTCGGAAAAATTTGCCGGCATCACGAATTCCGATCTCTCGTTCAGCAGTCACTACGCGATTCAGGGCAGCTACAACGGCTATCAAATTTGGGATATTGCCAATCCGAATCATCCCGCCCTGAAGACAGCGTATTACTGCCCGGCGTCGCAGAGCGACGTTTCTGTTTACAAAAATCTTCTTTTCGTCTCCGGCGAGGGCACGTCGGCCCGTCTCGATTGCGGTGCACAGGGTGTTAAGGATCCGGTGAGTAAAGACCGCCTCCGCGGCCTGCGCATTTTCGATATCACGGACATTGCGAACCCGAAGAGTGTCGGCGCGGTTCAAACGTGCCGCGGCTCGCACACGCATACCGTTCTCGTTGACCCGAAAGACAAGGAGAATGTCTACGTCTACATCTCCGGATCTGCAGGCGTGCGTCCGGCAGACGAACTCGCCGGCTGCGTCAAAGAGGCTCCGAGCAAGGATCCCAACTCGGCGCTCTTTCGTATTGAAGTCATCAAGGTGCCGCTGGCCCATCCCGAAAAGGCGGCGATCGTCAGCTCACCCCGCATCTTCAATGACCTGATCGCACCGGCCAGTCACGGCGAATCACCGCTTGATATCGCCAACGCCGCCAAGGCCGCCACTGCTGCACGGGCAGCCGGCGGATTTACGGCAACGATCAGAGGACAAGAGATCGTATTGCCCAACGGCATGATCAAGCCGATGCTCGACAGCACCGTGAAGGCACGCAATGGGACCGGTGCACCGACCGGTGCTGATAGCGCTGCGCTTCGTGCGGCACTGCCGGCGATGATCGCAAAGATGGTCGGTGATGCATCAAGTCCAGAGAGCGGTCCGCGCCCCGGCCCGACGCAGTGCCACGACATCACGGTCTATCCGGGCATTGGCATGGCCGGCGGCGCCTGCGAAGGGTACGGCCTGTTGCTCGACATTCGCGACCCGGCACATCCGATTCGTATTGACGCCGTGGCCGACTCGAACTTTTCGTACTGGCACTCAGCGACGTTCAACAACGACGGCACCAAAGTGTTGTTCTCCGATGAATGGGGTGGTGGTGGCCAGCCGAAGTGCCGCATCACGGACAAGAAGGAATGGGGTGCCGACGCGCTCTTTACGATCGTCAATGGCAAAATGGAATTTCAGGGCTATTACAAAATGCCGGCGCCCCAAACTGCAGAAGAAAACTGCGTTGCGCATAACGGCTCGCTCATTCCGATCCCCGGCCGCGATGTGATGGTGCAGGCGTGGTATCAGGGTGGTATCTCCGTGTTCGATTGGACCGACGCCCAGCATGCGAAGGAAATTGCATTCTTCGATCGCGGCCCCGTCGACTCGACCCACATGGCGATGGGTGGCTCGTGGTCGGTGTACTGGTATAATGGCGTGATGGTGAGCTCCGAAATCGCTCGCGGTCTGGACATCGTGGAGTTGACGCCAAGCGCATTCATCTCGCAGAACGAGATTGATGCCGCGAAAACCGTGCATTTTGATTATTTGAATGCCCAAGGCCAGTCGAAGTTGGTATGGCCACCGAGCTTCGCAGTGGCGCGCTCATTTGTTGATCAACTCGAGCGGTCGGGCGGACTCGCGAGCGGCAGAATTGCCTCGGTGCGGTCAGCGCTGAGCTCGGCAGAAGGCGCCAAGGGTGAAACGCGGCATACAGCGTTGCACAAGATTGCCGCGCAGTTGGATGGCGAGGCGCTCGGCCCGGATGCCGCGAGGGTACGGATGCTTGCCGGTGCGGTTCGGGAGTTAGCCGCAGCGACAGGCAAGTAATGTTTTTGGAATAGCACACGTCGGCGCCAGTGAGTGCACGGACATCGCACTCACTGGCGCCGACGCCCGTTAAATGGGTTATCACGCCGCGGCGCGACTGAGTTCTACCACACAAGCTGGATCGAATTTCCTGCGTTGCTTTCGGTCCCGACGCCCTTCCCCTATTGTTTATCTTGGTTATCGCGCTCGTCAATGCCTGGAGGGTCGCCCATGATATCAACATCGAATCGAACCGTTGCCGTTTGGATTGGGCTCGTCGGGGGGTTCATCGCGGCACAGAGTGTCTCCGCCCAGTCTGGCAGCCCGACAGTGCAAAGCGGCCCGGCCTATACCAGCGCCGATGTGCAGTTCATGCAGGGTATGATCGGACATCACGCGCAAGCGGTCGTCATGGCGGCGATGGCGCCGACTCACGGCGCGAGCGCAAAGGTTGCGCTGTTCTGCAGGAAAGTCGATATCTCACAGCGCGATGAAATTGTGCTGATGCAGACTTGGCTTCGTGACAAGGGCCAAGCCGTCCCCGATCCGCTTGCGACGACGGGGCACGACGCGATGGCCGGAATGGACATGGGCGACCATGCCATGCTCATGCCGGGAATGTTGACGCCCGAACAGTTGAAGCAACTGGATCAAGCCCGCGACACGACTTTCGACCGGTTATTCCTCACTTTCATGATCCAGCATCATAAAGGTGCCCTCACGATGGTGGCAACACTTTTTGATTCACCAGGCGCCGGGCAGACACCGGAAATTTTCGGATATGCGACCGGGGTCGATGCCGACCAGCGCGCTGAGATAGCGCGCATGGAAGGGATGCTTTCACCGCTTCAACGGAGAACTCCGCAATGAGAAGTGCACTGTTTGTTGGTCACCGTTTCGCCGGGCGTGTTGTGCCTACGCTGTCGCTCGGCATCGCTGTCCTTTCGGCTGCCGCGTGTGCGGGGGCTTCTTCGTCATCTGGCAGCACGCTATCGCCGACCGCTGCCGCGCTCGCCAGCGTGCCGGTGGTGACGCTGCCGCCGATGCCACGGGCAATGTCGATGACGGACCCGCGCGTCGGACTTCGCGCCGGAATGACGACTGCAGGAGTGGCGGCGCGCAATATGGTACTTGTGTCGCACAGCTCGAAATCAACCCAACTCGACGGCGACGGCGGATCGCACGGGCTAACGTTTGCCAATTCCGATTTGGCATTCCGTGGCAACTATGTTTTTCAAGGCAACTTCAGCGGATTCCAGATTTGGGATATCGCAAATCCGGCAAGCCCGGTGCTCCGTGAAACGCTGGTCTGCGGCACGGGCCAGGGCGATCCGTCGATCTATGGCAACCTGCTGTTCATCTCGTCGGAAAGCACGGGCGACCGGGTGGATTGTGGTACGCAGGGCGTGCCGGACCGGGTAAGCAAGGACCGGATGGTCGGCGTGCGCATCTTTGATATTTCCGATATCGCGCATCCCAGGAAAGTGGCTGACGTGCAAACGTGTCGCGGATCGCACACGCATACGTTAGTGCCCGATATGAATGACAAGAGCATTGTTTACGTCTACGTCTCGGGTTCCGCCGGTGTTCGCTCGGCGGAAGAACTTCCGGGCTGCATGGACGGGCCGATCGACTCTGCAAACACGTCGCGCTTTCGCATCGAGGTGATCCGGGTTCCGTTGGCCCACCCGGAGCAGGCGAAGATTGTGAACTATGCGCACATCTTCCAGGATCTTGCAGCACCGACCGCTCATGGCGAAGCGCCGAGCGACAAGCCACGCAGTGCCCCGCCGGGTGGTGGTCGGGGTGGTCCGAACCAATGCCATGACATCACGGTGTATCCGGCCGTCGGCCTGGCCGGTGGCGCTTGCGGTGGTTACGGACTGTTGCTCGACATTCACGATCCCGTGAATCCGAAGCGGCTCCAGGCCGCCGGCGATTCGAATTTCGCTTTTTGGCACTCGGCGACTTTCAACAATGACGGCACGAAAGTGCTGTTCACCGACGAGTGGGGTGGTGGCACCGCGCCGAAGTGTCGGGCAAACGATCCGATCGATTGGGGTGCCGATGCGATTTTCACATTGAAAGACGGCCGACTGGTACAAGGCGCGTATTTCAAGATGCCGGCCGCACAAACGAGCACGGAGAACTGCGTAGCGCACAATGGTTCACTGGTGCCAGTGCCAGGCCGTGACATCATGGTGCAAGGGTGGTATCAGGGTGGCCTCGACGTATTCGATTTCACTGACGCGTC
The DNA here is from genome assembly GCA_025358315.1 of Gemmatimonadota bacterium. Lineage (GTDB taxonomy): Bacteria > Gemmatimonadota > Gemmatimonadetes > Gemmatimonadales > Gemmatimonadaceae > Fen-1231. The sequence goes on along the minus strand of JANYKA010000056.1, from coordinate 21,520 downwards.
GCACCCATACGAGATCGCCTACTTTGACCGTGGTCCGGTGGACTCGACCAAACTGGTCACTGCAGGATACTGGGCCGGCTACTGGTACAATGGCCACATCATTGGATCCGAAATCGCCCGCGGTCTGGATATTTTTGAGCTCACGCCGAGTGAGTATTTGTCACAGAACGAAATCGACGCGGCGAAGCTCGTGACGTGGGATCAGTTCAATCCGCAGAACCAGCCGAAGATTGTGTGGCCGGCGGCGTTCCCGGTGGTGCGCTCATACCTTGATCAGCTGGTCCGTGGCCAGGGATTGGCGAGTGCGCGAACCCGAACGATTGCGAGTGACCTAGCCCGTGCGGAGAGCATGACGGGCGGGAAACGTAAGAGCGCGCTGCATGAGCTGGCGGAGCAATTGGATAAGGATGCTGGCTCCGCATCTGACGCATCACGCGTTCGGGCTATGGCAGCAGCGGTAAGAGATTTGGAGAAAGCGACGCGCTAACAGTTTGAAAACTCCGGCTACCGCGTGCGTTTTTTCTGAGCGCGGTAGCCGGAGTTCTTTGTTAATACTTGGTCAGGGAGAATTGGGTACGCCTCTTTGCCCCATTGGCAACCGCAAGGGTTGCCAACTGTCTGATTCCTCGCCGAACGGATCGCCCGGCGGCGACCGCAGCGCTGGGGTGAGCACCGGCACTTCGCCCTTTTCCTGATATCGTTTGAGATCGTTGGCGATAGAGAGCCAGTGCGCTTTTGCTTCGTCACTGGTCGCGGCGGCTGCTTTGGTACCCGCCGCAAGGCGCAATCGGTCCACCCAAAGCAGTGCTGTGCCGCGTACCTCAGGAGAGGCTTCTCTATCGGAAGCGAGAAGAATCAATCGGTCACTCACGGCACGGTGCGTGGTGCGCTGAATGGCGGTAAGTTTTCCCGACGGCGGCACTGCCGCGTACCATGTCCCCTTCACGAGATCGCTTATCGCATCATTGAACGCATAACCCCCAGGAATACGTGCCGAAAATTGCACCATGCGAGCGGCGCGTTCCCGTTGCAGAATCCCATCCACAATCATCTGCGAGAGCGTGCGCGCGGCCCCGAGTTCATCGAATGCCGGTGCGGTCCGGTTACCAAGGAGTTCCACACTGTTATCGAGGCGCGGTGAGAAGAGCGTCAACAATGAATCGGGAATCGCCAGCTCCCGGGGATCCAGCGCTCCCAAGAGTTGCTTCATGGCTTCCCGCTGACGTGTTGCACTAATCACACTGGTGGCCTGTTGACCATCGCCCTTTACCGGGTTGGAATATTCAAGTCCGCCGAGTGTCTTGGTCACGCCATTAATCGCAAATCGATGAAAGAAATAGAGGAGTGGAAACCGGTCTTGCAGAATGGAGAGCGGCTCGCCGTCGCGAATGTTGCGCAGACCAAATCGTTGTAGCGCGACGCGGCGTGCGTCCATTTGATGAGTGAGAAATTCGCCAGCGGTCGCCGCGTCGTCCCATAGGTTGGTGCGCGGGTCCGCGGCGTTTTCCGGCCGTGCATCGCCGTCACTTAGATAGCGGTATCCTTTTCGGAGTCCGTCAGCGACGATGGCCGTGAGTGAGTCGTCCTCACTCATGGCCGGGAATATCCCGTAGCCCCAGTGGATCGCCCACACGTCGTACGCCCCGGGCCCGCTCGCGTATGCAGAACTTAGATCGATTTCACCGTTCTTCACGAGAATGCGTGGCGCCGGATAATCCATCACCGAGCCCCGGTCATATGTGCTGGCAATGTAGTTATGCCCCAGTCCCAATGTGTGCCCCACTTCGTGCGCACTCACCTGTCGGATCCGGGCCAGCACGAACGCCGTGTCGCCCGGGCCGGCGGCGGCGCCCATAAAGGCCGCATAGATGTTGTAGTCCGTGCGATTGCGATGCGAGTCCATTCGTGCCATGCCTTTCAACATTTCGCCGGTACGCGGATCGGTGATCGCGCCACCGACGCTCCAGCCCCGTTCGTTTCGATTTTCCCATTGCACGACATTGTATCGCGCATCCATCGGGTCGACGCCTTCCGGCAACAAGTCCACCTTGAACCCACCCGGCAAACCGGCCCGATTAAAGGCCTCGACCCAAAAGCTCACGCCTTGCAGTGTGGCGGTTCGTAGTGGCTCGGGAATGCCGCGATCGACGTAGTACACAATCGGATTCTTGATTGGGCTGGTCGGATCGTTGGGATTCACGCGTTCAAGACGGTGACGCGCCGCCCACTCCTGTTCGATCTGCCCCTGAATCGGCGCAGCATAATCTTTAAACGACACGCCAAAGTATCCGACACGGGGATCGGTATGGCGCAGGCGGAAGTTGTCGTCCGGCAGCTTGAAAATCGTGATGTGTTGCCGGAAATCGAGGGCGCGCGTATCGGGCACCAAATGACCGAGCCCGCCGCCCGGGTTGCCGCCGGGCACGAAGGTAAGCGCCACATCGATCTCGGTGTTCTCAGGGAACGACTTGGTATAGGTCTTATTAATGCGCGATCGGTCCCGCGCTACCGAATACTGGCCTTGATTGTTGCGCGCGAGTGTGCCCCCAATGTCGTTCCAGTCGCGCATTACCAATTCGGTGGCATCGAACAGTATGTGCCCATTTTCTTCGGCGAGGATCGGGAGGGCGGCGACCGTACTGGTCGGGAAGGACTCGTCCACCGAACGCTTGTTATCCGGGTTGCCACTGGAACGAAAAGCGACGTTTTCAAAGACGATCTGAACCCGCTCACCCGCTTTTAGGAAGCGGACGACTTGGGCATCACCACCAGATCCGCGATCAAGCCCGATTGGATTTGACCCCAAGCCGGTGGCCAGTGTAGTCAAGAAAAGCGCGCGCATCGAGTCACGTGGGATTTCCAGCAATAACGCCCCAGTGCGGTCGTTTATATAGGTGGTGACGAATCCATCGCGTTTATCGAGCCCCGCGGTGCGTGATGCAATCGTGGCGGCCTGCGGTGACGCAACCGGCTGCTGAGCTTCCAGCGGAACAGTGAAAACGCCGGCGAGCAATAGTGTTGCCCTGAATTGCACAGATATGGCCATTGGTAAACCCCGAGCAGGAAGGTGGTGCGCCAAGATCGCCGTCACCCCGCCGGGACGCTAGCGCAACCTCAATGAATCCGACTGCGAGGCACGTGTCGTAGATCACCCGACAGCAGGACAACCTCACTAGATATCGGAGTAGCTCCCATGCGTTCCACCCTCTCGCGCTTGACTCTTGTACTTGCTTTTGCCTCCCCGCTCGCGGCGCAGAACCCGATGGTCGGCGGCAAAGAGATGTACCCGAGCAAGGACATCATCGACAACGCCGTCAACTCGGCAGATCACACGACGCTCGTAGCTGCGGTCAAGGCCGCCGGCCTCGTGGCGACCCTCAAGGGCAAGGGTCCGTTTACTGTTTTTGCACCGACGAACGAAGCATTCGCCGCACTTCCGGCCGGTACGGTGGAAACGCTGCTCAAGCCGGAGAACAAGGCGACCCTCACGAAGATCCTGACCTACCACGTGGTCGCTGGTAACTGGACTAGCAAGTCGATCGCCAAAGCCATTAAGGCTGGCAACGGCATGGCCGAGCTGACGACCGTCAGCGGCGGCAAGCTGCGGGCGATGATGCAGGGCAAGAAGCTTCAGCTCAAGGATGAAAAGGGCAATGTGGCCACGGTGACAATCGCCAACGTCAAGCAGTCAAATGGCGAGATTCACGTGATCGACACGGTGCTGATGCCCGGCATGTAGTCGCCGATGCAGGCACAGAAAAGGCGCCGCCGAATCAGCGGCGCCTTTTCTCGTTCCGAGTAGCTATGCGCGGGTGAAGATCGAACGCAGCGCGCCGCGCGCCGAGATGTCACGAAGGTACGCCAGCGTCGCTGGTGTGAATGGCGTCGGCGTGATGCCGAACTCGGGAAGCAACGCATTGTCCGGCGTCACATTGTCACTGGCGAGCAAGGCAAGCAACCCTGTGGTGACTGGCGGATGTGGCAGGGCCAGTTGTGCGAGCGCAACCAGCGGGCGTAACGCGGCCACCGGCACGCCCAACAGTATCCGGTGTTCGCCCATCGCCGCGAGTACGCGTTCCGTGATCGTCCGCAGCGTCAGCGGCTCCGGGCCACCCAGCGAGTATGCATGTCCGATGGTATCGTCGCGCTCCAGACACGCTGAGACCACGGCCGCGACATCCCCCACCGCCACCGGCTGAAAACGCGTCGTGCCGCCACCAGGGAGCGGGTAAATCACAGGCGACAGTCGCACCAGACGCGCCAGCACATTTACGAACTCATCTTCTGCACCGACAATCACTGACGGTCGGAGTGAAGTCCAGGCGAGACCGCTCGCGCGCACCGCATCTTCCGCGAGCCCTTTGCTCCGCAAAAAACGATGTGGCGACGCGCTCGATGCGCCGTTTTGGGACATCTGCACAAAACGCGTGACCTCGGCTGCCCGCGCGGCCGCGAGGAGTGCGACGGTGGCCTCGGTGTTTACTGTTTCGTAGCGCTGGCCGGGGCGCTCTATGGCGATCGCCGCGAGATGGACAATAGCCGCAGCGCCGCGCACGGCGGTGGCGATCGCATCGGCGTCGCGCAGATCAGCGATAGCGAACTCCACCGGCAAGCCGGCGAGGCGCGCCTCGGCCTTTCCGCGGTTGCGCACGAGCGCGCGCACGCGCCATCCGTTTGCAGCGAGCGCGCGGCACGTGTGCGTTCCGACCAGACCCGCGGCGCCGGTGACGAGTACTGTGCGTCCATTTCCATTCATGCTGGAACGTAGCGCCCATGGCATCGAATGCGCCAACTGCACCGTGCGCCGTTCGGCGCCGGAGTAGGCCCAGCTTCGCTGGATACCCATCCGCTTCCCGGATTCGAGGGCATCCGAGAGGGTGAGCGTTCCGATGCCCCCTTGGTGACTTGCCTCACTTGCAAGTCTCCACCCGCCGTCGAGTCCGCGGGTATCTTTCATTAGTGATCACCCACGCTCAGTAGTGCAACAGGACACCAATCAACGCCCTCACGATGCTGAATCGCGCACGTTGCGCGACATTCAGCGCGGGGCGTTTAACTATTTCCTGCACGAGTCAAACCGCGCCAACGGATTGGTGATCGACAAAACAGCCGCCGACTGGCCCTCGAGCATCGCAGCCACCGGGCTTGCACTCACTTCGTACCCCGTTGGCGTTGAGCGCGGATTTGTTTCGCGCTCCGAGGCCATCGAGCGCATTCTCACGACCCTGCGCTTCTTCTGGAAAAGCAAGCAGGGCCCGGAGCACGATACGACGGGATACAAAGGCTTCTATTATCACTTCCTGGACATGCAGACCGGCGCGCGCGCGTGGGAGTGTGAGCTGTCGACCGTCGACTCTGCCCTGCTGTTCGGTGGGATGTTGACGTGCGCGGCGTACTTTGACCGGGACACGTCCGATGAGCGTGAGATCTGCGAACTTGCCGAGCAACTGTACGCGCGTGCGGACTGGCGTTGGGCCCTGAATGGTGGCGCAACGGTAACGCACGGCTGGAAGCCGGAGAGTGGATTCCTTCCGTTTCGTTGGGAAGGATACGACGAGGCGATGTTGCTCTATGTCCTCGCGCTCGGCTCGCCAACGCATCCGATTCCGGCGTCGAGTTACGTCGCATGGACGTCCACTTATGAATGGAAGACGGTCTACAACATTGACTTCCTCTATGCCGGCCCGCTCTTCACACACCAACTCTCACACGTTTGGATCGACTTCCGGGGAATTCAGGACGCGTATATGCGGGAACGGGGCATCGATTACTTCGAGAACAGCCGACGCGCCACGCGTATTCAACAGGAATACGCGATCCGAAATCCCAACGGCTACAACCATTACAGCGAACGATGCTGGGGAATCACCGCCAGCGATGGTCCCGGCGAAACCACCCGTCTGATTGACGGCATTCGGCGGGAGTTCCTCGACTATTGCGCACGCGCCGTTCCGTTCGGCCCTGACGACGGCACCATTGCGCCGTGGGCCGTCATTGCGTCGCTGCCGTTCGCGCCAGAACTTGTGCTGCCAACACTCGCAGATTTCGGCCGGTACCAAAGGCAGGGCGACAACAAATACGGGTTCAAAGCGACATTCAACCCGACCTTTCCCGATCCGGGTGGCGCTCCAAACGGTTGGGTGTCAAGGTGGCACTTCGGCCTCAATGAGGGACCGATCGTCACAATGATCGAGAATTATGAGTCGGCCTTGGTGTGGAAACTGATACGCCGATGCCCGCATGTATCGAACGGATTGCGCGTCGCCGGATTCAGCGGCGGCTGGCTGTCGTCCGTCCTTAGCACGGAAGGCTGACCCGTGCGCGTGACGTTACCAAAGATCCCGCTGCTGAACCCGCAGCCTGAACCACTCGACGAACCCATTCGTGCTGAGCTCTTCGGCATCGAACGCCTTGAACAGCACGCCGAATCACTTGCCACCGCGCAACGTGTCACGGACGATCTGTCTCTTGGGCGTCCACTGCTACCGCGTGTCGAAGAAAATGGCCGGGTACTGCGCGATGCGAATCGCGACATTTCCGAAGCGATTGCCCAGGAAGGATGGATCACGCCAGCCTCCGAATGGCTGGTCGACAATTTTTTCATTGTCGATGAGCAGTTGCGTGAGATCCGCGACGACTTGCCCGATGGATTCTATCACGAACTCCCGATGCTCGCTGATGGACCGCTCGTCGGGTATCCCCGCGTCTTTGGCATAGCCTGGGCGTTTGTCGCGCACACGGACTCCCGCTTTGATCCGGACACGCTACGCCGCTTCGTGAACGCCTACCAGCGCGTGCAACCATTGACGATCGGTGAACTCTGGGCAGTCGCGATCACATTGCGCGTCACGTTGGTGGAGAATTTGCGCCGCCTTTCCGACGCAATGGTTCGAGGGCGCGCGGCGCGCCAAGAGGCCGACGCGCTCGCCGACGATCTGCTCGGAGTAGGCGAACACGGCATCCGTTCGGTGACGGCGGCGCTGCACCGCGCCGAGCGCGCGCCGTTACGCACGGCATTTGCCGTCGAGTTACTTCAACGACTGCGCGACCAGGACCCGGCGGTTACGCCGGCCCTCGCGTGGTTGCATCAGCGACTCGCGGCTCAGGGAACAACGCCCGAGGAGATCGCGCTGATTGAGCACCAGCGGCAAGCAGCGATGACAGTAACGGTGCGAAACATTATCACCAGCATGCGCCTCATGTCGGCGCTCGACTGGTCGACGTTTTTTGAAAGTGTGAGCCTCGTCGATGAGTTACTGCGCAAGAACAGCACCTTTTCGGCGATGGATTTCGTCAGCCGCGACAATTATAGACACGCGATCGAGGAACTTTCGCGTGGGTCCCGGTACACCCAGCTTGACGTGGCGCAGGAAGCGCTGACCGCAGCGGCTCGGGCCCACGGGCTTGATCCGGCAACACATCCCGAGCGGGACGACCGCTGGACAGACCCTGGCTACTACCTGATCGGTGGCGGCCGTCGCGACTTCGAACGCACCCTGGACTTTCATCCGAAGCTCGGGTTCTTGTTGTTGCGCAATTTTGTCGACGCGGCAACGCCGGGATATCTCGGCACACTTCTGGTGATCACCGCTGTGATACTGGGATCGCTGTTTGCCATGAGCACAGGGGACGGGCTGTCGGCGACTGGCATGATTGTCCTGGGATTACTCGCCATCGTGCCAGCGTCCGACTTTGCGATTGCACTGGTGAATCGCGGCGTGACATCGCTCGTGCCACCGAGTGTTCCACCGCGGCTCGAGTTGCTCGGTGGCGTCCCGGCAGAATTCCGCACTATGGTCGCCGTGCCGACGCTGCTTACCAATCGCGGCAATGTAGAAGAAGAAGTCGAGCGGCTGGAAGTGCATTATCTCGCCAACGATGACGGCGATGTGCGATTCGCCCTGCTGTCGGACTGGTCCGATGCGCCCACCGAGCACATGCCGACGGATGAGGTACTGCTGGCGGCGGCGCGCGACGGAATTGCGCGACTGAATGCGAGTCACGGCCCCGCCGCGGACGGCGGTGATCGCTTTCTGCTGTATCATCGTGCACGACGCTGGAATCCGCGCGAGGGTGTGTGGATGGGATGGGAGCGCAAGCGTGGCAAACTCCACGAGCTCAACCGCCTGCTTCGTGGGGTAACGGACACCACCTTTCTCAGCGTTGCCGGTGTGCCCCCAGCGGCGCCGAGTGATGTTCGCTACGTCATCACACTCGATTCCGATACCCGATTACCCATCGGTACGGTCAGGCGACTCGTTGGTACCATGGCGCATCCCCTCAATCGACCGCGACTGGATCGGGTAACGCAGCGAGTGGTGGATGGATATGCCGTGATGCAGCCACGGGTCACACCACCACTGCCCGGGCGTTCCGGTTCAATATTCCAGCGGCTCAGTTCAGGGTCATCGGGGATTGACCCCTATGCGGCGGCCGTCTCGGATGTCTATCAGGATTTATTCGACGAAGGTTCATACACGGGCAAAGGCATTTACGACATTGATGCATTCGAAGCGTCATTGGCGGGCCGCGTGCCGGAGAACGCGCTCCTAAGCCACGATTTGTTCGAGGGGCTCTTTGCCCGGGCATGTTTGCTGACCGAGACCGAGCTATTCGAAGCCGCACCCTCACATTATCTCGCTGCAGCGAAGCGACAGCACCGCTGGGCGCGCGGTGATTGGCAGCTGCTTCCTTGGATTTTACGGGGGCGCGTTTCCGCCGTCGGCCGCTGGAAGATGATCGACAATCTCCGGCGCACGCTGTTGATGCCATCCGTCTATCTCATCTTGATTGCCGGATGGGTATTGCCGCACGCAATGCCAATGCGATGGACGGCGTTCGTCCTCATGGTCATCACGGTTCCGGCGCTTTTCCCGGTGCTGACAGGACTATTGCCACGCCGGCCCGGCATCTCAAAGCGCAGCCATCTGCGTGCCGTTGGACGAGACTTCCAGTCTGCTATCAGCCATGCACTGCTGACGCTCACGATGATGGCGCATCAAGCGTGGCTCATGGCCGACGCCATCGTGCGCACCCTGTGGCGACTATTTGTGTCGCATCGGCGGATGTTGCAATGGACGCCGGCGGCGCACGCGGCGCTTCGGATTCCCCTTCACGTGACCGGACTCTACCAGCGCATGGCTGGTGGCCTCGTACTCACAATGGCCGGTGCGATCGCGGTGGCAGTGTGGCATCCGAGCGCTTGGCCGATCGCGCTGCCGATTTTGGCGCTGTGGGCGGCCGCGCCAGCCATCGCGCATCACGTGAGTCTTCCAGGCACCGCCGCGCCGATCGTGCCATTTTCACCGGATGACGCGCGCACGCTTCGCCTGATTGCCCGACGAACCTGGCGATACTTCACAGCATTCGTCACGCCTGGGAGCCATGCGCTGCCGCCCGACAACTTCCAGGAAACACCGAACCCGGTCGTCGCGCAGCGTACTTCTCCGACGAACATCGGACTCTACCTCTTGTCGGCTGTTGCGGCCCGCGATTTTGGCTGGATCGGCACACTCGATCTGATCGATCGGCTTGAAGCAACGTTGCAAACGATGCAGGGCCTCGAGCACCATCGCGGCCACCTCTACAATTGGTATGACACCACGGACGGTCGCCCGCTTGATCCGCGGTACGTATCTTCGGTCGACAGCGGCAACCTTGCGGGTGCACTCATTACGCTCGGCAGCGCATGTCGGGAAATCGCCGCGCAAGGCGTCATCGGCTTTGCGATGCTCGGCGGCATTGAAGATGCCGCGTTGCTGCTGCAACAGGCGGCGCATGTGTCAGACCGTGAACGCACGGTGGGCGCCGCCGAATTGAAGCGCCTCGACAACGCACTTGATGTCGTGATGACGGTGGTCGCCCAGAGTCCTCGCACACCGGCACAATGGGCCGCCCGGCTGGCGGAACTCGAATCCGCGTCCCGCGTCGCCGAGAATTGCGCACGGAATCTGGGCGCCGTGCGTGCCGAGCCGCCGGAATCGGCTGTGCACGTTTGGGCGGACGCGCTGCAGTCCGCGGTGGAGACGCACGCCCGTGACCTCGATACCCTCATGCCGTGGGCTGGGCAGCGGCTTGACCCGGCGACGCTTCCCATCGCGGACGCGCTGACCGCCCGTGCGTCGCTGGCGGATTTACCCGGCCGTTGCGGTGACGCGATTCGCGACCTCGCGTTACTCCGATTGACGATGGAATCCAGCGGCGCCGCAACACCGACCTCGCTTCGCATGATCGATGCGTTCGTCAGCAATGTCGAGCGCTCGGCGGCAGCGGCATCAGCATTGCTCGATCGCCTCGCCAGGATTGCCGCGACCACGCGGGAAATGGTCGCCACCATGCAGTTCGGATTTCTTTTGGATCCGACTCGAATGCTGTTCGCTATCGGTTATCGCGTTGACGACGGCAGTCTCGACTCCGCCCGATACGACCTCCTCGCGTCTGAGGCTCGTCTCATGAGTTTCATCGCGATTGCCAAGGGTGATGTGCCCGTGCAGCATTGGTTCCGGCTCGGCCGCCCATTGACGCCTGTCGGCCGGGATTCCGTTCTGCAGTCGTGGTCAGGGTCGATGTTCGAATATCTGATGCCTGGGTTGGTGATGCGCTCGCCCGTAGGCAGCCTGCTGGAACAGACGTGCCGCCTCGTGGTGCGTCGCCAGATCGATTATGGATATGAACGCGGTGTCCCTTGGGGGGTTTCGGAGTCGGGGTATTCCGTGCGCGATCTGGAGATGACATACCAGTATTCCAATTTTGGCGTGCCCGGCCTCGGCCTGAGACGCGGCCTTGCGGACGATATGGTTATTACGCCGTACGCAACCGGACTCGCGGCGATGATTGAGCCGGCCTTGGCGGTGCGGAATTTCAGGGCGCTCACCGACGCTGGCGCGGATGGCGACTACGGTTTTTACGAGTCCCTCGACTACACAGTACCGCGGCTTCCCGCCGAGCAAACGCATACTGTGGTGCGCATGTACATGGCCCACCACCAGGGGATGCTGATCGTCGCCGCCGCGAACGCGCTCGATGGCGGCGTGATGCGGGCCCGCTTTCACGAGGAGCCTATGGTTCGCGCCAGTGAGCTTCTGCTCCAGGAGCGCACCCCGCGCGACGTCGCGGTCGCGAGACCGGCGATGGACTCCATTGCGAGCATGGCGGACGTCCGTGAACTGGTGCCACCGAACACCCGTCGCTTCACGTCTCCGCATAGTCCAACGCCGCGCACGCAGTTGCTCTCGAACGGGCACTACGCGGTCATGCTGACCGCCGCAGGCTCCGGGTACAGTCGGTGGCGCGACTTGGCAATCACGCGCTGGCATGACGATCCGACAAGTGATGATACGGGCTCGTATATCTTTCTTCGCGACGTCGCCAGCGGGGAGAGTTGGTCCGCCGGGTACCAGCCAAGCGGGCAAGAGCCGGACAATTACGATGTGATTTTTTCAGAAGATCGCGCCGAGTTCTCTCGCCGCGACGGCGCGCTCGCGACCCGCCTTGAGGTGATCGTATCGTCGGAGGACGATGCAGAGGTTCGTCGTGTCTCCGTGACAAACTTCGGATCGCGGACCCGCGAGATCGAAGTCACGTCGTACGCCGAGATCGTTCTCGCGTCGCCGGCTTCCGACGCGGCGCATCCGGCGTTCTCCAACCTGTTCGTACATACCGAATGCATCGCCGATCGCGGCACGCTGCTCGCCACGCGCCGCCCCCGATCCTCTGAAGACATGCAAGTCTGGCTCGCCCACGTATTGGCGGTGGAAGGCGAGACAGTCGGCGATCTGGAATGGGAGACCGACCGGAGCCATTTCATCGGGCGCGGCCGCCAAGTGCGGACGGCGCAGGCAATTGCCGATGGCGTGGCGCTGTCCAATACGGTCGGCTCGGTACTCGACCCGATCGTCGCGTTGCGTCGTCGGATTCGTGTGCGCCCCGGCAAAACAGTGCGCGTGGCATTTTCCACTGTGGTGGCATCGACGCGCAGCGAAGTGCTCGACCTCGCTGACAAGTATGATGATGTCACGACATTTGAGCGGGTCGCCACCCTTGCCTGGACTCAGGCACAAGTACAATTGCATCACTGCGGCATCAGCCCCGACGAAGCGCACCTCTTTCAAACGCTTGGCGGAGCGATTCTGTATGCCGATCGGGCGCGGCGTGCGCCGGTCGAAATACTGTTGCGACAGGATGGCGGCGCGGCAGCGCTCTGGCCAAACGGCATTTCGGGCGACCTCCCGATTGTACTCATTGAGATTGATGACGCTGAGGATATCGGTATTGTCCGGCAACTGTTGCGTGCCCACGAATACTGGCGGATGAAGCGCCTCGCGGTCGATCTCGTGATCCTGAACAACCGGGCGCCCTCCTACGTACAAGATCTCCAGACGTTGCTGGAGACATTGGTGCGCACCAGTCAGTCGATGCCGCCACACGAGGGGCAGGAAGCGCGCGGGAGTGTCATCATTCTGCGTGACGACCGCGTAACGGCGACGCAATCCGACGCGCTTCGAACCGCCGCGCGCATAACGTTGTCCAGTCGGCGCGGCACGCTCGCTGCGCAAATGGTTCGCGCACCACGCTCGGAAGCTGTCGTCGCTCCCGTCGCGAGGCGCCCGAAAGAAGTGGCGACGCCACTTGCTCCGCCACCCGACTCGCACCGCGAGTTGGAGTACTTCAACGGCCTCGGCGGATTCGCCAAGAATGGTCGCGAATACGTGATTATTCTCCGGCGCGGCCAATGGACGCCCGCACCGTGGGTTAACGTAATCGCCAATCCGAATTTCGGATTCCTGACATCGGAAACCGGGTCGGGATATACTTGGTCTATCAACAGTCAGGAAAATCAGCTCACCGCATGGTCGAATGATCCGGTGAGCGATCCGCCCAGTGAGATGTTGTACGTTCGCGATGATGAGACCGGCGAACTCTGGAGTCCTACACCGCTGCCGATCCGCGAGGACGATGGCGAATACATCGTGCGCCACGGCCACGGATATTCCCGCTTTGAGTACGACTCGCACGGCATTGCCCTTGAGCTGGTGCAGTTTGTGCCGACCGACGATCCGGTGAAGCTCTCCCGTCTCATCCTCACCAACAATTCGTCGCGTCCCCGGCGGTTGTCGGTGACGGCGTATCTCGAATGGATTCTTGGCGCGTCGCGAAGCGGCTCTGCCCCGTTCGTGATCACCGAGCTCGATCCGGCCACCGGTGCAATGTTCGCCAGAAATTCATGGAGTCGGGACTTCAGCAACAGGATTGCGTTCGCCGACCTGGGTGGAAAACAGACCTCTTGGACGGCCGACCGCACGGAGTTCATCGGGCGCAATGGCACCACCGAACGCCCGGCGGCGTTGGGCCGGCGTGACCGGCTCTCGGGGCGCAGCGGTGCCGCGCTTGATCCGTGTTGCGCCCTGCGGACAACTCTAGAGATCGCGGCGGGTGCCAGCGCCGAAGTGCATTTCATCATTGGGCAAGCCGCCACCCGCGAGGAGTCGAGAGCGCTTATCCTGCGTTACCGAGCCGCCGACCTTAACGAACAGTTGAAGATTGTCACGGACAATTGGGAGCGCCTACTCGGCACCGTACAAGTGAAAACGCCCGATCGTTCGCTCGACCTCTTGTCGAACGGATGGCTCCTCTACCAAACCCTTTCCAGCAGACTCTGGGCACGGGCCGGATTCTACCAAGCGAGCGGTGCGTTCGGATTTCGCGACCAGTTGCAGGACGTTATGTCTCTCATGGTCGTGCGCAGCGACCTTGCTCGCACGCAGATCCTCAAAGCCGCGTCACGGCAATTTGTCGAAGGCGATGTGCAGCACTGGTGGCACGAACCGGCTGGTCGCGGTGTGCGCACCCGAATCTCCGATGATCTGCTCTGGCTCCCCTTTGTGTCGAGCCATTATTTGGCAGTCACCGGTGACGCGGACATTCTTCATGAAAAAGTTTCCTTTCTGGACGGACCCTTGCTGGCCGCCGGACAATTGGAGTCATATTTCGAGCCGCGCCTCTCGGTGCAGCGGGGGACAGTCCTGGAACATTGCGCGCGCGCAATCGACCGATGCCTCACCGCTGGAATACACGGCCTTCCACTCATGGGCACGGGCGACTGGAACGACGGCATGAACCGCGTCGGTGCCGACGGGAAAGGCGAGAGCGTATGGCTCGCGTGGTTCCTTCACGCAGTTCTTACGGCGTGGATTCCGATCGCCGAGGCACGCGGCGAAGGCGTGCGCGCGGCCGCGTGGAAGATTCGTCTTGGAACACTAAAGAAGGCCGTCGAGGACGCGGGGTGGGACGGCGAGTGGTATCGCCGCGCCTACTTTGACGACGGTACGCCGCTTGGCACCGCCGGAAGCGATGCCTGTGCCATTGATTCGATCGCGCAATCGTGGAGCGTGCTGTCGGGCGCCGCTGATCCCGAGCGCGCACGACGCGCCATGGCGTCGGTTGATCAGCGGCTGGTCCGGCGGAGCGACCGGCTGGTCCTGTTGCTCACACCGCCGTTCGACGATACCAAACTCGAGCCGGGCTACATCAAAGGATATGTTCCGGGCGTGCGCGAGAATGGGGGGCAGTATACCCACGCCGGAGCCTGGGTGGTCATGGCACACGCCGCGCTCGGCGACGGCGATAAGGCAGCGGAACTTCTCTCGATGTTGAATCCCATCACACACACGGCAACGCCCGGTGGTGTGCAACAGTATAAAGTGGAACCATATGTGATCGCGGGCGATGTGTACTCTCAAGCTCCCCACGTCGGTCGTGGCGGGTGGACTTGGTATACCGGTTCTGCCGGTTGGTTGTACCGCGCCGGACTGGAAGGCGTGCTCGGATTCCGGGTACAGGGACAGCGACTGGAACTCAATCCCTGTATCCCGACGCAGTGGAAATCATTTGCCATCTCGTTCCGCTATCGATTATCGCAGTATGAAATCGTAGTCGAGAATCCGCGCAACGTGAGCCGAGGCGTGTCGCTGATCGAGCTCGACGGAAAAGCCCTTGAGGACCGCACGGGCATTCCACTGGTCGACGATCAGACGACGCATCACGTGCGCGTCGTGCTATGATAATCAGCCCGCTCGCTGGTCAGCCGGCCCCGCTGTCAATACTCGTTGACGTGCCGCGGCTTATTGCCGCCTACTATGCCGGGGTGCCGGACTTTGCCGTGCCAGCGCAGCGTGTGGCATTTGGAACGTCCGGACACAGGGGATCCTCATTCGACACGTCGTTCAATGAATGGCACGTGCTCGCCATCACGCAGGCCATTTGTCGATACCGTGCGTTGCAGGGGATCAATGGTCCACTGTTTGTTGGCGTGGATACACATGCACTGTCGGCACCGGCGTGCTCGACTGCGCTCGAGGTGCTCGCGGCCAACAATGTGACCGTGATGCTGGCATCAGATGATGAATACACGCCGACACCGGCCGTATCACACGCCATAATTGTATACAATCGGGGACGTACAACCGGCCTCGCCGATGGCATTATCATTACCCCGTCGCATAATCCGCCACGCGACGGTGGATTTAAATACAATCCGCCGAACGGTGGACCCGCTGCGACGGCCGTCACGGCGTGGATCGAGGCGGAGGCAAATGCATTTCTTCAGAGCGGTCTGGCCGGCGTGCAGCGCGTTCCGCACGAGAAAGCATTGCGGGCAACGACGACGCATCGTCACGACTATCTCACTAGCTATGTGAACGACCTTGGCCAGGTGATCAACATGGTAGCCATTCGTGGCGCCGGGTTGCGCATCGGCGTTGATCCGCTCGGCGGCGCGGGGGTGCATTACTGGGCTCGGATTGCTGAGCGCTATCAGCTGGATCTCACGACGGTGAGCGATGTCGTCGATCCGACCTTCCGCTTTATGTCGGTCGACTGGGACGGTCAAATCCGGATGGATCCGTCGTCGACATTCGCCATGCAACGGCTGATTGATCTGAGGGATCGCTTCGACATCGCGTTCGCCTGCGATACCGATCACGACCGGCATGGGATCGTGACGCGCAGTGCGGGATTGATGCCAGCCAATCACTATCTAGCCGTTGCCACTGATCATCTGTTCACACATCGACCGCAGTGGGGCGCCAGTACCGGTGTTGGAAAAACGGTTGTGAGCAGTGCGATGATCGATCGCGTGGCGAAGAAACTCGGACGCCGGCTTTACGAAGTTCCGGTCGGCTTCAAATGGTTTGTGGACGGACTCTCCGATGGATCGCTTGGCTTTGCGGGCGAAGAGAGTGCAGGCGCCACCCTGCTCCGTATTGACGGCACAGTCTGGACGACAGACAAGGATGGAATAGCCGCGGCACTGCTGGCAGCGGAAATCACTGCGAGCGCCGGTCACGACCCCGGTGAAAGTTACCGGAGTCTTGAACACACATTTGGAGTGGCCGTTGCGGACCGCGTCGAAGCACCAGCGACCCCGGCACAGAAACAGGCGTTGTCCGTGCTGTCGCCGGCACAGGTGCAGAGCGCCAACCTCGCGGGTGAGACTATTCGCAGCATTGAGAGCCACGCTCCAGGTAACAACGCCCCGATCGGCGGGGTGAAGGTGATTGCCGATCATGGATGGTTCGCGGCGCGGCCATCGGGCACGGAAAATATCTATAAGATTTACGCCGAGAGCTTTCTCGGCGAAGATCATTTGCGCCGGATTGTGGCTGAGGCGCAGGCGATTGTGGATACCGCGCTACTTTAGAGTGGCGGGCGCGCGACTCGGGCAACGCTATTTCGCTCGCGCGTCCGCGCGCAGGATCCCCATCGCCCCCTTTGTCGCATCGGCGAACGCATGCGTGACGAACGGGTAGTCTCCCGGCTCTTTGAGTCGAATCTCAAATATCGACCCGCCGCCCACCGGCACGGCCACCGTCTGCACGCCTGCAAGCGGACTCCGCTGGGAGCCGTCGACGAATACCCGCTCGAAAATTCCTCCGACAACGTGGAACGACGAGAAACGATTCGGTCCCGCATTCACGACATACATTCGCACAAGTTCGTTCGGCTTCACGACGATCGGATGCGTGGCGTACTGCGACGCTTGTCCGTTGAAGACCACGAAATCTGGCGCCAAGCTCAGCACATGATTCCAATCAAGTGCACGCGGCGCGCCTGGCACGGCCGGTGTCATATAAAACTCGCTTTGTACGATCACGAGTTCTCTCGCCGCCGGACGCGGAGTGACCGGGTCCACGATAAGCGCACCATACATGCCATTGGCAATGTGTGCCGCCACCGGCGCCGTGCCACAGTGATACATGAACACCCCAGGCACCCGCGGGACAAATCGGTAATGGATCGAGTCGTTCGGCATGACATTGACGTAATACTTGCTCGGTGCAATTTCGGCAGCGTGGAAATCCATACTGTGCGGCATCGGTGCCTTATTCACGAGCGTGAAATCCAGCGTGTCACCCACGGTAATGCGAATGAATCGGCCGGGCACCGTACCGCCAAATGTCCACGCGGCGTATTGCACACCATCCCCGATCGGCACTGTAGCATTCGATATCTCAAGCCGGATTCGCTGCAAGTGTTGCGTACTGCGCGGTGGTGCGACAGCGCTCACTGGCGCGGGCACCGTGTCGGCACCCACGTGAGCCTCACCGTGTGAAACGTTCGCGGGCGCAGTGACTGGTGCCTGCGCCATCGGCACCACCGGTGCGGCCGCAGGCACGCCCGCGTCTTTCGAGCGGCACGCTAAGGCAAATAGGGCGAATACGAAAGGACTGATCGATTTTTTCATATCTGGAATTGTCTCACTGAGGAGGATAGCGAAGCGTCCGGTCGGCCATCAACTGCACGCCGGGCGTGAGCGTCGCCGCGACAATTTGATTTGGTCCCATGATATGCTCGACGTGCCGTCCATCCGCAAGCAGATAGTCGGTAATGATCCGCCGATGACAGCGCCACCACACCGCTTCGGCACACATGATGGCGCACGTATCGTTTCTTGCGAGAATGCACAACGCGTCCAGCCCGGTGCGAAATTCGCCGGTCTCCGCGTAGTCAGCGTAGTTCCGGAAGGCATTGACACGCCAATAGGTGTTGAGCGAGGGGGGAGCACCCTTGCGATGGTGGCGCCGTCCGCCGAGCGCGGGCAAGTGATCATAGCGCATGCCATCGCCGGCGAGAGAAGCCGGGAGAGCGTCCTTGTTAAATTGCGGCGTCGTCCGCGAGCGCGGGATCGAGCGCACATCCACGAGTAGCGTGACGTTTACCTGTTGCAAGAGTGCCGCGAATTCGGCGAACGTCCGGGTGGAATGGCCAATGGTGAAGATCGTATCGACGGAATGAGAAGTCATATACCGAGCTTCATGAGCGAAGGGATGGTACGCCGGATACTTCCGAATGATAGCTTGAGGCAGTATCCTCGCGCGGAGAAATCGACTGTTCGACGTCATGGCGCGCGAGGTTCGCCATAGCTCATTCCCATATACTGGAGCCCCAATGTCTTCCTTGCATCGCGAACTGGACGGTGACGTACTCGTCCACCACCTGACGCAGGACGAGCGTTTGCTTGACCCCGATCTCCTCGCGCGACATGGCCGTACCGCGCGGACGATTGTCAAAGAAGGGCCACTCCGCCTCACCATCATGGGAATTGCACCGGGCGGCGCGTTACCGACGCACCACACCGAAGCGCACGTGACCATCCATTTATTGGAGGGCGAGGTAACATTCGTTGCCCGCGGGCGCGAGTATCCGCTGCATACCGGCGACGTGCTGGTCTTCGCTCCTGGTGTGGAACACGAGGCACGGTCGGCGGTGGGCGGAGTTTTCCTTCTGACGGTAGTGTACACGGCGAGTGACCTTCCTCTCACCCCAACGGATTAGGCCTTTTGCGCGGGTTGTTCTGTCGCGATCCTTGACCTAATGTCAGAGGTAATCCGGGTACTGTCCCGGCAAATCCACTGTCGCCGAAGGATTGAATATGGTCAACTTTTCTGCTCCAATAGAGCGCGCCTCTCGTTGCGTCGCAATTTGCACTTTCGTGCTCGTTGCGGCGTCATGTGCCGTCTCCACGCAGCAGGAAGTGCAGATGGGGGCCTCGTACGCCGCACAAATAGACACCCAACTGCCAATTGTCCGTGACCCATTGGTGGTGAGCTACATTAATGCGCTCGGTAACCAGCTTGCCAAGGTCGCAGACACACGCGGACTCACGTGGCATTTCGCGGTGGTTGACAGTAAAGAGGTGAATGCCTTTGCCGTCCCGGGCGGATGGATTTATGTGAACCGAGGCCTGGTCGAGCGCGCACAAACGATGAATCAGCTTGCTGGCGTCGTGGGACACGAAATCGGCCACGTCACGCTGCGTCACACAGTGCAACAAATGCAGCAATCGCAGGAAGTGAACGGCGGCCTTATGGCGCTTTGCACACTCACCAAGGTCTGCAACAGTGGCGCCGCGCAGGCCGGGATCAACCTCGGTGGATCTGCCTTTTTCGCGAGCTTCAGCCGTCAGGATGAAGCACAAGCCGACGATCAGGGCGTCAAGAACACCGTGAACGCCGGCATCGATCCGCACGGGGTCCCAGAGATGTTTCGCATTCTGCTGAACGAACGCAAGACGAATCCATCGGCCGTAGATGCCTGGTTCGCGACGCATCCGGGCGAAGAAGATCGCATCACTGCAACAACAAAGCAGATTTCCCTTTATCCACCGGCGCAGTTACGAAATCTGCAGGTTGATTCAGATGCGTTTCAACGCGTGAAGCGGCGTCTGCTGTCATTGCCGCCGTCACCGGCGCCAAAACCGGTTGGGAAATAGCTATGTCGTAACCGGGCTCGTTGTCCGAATGTTGAGACGGTACCCGTACCAAATCAACACGAGTCCAACGAGCTCGGTGACATAGAGGACCTCGACATGGCCCATCCGGGTCGCGGTACCTCCGATTCCGGGAAGGATCGCACCGACAGCAATAAACACGTTACCAAGAAATCGGTGACGTGTTTCGCTTTGGCGGCTATAGCGAATCGCCGAAACAATGGCGCCTCCAATCAAAAAAATTACTGCGTAGAGATTCGCCATCGGGCTCAACAGCCGCACCCATGTCCACGCGAGGACCGCACCGGAGAGACGGTGTTGCTCCACCTTGGAATAATCCAACGGACTCAGGAGCACACAGACAGCGGCGAAGGTGACGTAACTGACCAACGCTACCGTGAGGATGTTGGCGGTCCGCCGGCGAAGGAGCAGGTACACCGTGCCTTGCGCCAGCGGCGCTCCTCCAAGCAATGCGCCCGTGATGTACCAAAGCCGAAATATTCCGGCGTGCCATCCGGTGAGCGTTGTCAGCGCTTCGGTCAGTGTGCCGAGCCCATACACGGCCACTCCGATACACCAACACAAGTAATATGTCGACGCAGGCCGACTGCGATAGCGCTGCCACAGGTTAATGCTGAACGGAACAACGAGAATCGTTGTGACAATCGGGAGATAGTGCGTCAACGCGACCAGATCAGTACTGCCGATCATTCAGCCGCGCCGTCAAAAAACTCTACGACGCCGGTCTCCAACGAGTACTCAGCGCCAACGACACGGAGTCCATCGTCCTGAATCAATTGTTCGAGCACTTGGGAGCCATGGCGCAGATGATCTACCGACGCGCGGATATTGGCACGAACCGCCTGTCTCACTAATGCATTTTCATCGTGGCGAAGTTCTGTGGCGAGGAGGCCCTCCACCGAGGGCCGCACACGATCGACGATGGACCGTAAATTTCGTGACTGGTTTTCATTCGGGCGCCGAAGTTCTTCGAGCGTCGCCAAAATTGCCCCGCACTGCGTGTGGCCAAGCACCACCACAAGTCGCGTGCCGAATCGCTCGGCGGCGAACTCTACGCTCCCGACTTGAGACGGCGCCACAATGTTACCGGCGACGCGAATGACAAATAGATCACCTAAGCCTTGATCAAACACGATCTCTGCTGGCACCCGCGCATCAGAACACCCAAGGACAATCGCAAACGGCTCCTGCGTCATATCCAATTCGGTGCGTTGCGGGTAAACGCGCAAATCGTCGGATCCGCGCACCCTCGCGGCGAACCGGAGGTTCCCCTCTCGTAGCCCGGCTAGTGCTTCGCGTGCTGACAGCATTCGTGATCCTCCCCGTGGTGAACCGTCTGGTATCTAAACTAGCGTACGGTCGACCTATCGAAGTTGGGGTTCTCGATAATGCCGAAACGATTGCCGAACGGATCTTGAACCGCGGCAACGCGAATGCCCCCACCGACATCAGTCACGGGATCGAGAAGAATAGCGCCAATCTCGAGCAAACGCGCAAGGGCAGTGTCGGCATCCGCCACTCCCCAGAGGGCCTGTGGGCCCGACGTGCCTGGCACTCCGTCGGGTATGAGCCCCAACTCGAATCCGCCAACGGCGAACCCAACGTAAAACGGTTCTTCGAAGTATGGCTTCTGCTCCAATACTTGTGCATACCACGCAGCGGCTTTCGTCAAATCGGTGGTCGGATAAATAACAGTGCGCAATCCAAGAATCATTTCGAGCTCCAGGTCCAGTT